>JBEKKH010000049.1:0-21799 GCA_050010815.1 Streptosporangiaceae bacterium | reverse complement strand
GTCCCAGACTTCCTGCTGAGTGCTGGCATGCCGCAGCAGGCAGAGCAGGCTGCGGGCGGGGATATCGCGGACCTTGACCTCGTACATGACGTTCCTCTTTCCAGCCAGGCGGTCAACGAGGTAGCCGGCCAGGTCCCGGCGGGCAGCATGATCGGCTTCAGCCCCTGACCAGTAAGCGCCGACTTGCGCCGCGGCGGCCTCCGGCTCCAGGCCGAGGATCAGCTGGATCTGCGCCAGCGGCACTCCGATCTGGCGCAGCGACGCGACCAGCCGAGCGTTGTCCAGCTGACCGGCGGCATACCAGCGGTAACCAGAGTCCGGATCGACCTGGGCGGGCGGCAGCAGTCCCAGCTCGTCATACAGGCGCAGCGCCTTCGCCGACAGGCGGGACAGCCTGGCGAACTCACCGATGCTCATCAGGTCCACGGACGGCTCCCTCGTGCCGGGCCGGCGCCCGGCTCCCCAGACTGTGCGGCTTCCCCCAGGGTCAAGGTCAAATTAGCGGTCTGCCGCCCTGCCGGCCAGCCAGGCCGAGCTGCGGCACTGGCTGCGCAGCACCCCGGGCAGCTCGCGGCCACGGCCTGGATCAGCGTGCGTCGCGGCGCAGGAGAGTAGATAGTGCGCGGGTGGCGGTGTCCCGCTCGCGGAGCCGGGCACGCTCTATCCCGTCGTCGTTCTCGATCACGGGGCCTTTCGCCGCGTATCGGTGGATCCGGCACATCGGGTACCTACCGAACACGGGGTCTCCGCGGCCTTCGCCCCGCCTAGGCTCGCCCCGTTATCACGTACGCATAGCTGATGTCCATGGGCGTAACCTCGCGCCCGGCTGAGTGAGCTGGCATCATTCAGTCCTGACGATTCGGGCCGAACGGGGGGATAGGGAGGTATCTCGTGGGTGCTCAGGTGCCGCCAGTCATGGCTCTGGGCGATCCGGGCGCGACGTCCGCGGTGGTCGGCGGCAAGGGCGCCTCGCTGGCCCGCCTGGCCCGCGCCGGGTTCCGGGTCCCGCCCGGGTTCGACGTGACGACCGGCGCGTACCTCGATTTCGTCGCTAGCGGGGGCCTGCTCGAGCCGGTGCTGGCGGCCATATCCGCCGTCGACGTCTCCGACGCGGCCACCTTCGACGCGGCCGCCGCGCGCATTGGTGAGCTGTTCGCTAGGCAGCCCGTGCCGGCCCCGACGGCGGCGGCGATCGCCGGGGCCTACGCGAGCCTGGGCGACAACGTGCCGGTCGCGGTCCGGTCCTCGGCGACCGTGGAGGACCTGCCCGGCATGTCCGCGGCCGGGCAGCATGACACGTACCTGAACATCCGCGGCGAGGCGGCCGTGCTCGACGCGGTCCGGCGGTGCTGGGCATCGCTGTGGTCGGCGCGGGCCATCGGTTACCGCGCCCGGCGCGGCGTCGAGCCCGGCGAGGTGAGCATCGCCGTCGTGGTGCAGCAGCTCGTGCTCGCGGAGGCGGCCGGCGTCATGTTCACCGTCGATCCGGTCGGCGCCGGGCACGACCAGGTCGTGATCAGCGCGAACTGGGGCCTCGGCGAGTCCGTCGTGGCCGGTAAGGTCATCCCCGACGTCGTGGTCGTCGACCGGGTATCGGGGACGCTGGTCAGCTACCAAGCGGGCAGCAAGGAGACGATGACCGTGGCCGACAGCGCGGGCACCAGGACGGTCGCCACGCCGGCCGGCCTGCGGTCGGCGGCGGTGCTCTCCCCGGCCCGGGCGGGCGAGCTGGCGCGGGTCGGCCTGGCCATCGAACAGCTGTATGACCAGCCGATGGATATCGAGTGGGCACTCGCGGCGGGCGAGCTGTCCGTGGTCCAGGCCCGGCCGGTCACGGCGGTCGCCGGGCCCGGCGAACAGTGGAATGACAGCCTGGCCGGGGACTACCTGTGGAGTAACGGCAACCTGGGCGAGGCTATCCCTGCGGTCATGACGCCTGCCACCTGGTCGCTCATGGAACTGCTGATGACCCGGATGACGTTCCCGCCGAGCCTGCCCGGGTACCGCGGTTACGGGCGGATCGGCGGGCGGTTCTACGCGAACGTGAGCATGGCGATGGCGCTCGAGGCGCTGGTGGGGATCCCGCGGCGGCGGTTCGTCACGCTGTTCGGCCCGGTGGTGGGCAAGCTCCCTCCGGTCGGAGAGATCCCCCGGGCGCGGCTTCCTCGCTGGCAGGCCACCCGCCTGATGGTGCCCGCCACGGTCGCGATGCTGCGCAAGGTCAACGCGGACGCCAAGCGGCTGCCCGGGTTCGTGGCCAGCGCGCCAGGCCGCTGCGACCGGCTCCGCGCCGAGATCGCGCAGGCCGCCGACGCTGGGATCCTGCCGCAGCTGTGGCAGGAGCAGGTCCGGCCGCTGGTGGTGGAGGCCTGCGACATGCTCGCGGCCGCGACGTCGCACGCCGGCACGACATTTGTGACCAGCCCGCGCAAGCTGGCCAAGCTGGTCGGTGCGGACGACGCGTCCCTGCTGCTCTCCAGCCAGCAGACCGAAGACGTCCCGCTGGCCAGCCTCGGCCCGGTTATCGGCCTGGCCCGGCTGGCCCGGGGTGAGATCGACCGGGACACCTTCGCCCGGCAGTACGGGCACCGCAGCTCGCAGGAGCTGGAGTTGTCGGTGCCCCGGCCGGCCGAGGATCCCGCCTGGATCGACGGTCAGCTCGCCGCCTTCCGTGACGCCGACACCGAGGCGGTGCTGGCCAGGCAGGACGCGGCCCGCGCCGCAGCCTGGGCGCGGCTGGCCCGCCAGGATCCCAGGAAGGCGGCCGCGGCGCGCAAGATCGTCGCGCGCTGGGCGCCGATCGCCCGTGACCGCGAGGCCGCCAGATCCGAGGTAGCGAGGTCGGTGTGGGTGGCGCGGACCTGGGTGCTGCGGGCCGGGGATCTCACCGGTCACGGCGATGACCTGTTCTTCTTGGAGTTGCCGGAGATCCTCGGACTGCTCCGCGGCGAGGCGGCGTCCCCCGCGAAGGTGCCCGCTCGCCAGGCCGCTTACGACACATTCCGGGCGCTGCCGTCGTATCCCGCACTGATCCGGGGCCGGTTCGATCCTGTCCGCTGGGCGGCCGACCCGAACCGGCGCAGCGATTACTACGACGAGCACGCTCAGCTCGCCGGAACGGGCGACACAATCACCGGCTTTCCCGGCGCGGCCGGCGTCGTCGAGGGCGTAGCGCGGGTCCTGCGCACGCCCGAGGAGGCCGCTCAGCTCGGTGACGGCGAGATCCTGGTCACCACGGTCACCAACATCGGCTGGACGCTGGTCTTCCCCCGCGCCGCGGCCGTCGTCACCGACGTCGGCGCGCCGCTGTCCCATGCCGCGATCGTGGCCCGCGAGCTCGGCATCCCGGCCGTGCTCGGATGCGGCAACGCCACCATGCGCCTGCACAGCGGCGACCGGGTCAGGGTCGACGGCGGTCGAGGCATCGTCGAGGTGCTGGGCTAGAAGCCCTCCTTCCCCACGGTGTGCGCAGGGGGTGGCGTCGGCGTAGCGGGCCAGTTGGCCGCGGACCTGGGCCAGGACGCGTTCGGTGGACAGGGTGTTGGCGCTGGCGACGTACAGGGTGAGGAGCGGGCCGGGCGCGACCATAGCGGGTGCCCGGCCGGGAGCGGTCCGGAGTCGGTGACGTCGAACGCGGCGCGCAGCCGCCCGGAGGTCAGCTCGGTCAGCGGCGCGGCGGTGTCGATGATCGGGGGCGCGTGGTCCCGCATCCGGCCCAGGAAGTGCGCGTCAACTATGCCGCAGGTGCCTGGGGTCAGCGGCACCAAGATGATCACGATGTCGGCCCGGGCCAGCGCCCTCGGGTACGGCGTCCGGGCCTAGCACGTCATCGCGGGGTTTCCTGGCGATCTGCTCCACGGTCACACCGAACGGTACGAGCTGGGCTTCGGCCGCCGCGCCCGATCGAGCCGTAGCCCACGATCAGGGCGGTCTGCCCTGACAGCGAGTTGGTCCGAGTGAAGTCCCAGTGGCCTGCCTGCTGGTCGGCTATGAACCGGGCCCTGCGACCATTCGCAGGGGCCTGAGGCGGCGGGTGCGGGACTACCTTCGGCAATGAGCGTGGCGACGCACATGTGCAAGTACCCCACCGTTATCTGAAGCCCGGATTTGGGCGTCTTCGCTGTAGTCGCCGCAGGTGTTTTGTGTCTTTCTGCTGCGTGTTGGGCACATTACCGGGGGTCGGAATCCCCGGGCGGCTCGGTGTACTCGCTGGAGCCGGTGGGGGTGCCGGGGCAGGCGAGGACCATGCCGTGGTGCCGGGCGAGCCACCTGGTGTGTATGGCAGGATCCGGTGACGTCGCGGGCGCGGCAGCGGGAGCAGGCCGGGGCGCTGGTCCGCGGTCACGGGCAGGTCGTGGCGGAGTTCTTCGATGTGGGGCAGACCCGGAAGCTGGCGTGGGCATGCCGCCTGCAGTCTGCTGCCCTGGTTGCCTAGCTTGCTGACCCGGACCGGGGGTGGGTGAAGGACAGCGTTTCGCCGTCGTGCAGCGCTGCCAGCGCCGCGGTGATCTTCAGCCGGGTGGGCACGTGGATCAGCAGGTCGAGCGCGTACTCAGCCATGGCCGACCGTCATGTGCTGCGAGCAGGCCGGTGATGGCGGTGTTGCCTTGGGGTGCCGGTGCGGTTGTGGGCTTAAAGCCCGTTGAGCATGCCGCGCAGCATTTCGGTGTAGAGGTCGAGGGCCGCGCGGCCCTGGTGGGTCAGCGCTACTGAGGTGCGCGAGGCGGGGCCGTTTCCGGTTTTCTCGCTGGTGAGGTAGCCGGCATCCTCAAGCTTGCGCAGGTGGGTGATCAGGTTGCCGGGGGTGAGCCCGATCATGTCCTGCAGGCGGGTGAAGGACAGCGTGTCACCGTCGGGCAGCGCGGCGAGCGTGGCCATGATCTGCAGCCGCGCGGGGGCGTGGATCAGCGGGTCAAGCATGGCCGCGGTCACGTGCCTGATCCGGGGCGGCGGAGCAGCCAGGCCTGGGCGGCGCCGTATCCGGCCAGCACGGCGCAGCAGCCGACGCCGTCGCTGAGCCACACCCCGCGGGGCCCGGCGAACGCGCTTCCCGCGGCGACGAGCAGGATCGCAACCGACAGGGCCAGTCCGGGCCAGTGCGCGCGTGCCGCTGAACTGGCTGCGCCGAAGGTACCCAGGACGATCAGCGTGGCCGTGCCTACATAAACGCCGTAGACGACCGAGTCACTGGCCCCGGCTTGCGCAAGCGCCGCCATGACCAGGTACACGGCAATCAGCGCCGCCGCCACAGCGGCTGCCTCCGCGCGCTGCCGGCGTGGCGAGCCTCCGCTGACGCCGGCCATGGCCCGGCGGCGGGCGTGCAGGAACGTGCCGATCCGCAGCGCCACGATCGCGTACAAGACGACCAGGCCTGCCGGGGTCGGACCCTTGTAGGGATGCTGCCCGCGGACCGACAGCCAGATCGCGCCGAAGGCGGCCAGCGCGGCCGCGGCCGCGGCCAGTGACAGCCGGGGCGACCGGAAGTCCAGCGCGCGCCGGGCCTGCCGTTGGGTGTGCGCGAGCAGCAGCGCCGCGGCCCGGGGATCCAGCTCGCCGTCATCCTCGCTGGGCGCAGCGTCGCCGGGGCCGGTCATATCGCTCCTCCGTTGTGTTTGTCCCGCAAAGCTTAGCCGGTCCGGGAGGCCGGCGTCAAAGCCGTGCCGTCGCCGGCCCGGCGCCGCGAGCCGCCCGGGAGCGGCGCGTCAAAGAGCTTGACTTTGCTCTGCAAAGCAAGTTAGCTTTGTCTCGCAAAGACAAGCCGGCCGGGACCGGTGGCAGCACCAGGCCTCCCGGCGACGTGACCCCGGAGGAATCATGAACACCCAGCAGTCCGTCCTCTCATCCCGGAACCAGCTCGGAGCAAGGTACCCCAAGCAGGTCGCCAGCGTGCGCGTCGGCGTCGGCATCGTGCTGCTGGCGGTGCTGGGCTTCCTGTACGGCTCAGGGCACGGCAACCCGTGGGCATGGCTGCTGGCCGCGGGAGCAGCACTGCACTTTTATCTCGCCTACTACCGGCTCCGGCATGCGGGAAACGGCGCCAGCCAGCCCGCCCGGCTGCGGTGAGGAGGGCTGCCGCGACGCAGCTAAGCGTCGCGGCCGCCCACCGCGCAACCCCCACCGCCCGGCGGCACCGTCCCAGTCGCACGTCACGCGAACCGCCGTTACCTCGGCCAGCGAGCCGGGATCCCCGCCGGCCCCGGCCCCCGGGCGGAGGCGGCGAGCAGGCCAGCTGCCGGGATCCCGCATCTGCGCAAGCCTCACGGCCCGCTGACCGCGGTCGGCGATATCTCGTTCCCGGCCCGGCCAGGGCGAGACCTTCGGCATCCCCGGCCCTCACAGGACAGGGAAGACCACCATCCTGGCCGAATACCAGGCGCACTACGACGCCGCCAGGCCGCACCAAGGCATCGCGTAACACGTCCCCGACGACGAATGCCACGATCCCCGAGCCAGCGTGACCAACATCGACATACAGCAGATCCGCCGAAAACCCGTCATGGGCGGGCCTAATCAACGAGTACATGCACGCAGCCTGAGGGGATAGAACAGCTGCCAGTCACCAGCCGAATCCTATTTCCGAGCGTCATAGGATCAGATCAGGGGTATCCCTTCACGCACACGGACTTGCCGGTGCCGCTCACGTAGGTTACTCCGCTGTTGACGTAACTGAAGTGCACACTCAACGCCCCCGCGCATCCCCAGGTAATTCCCCTGCCGCCGGTCGTGGTGTAGTTCTGAGGATCGGATGCCTCGTCGTAGATATACCAGGTGACGGTCACGCTGACTGGAGATGATGACTCATTGCAGCTCACCTTCGAACCGCCGTCGGCGATGCAGGACGGAGCGGGCACGGTCACGCTAGCGGCGGCCGAGGTGGCACCGACCGCGACCGGAACAAAAGCGGCCACGCCGGCCAGCGCAATTAGACCAATGAGGCGTCGCACATGGGCACCTTTCTCAAGGTCTTCCATATGCGCCAGCCACCGCGACCTGACCAGGTAGGCATCTTATCTGGGAGCAAATCTTCGCGGCGGACTTTCCTCGATCGTATACGCACGTTTGCCTCGCAAATATCCGGCGATCCGTCGCTGGCACTGGACCGAGCTATGGCCACCTCAGACAGCGCAGGATGCGGCTACAGACGTTCCTCATGGTCGCCCGCGAAGTCCCTCGCACGTTTGGCGAGTCTCTTGGCCCGATATATCCGGGATTTTATGGGGGCGCCGAAACCGGCATGCATCCATCTCGAGACACTCCTTCGCCAACTTGTAATTGGTGCGAAAAGTGTCGATCGGGAATGCCCCTTCATCCAGCAGCGCCGCGAGCCGCGGGAACCGCGATATATCGGTCAGCATGAGCCATGCCCTCGGCGGGCCGGCGGGAGCCTGGCCGGCCCACGCCGGCCCACGCGACCAGTATCGGCGCCGGGATCTCAGCTCGTCTCACCACGTCTTATGCGCCGCGGCGCGTCCGCGCTCGCGTAACAGCCGCTGGTCCACGGTTAGACACGATGAGGTACCAGTTGGTGTTCCCGGCTGCTACCCGGAACCGTACGAGCCTAGCTGGTGTAGGCCTGGAGTTCGGAAAGCTGGCCGGCGGGCCAGCCGGTGTTGGCGGTGAAGGTCAGTTTCAGGTAGCGGATGGTGGCGGCGGGGAAGGTGACGGTGACGGTGTTGGCGGGGGAGTTGAAGGTGTAGCCGGCTGATCCGGCCAGGGTGGTGTAGGTGGTGCCGTCGGTGCTGCCCGCGATGGTGATGGTCTGGGTGCGGGTGCCCCAGGAGGACGATGGCGGCAGGTCCATGACGATGCGGCTGATGCTGACCGGGGAGCCGAGGTCGACCTGGAACCATTGCGGGAAGGCGTTGTCGGTGCTTTCCCAGTAGGTGCTGGTGTTCCCGTCGACGGCGTTGGCGGGTACGTAGTTCTGGGTGGTTCCGCTGGCGGTGGCGGGCTGGTTGAGGGCCAGGTTGGTGCCGGCGGCGGTGCCGGTGCCGGACAGCGGCACGGACAGCGGGCTGCCCGGCGCGGTGGAGGCTACGGTCAGCGTGCCGCTGGCTGTCCCGGCTGCGGCCGGCGCGAATGTCACGCTGACCGTGCAGGTGGCGTCCGCGGCGAGGGTGGTCCCGCAGGTGCTGGTCTGGGTGAACGGGCCGCTGACCGATAGCTGGGAGATCGATGCCGGGCTGGAGCCGGGGTTGGAGACCGTCACGGTCTGCGCGGAGCTGGTCTGTCCCGCCGTGACGCTGCCGAACGACACACTCGACGGCGACGCCGTCAACGCGCTGCCGCTCGTCGCCCCGCCGGGGAAGACCTCGAACTCCGAGAGCTGGGCGGCGCCCCAGCCGGTGTTACCGGTGAAGCTCAGCTGCACGTACCGGGTGCTCGTTCCGGACGGCAGGCTGATCGTCACCGTGTTGCCGGTGGCCGGGTTGAAGGTGTACCCGGCCGACGCCACGATCTGGGTGAACGTGGAATTGTTGGCGCTGCCGAGCACCGACAGCGTCTCGGTTCTGGTATTCCACGCCGACGACGGCGGCAGGTCCAGGGTGATCGACCCGATCGACTGGACGGAGCCGAGGTCCACCGTGATCCACTGCGGATAGGCGGCGCCGTCGGAGCTCTCCCAGTAGGTGCTGGTGTTCCCGTCCACCGCGTTCTGCGGTGTGTAGGTCTGGTAATAGCTGCTCGCCGTGACCGGCTGGTTCAGTGCCAGGTTCGTGGTGGATGTCACGCCCGTTCCGGACAGCGCGACGGTCAGCGGGCTGCCCGGTGCGCTGCTGGCCACCGAGAGCGTGCCGGTCTGGGCGCCGCCGCTGGTGGGCGCGAACGTCATCTGGACCGTGCAGGAGCCGCCCGCGGCGATAGAACCGCCGCAGTTGCTGGTCTGGCTGAACGGGCCGGTGGTGCTGATCGAGGAGATCGACGCCGCGCTGCTGCCCGGGTTGCTCACCGTCACCGACCGGCCCGCGCCGGTGGATCCGGAGCTCACGTCGCCAAACGACAGGCTCGTCGGCGACGCCGTCAGCGAACCGGGTTGGGCCGGCTCGGGGAAGGCGGTCAGCACCGGGGTCGTGCTCCAGCCGGAGTTACCGCTGCCGAGGTTGAAGGTATAGGCGCCCGCGACGGCCCCGGGGTAGCTGTCGTTGTACGCGCCGGCCACGCCGACCCCGCTCGCGGTCACCCCGCTGACGCTCGCCGAGCCTGTGGTTTCCGCCTGCATCACTACTGTGCCCAGGTTCTGGACCTTCACATTCGAGATGTTCACCCCGGTGGCGGCGTAGCCGTTGCCGCTGCCGCTGACGAACTCGAACGCGCTGTACGGGCTGTCGAGGACCGCGCCGCCGCTGTAGTTGACGGTGACGTTGGTGAACGCGGAGTCGTAGGAGTCAAACTGGACCGCGCTCATCGGGTGGGCCCAGTTCGGGTTGTACGCGCCGGTCCGGATGAGATAGTTGCCGGTCACCGTGATCGTCCCCGACAGCGGGGTGAACGGTGTCAGGAACTGCTCGTTGGAGATGGTCAGACCGCTGCCCAGCGCGTTGGTGTCGGCGATCACGTTGTTGGTGATGGTGTTGTTGGAGCCGCCGTAGTCGGCGATGCCGTTGGCCAGCGTGGACTGGACGATCGTGTTGTTGCTGAACGTGATGTTGGAGTCCGCGGCCGGGTACGACCAGATGGCGAGACCGTCGTCGCCGTCATCGCGGAGGAAGTTGTTCTTGACCGTGTCGCCCGTGGCGTTGCCGTTGAAGTTGAGGCCGTCGGCGTCGGTCGACAGGACGATGGAGTTCTCCACGGTGATGTTGGTGTTGCCGTACTGCAGCCAGAACCCGACGTTCGTGTCCTGGATCCACAGCCCGTTCACGGTCGAGCCGGTGCCCAGCGATCCGTTGATGGCGTTGGCCGTGCTGTCGTCGTGACGGCCGACGGTGGAACCGAGGATCGCGAAATTGCTGAGGTTGACCGGACCGGAGACGGCCGAGGTGTTGTCGATGAACTCGTTGGTCTTGATCTGCGAGTACCAGTAGCCGGCGCCCTCGATCGTCGCCGAGTTCACCTGCAGCGCCGAGCCGACCAGGTAGGTACCCGGCGGGATCCAGACCGGCTCGCCCGCCGAGTTCGCCGCCGAGATCGCGTTGCGGAATGCGGTGGCCGAGTCGTTGACGCCGGTCGGGTCGGCGCCCTCGCTGGTCACCGAGATCGAGCCGGCGGGCTGGGTGGCGGCGGCACCTACGTTGAAGAAGTCGGCGACGTTGATCGTGTAGGGCGTCGCGGTGTTGCCGGAATCCACCTGGAACTTCACCGTGCCGCCGGCGTTGACCGTCTGGCCAAGCATCATCCGCACGTCGTCGTAGAGCTTGTGCGTCTTACTGCCGGTGATGTTCGACGTCGTGATGTAGCTGTACGCCGACGTGAGCGACAACTGCTGGCTGAGCTTAGTGCCGTTGACGTAGACAGACAGCGTGCCCGACGCGCCCTGCGGGACGGCATAGTGCAGGTCGAACGCGTTGGCCGCGCTGGTGAGGGTGAACTGAACGTACTGGCCCTGGGCGGTAAGCTGCACCGCCCGGCGGTCCACCGCCTCGGTGGCGAGATCGCCCTGGGTGAAGTCGGGGCCGATGACGGTGCCGTCGTTGCTCGCGTTGACGGCCTCGTACTCGGTGAACGGGACACTCGCGCCGACGCCGCTGGGCACCGCGAACGGGGATTGCGACCAGTACGGCGGCGTCCCCGCTTGGGCGTATGCCGGAACCGCGGCCCCGACCAGCGGCAGCAAGGCGGCCAGGGTAGTTGCTGCCACGCCAACGATCAGCTGGCGGCGTCTTGTCGCCGATGGATGGCCGGTTCTTGACCTGTGGTGGAGGAGCATCGGTGGCTGTGCCTTTCTCTACCGGGCGTCGCAGGCAGCGGGCGGGTTCGCGCGACGGCTCCGCGTCAGTTTCCGCAGGTACGACGAGCCGGGAGGCTGCCACGGTCAGGTCCGGCAGTACTGAGAAAAATTTGCCAGTGCTGGCGTCGGCCGACGTAAGTGAGTCAAACAGGACGCTACAGTAAGCGACACATTTTAGGAAGAATACAATTATGTTACGAAAGAGTTAGAGTAAAAAAGGAAAGAAATTAACCAAAATCTTGCATTGCTTGCGGAATCTGTATGTAAGCCTCTCCGCGGGGCGACCTTGGGGACCGGCCGGGATAGCGTGGAGTCGTGTGGCTCGATAAGGCGGGATCCGCGTCCGCGCCGGTCCCGGCGCGGACGACCGCGGACATCCCGGCGCCGGTGGTCGCGGCGCTTGACCTTACGGACGCCGTCGTGGACTCGGCCGGCGGCAGCTCGGCCACCGTCTGGCGGGCGCGCACCGGGTCGGGCGTCCGCCTCGTGGTGAAGGCACTCGCCGAACGCGACGGCCTCGTGGACGGGCATGACCTCGAGACGTTTGTTCGCAAGCCGCGCCAGATCGAGGCCGTGCACCGGGAACTGCCGGGACTCATCCCGTACTACACGTCCGTGGTCGGCTGCTGGCGCGGACCGGGCTGGGCCGCGTACGCGATGCCGCACCACGATGGGCAGGCCATCACGCGCCGGCTGGACGGGCCGCGGCCGGACGTCGACGGTTTCCTCGGCGATGTCGGCGCGACGCTAAGGGTGCTCACGGAGGCCGGTTACGCCCGGCGGTCCTGGCCCGCGCCGCCCGGCCATTTCGCCGTCATGCACCTGGACCGGGTGCGGCGCAGGCTGCCGATGCTGCGCCGCCACCTCCCGGCCCGGCTGCTCGCCGCCGGGCCGGTCGTGGTGAACGGGCGACGCTGCCGGTCGCTGTCCCGGCTGCTGGCCGAGGTCGGTGCCGACAGCACTCTGCTGGCCGCGCTGCAGCCGGGACGGCTCGCGTTCCCGGTGCACGGGGACCTGAACCTGGGCAACCTGCTGATGCGAAGAGGCGCCCCGGATCCGGACTTCACCGTGCTTGATCCCCGGGGCGTCCTCGTGCCGTGGGATCCGGTCTATGACGTCGCCAAATCACTGTTCAGCCTGACCAGCTTCGAGCGGGCGATCACCCGTGGCCTCGTGATCGATCGGGTGATCCGATCCGGCCCGCACGCCGACGAGTACACCGTGTCCTTCGCCGACGACCGGGAGAGCTATCTCACCGCCGCGGAACGATTCATCGGCATCTTGGGTCAGCTGCCATATTTCCGGACCTTGGACCGGGTGGATCCGAACTGGCGGATCAGGCTGCGGTTCGCGCACGCTTTCCACTGCCTGGCCGAGTCGGCCTGCCGCCTGTCGGACCGCAAGTACCGCGCGTTCGGTGCGGTGCGCGGCTGGGACGCCTGCGTGCTGCTGTCCGCCGGCCTGCTGCTGCTCGGCATCCGGCAGCTCGACGAACTGCTCGCAGACGGCAAGGGGGGTTTCTCGGTGGCGGATGACACGATCAGATAGGAGAGACCATGCCGCAGACCGGTGCCGGCGACATTGTCCGGCAGACACTGCGCGGCGTGCTGGCCGGCAGCGACCGGGCCGCACCGCAGTTCCGCGCCTGTTTCTACCGCGAACGGGCGATCAGGGACTACCTGGTCGACCGGGACCTGGTCTTGTACCAGGCGCGCCGGGACATCGTGGCCCCGGTCGGCTCGCCGCGGTTCGGCGGCTGCTGGCGGGTAGACCGGGTCCGCTATCCCGGCGCTGACCTCCCGTCCGCCGAGCTGGACCGGTCCACGGGCCACTGGAATCCGCCCGGCCAGTGGGAGGTGTTCGAGGTGGAGCGCGGTGAGATCGTGATGCTGTCCCGGATGCCGGGTCACGGCCAGCCGGTCGAGCTGACACACTGCACCGCCGGATCCCTCTTGGTGCTGCCGCCTGATATCTGGCACCTGACCTACGCCCCGGCCGGGCCCGCCTCGGTCACTAACGCCTATACCTCCAGCCCGCACAGCCGCCACGATGGCAAGTACTTCAGCCGCCGCTCCACCATCCGGTGCGGGCTGTACCGGGACGGTGACCGGGTAGCGGTGTACCAGTGCGCCGCCGACCCGGTGGTCCACCGCATCGCCCCGCGGCCAGAGGGCGCCCTGCCGTCCCTGGCCGAACTGTTCGGGACCGGCCATGACCCGGCCGAGGTGGCCAGGTTCGAGGAGCATTGTGCCCAGTACTGCTGACCGCAGCGGGTCCCGCCCTGAGCCCTCGGTGGCGGTGTGCGGGCTCGGCCTGATGGGCCTGCCGATGGCGTACCGCCTGCTGGCCGCGGGCCTGCGCACGATCGTCTGGAACCGCAGCCCGGCTGCCGTTGCGCGGGCGGCCGGCCGCGGGGCCGAGGTGGCCCCGACCCCCGCCGAGGCCGCCGCGCGCGCCGACCTGGTCATTACCATGCTCGCCTCGCCCGAGGCGCTGTTCGCGGTGGTGTCCGGGCCCGACGGGATCGCAACCGGGGCGCCGCGGGCCCTCGCGCAGGCCGGAACCGTTGGCTGCCACCACCTGGCCGACCTGGCCGGCCGGCTGCCGGCCGGCTGCGACCTGCTCGACGCGCCGGTCCTGGGCAGCGTGCCGCAGGCCGAGCGAGCCGAGCTGCGGCTGCTGGTCGGCGCGGACGACGCCGTCTTCGCGCGCTGGTCGCCGGTGCTCGCCTATCTCGGGGAACCGGTGCACGTCGGCCCGGTGCCGCACGGGACGGCGCTGAAACACGTGCTCAACGCGGCGAACGCGCCGATGATGGCGCTGCTGGCCGAGGCGCTCGCGCTCGGCGACGGGCTGGGCCTGGACCGGGCCCTGCTGCTCGCCGAGCTGCAGCGGTCCCGGATCGGTCCGCTGGTCCAGCGCAAGCAGGCGCTGGTCGAGGCCGGCCGCTATCCGGCCGATTCCCGGCTCGGCCTGTTCGCCAAGGACATGCGCCTCGTCCGGCAGGCCGGCCAGGACGCCGGCACGCCGATGACACTGGCGACGGCCGCGCTGAGGCTGGCCGAGGACGCCGTCGCGGCCGGCCTGGCCGAGGAGGACTACTCGGCGCTGATCGGGCACCGGCTCGGCCAGCTGTGATCTATCCGGCGACTGGGGGGCCCATGCGGCTGATCATCGTCAACGACCGCAGCTTCTTCGAGCCAGGCGACGGCGAGACCTGCCGCGGTGCGCTCGACGACGGCGGCCTGGCCACCGCACTGACCTGCAACGTTTTCCCGGACAAGCTGTTTCTGAGTTCGGCCCGCGGACCGGCGCAGCGGGCCTTGGCGCGGCGCGGCGCGGCGGACTTTCACGCCGGGAGCCGGCGGTTCCTCCTCCGGCTGGTGGCCTCGCCCGAGAGCGCCTACCGCGCGTTCTACGACGTGGTCGCCAATGACCTGCTGTGGCTGCTGCACCACGGTCGCTGGCGCGATGAGTTCGGGGCCGCCGAGACCGCGGCTTACCGGTCTGGCTACCGGCTGGTCAACGAGACGATGGCGCGGGCGCTGGCCGAGGAGGTCCAGGCGGTCTCGGGCCCGGTGCACGTGCTGTGGCAGGACTACCAGTTCTATCTGGCGCCCGGTCTGGCCCGGCACATGCTGCCGCCGGCCGCGCGGAACCGGGTGCTGTTCCAGCACTTCCTGCACGCGCCGTTCCCGGAACCGGACGACTGGGCGCGGCTACCCGGCGACATCGGCGCCGAACTGCTGCGCGGGCTGCTCGGCAACGACGTGATCGGCTTCCAGCTCCCGGTCTACGGGCGGCGTTTCCTGGCCTGCTGCCAGCGGTACCTCGGTCTGCCTGCCGACGAGGACACCGGCCTGGTCCCGCTGCCGGACGGCCGCGTGGTCCAGGTGGCGAGCTTCCCGATCCCGGCCGCTCCCGGCCACGTGACGGCCACCGCAGGCCGCGCCGGGACCCGCGCGCTGGCCGCCGCCCTGCGCCGCCGGGCCGGCCATCGGGCGGTGATCTACCGCACCGAGCGGGTCGACCCGGTAAAGGCGTTCCCCGACGCCATGCGCGCCTACGACCTGCTGCTGCGCCGGCCCGGCGTGGCGGGCCACGTGGTCTATGTCGCGCAGCTCGTGCCGGCCAGGCAGAGCATCCCGCGGTTCGCCGCCGAGCGCGAGCGTGACATGCAGCTCGCCGCTGAGGTCAACGCCCGCCATGGCACCGGTGGATGGCAGCCGGTCGAGCTGGTGTTCGCCCGCGATTTCCCCCGGGCCGTGGCCGGCTACCTGACCTACGACGTGCTGGACATCGTGCCGTGGGCTGACGGCATGAACCTGGTGGCGCTGGAGGGCCCGCTGATTAATCCGAACGATGGGGCGCTCGTGCTCTCCACCCAGGCCGGCGCCCATGAGCTGCTGCGGCCGTACGCGGTAGGCGTCCGCCCGGGCGATCCTGTCGCCCACGCCGACGCCCTGCACGCGGCCCTGACCATGCCGCGGGCCGAACGGGCCCGGCGGGCAGGCGCGCTGCGCGCCATCGCCGCCGCGGGCGACCCGGCGGCCTGGCTCACCCGTCAGGTGGTGACCGCGCGCAGCAGGCCCAGGTAACTGGCGCACAGCCGGTCGATCGTCTCGCCCTGCACCAGAGCGATGTTGTAGTCGAACTCAAGCTGTATCGACGTGCCGGTGTCGATGCCGTTGACCAGCAGGTTCTCTCCGCGCCAACCGGCCGCGGGCACCTCGATGACGTAGTTGCGCGGCAGCTCGGCCGGCTCGATGGCCACGTTCCTGGCCTGCGGAAACGTCATCGGCGGCGCCATGTTGAACCACACCTCGGGCCGGTCCGCGCCCGGCCTGGCCCGCCCGGCCACCACCGGGAACGGCACGCTGCCGTGGTCGTGCGCGGATGCCAGCGCCGTTCGGACAATATCGAACAGCTCGCGGTGGGTGGCGGCCGCCGCGACGTCCGCGCGCAGCAGCAGCGGATTGGCGAACATTCCGACCACGCCAGCCAGGTCCGGGTGAGAACGCCCGGCCGACAGCGTGGCCACCACGATGTCCGTCCGGCCGGACACCTCGGCGATCGACGCCATCAGCACGCCGAGCAGGACCGCGAATACGGTGCTGCCGTCCGAGGCGGCCAGGTTCCGCACCGCGCCGGCCAGCCTCGGTTCGATGTCGACCTCGCGCAGGCCGCTGCGGTAGCCAGGCGATGCCGGCGCGTCCGGGCGACGCGGCAGCACCGGTTCGGCGGTCCACCCGGCGAGCCGGCGCTGCCAGTAGCCGAGCTGCGCCTCGAACGCGCCGGCCGCGACCAGCCTGCGCTGGTACGCAGCGAAGTCCCGGTAGCGCACTGGCAGTGGCGGCAGGCGGGGGACGTCGCCGGCCGTCAGCGCATCGTAGGCCGCGGCGAACTCGCGCAGCACGATGCCGGCCGACCAGCCGTCACAGCTCGCGTGGTCCATCGTCAGCAGCAGGACGTGCTCGTCGGTGCCGACCCGCACGAGTCGCGGTATCACTGCGGGCCCGTGCCGCAGGTCGAGACAGATGCGGTGCTGGGCCCGGGCTAGCTCGGCCAGCTCGTCCCGGGGATCGGCCGCGGACAGCGCCGTCACCGGCAGCTCGATCGGCGTCGGCTCCCCTACCTGCTGGCCGGTCTCGTCGAGCCGGGTGCGCAGGATCTCGTGCCGCCGCACCAGGAACGCGATCGCGTCCCGCACGGCGGCCACATCCAGGGGCCCGCGAAGACCGAGGCTGAGCAGGACGTTCCAGCCGGGGTTGGGGCAGCGCTGCTTGGCCGCCCACATGTACTCCTGCAGATAGGACCACGGCGCTATCGTGTCGTCGGTCAGCCGTTCCAGCTCCGGCCCGTCCGCCGTGCGGGCGACCGGCCCGGCCACCAGCGCGTCCAGGTAGGCGGCCTGCTCGGCCAGCGTCGAGGAATCGAACAGGTCAAGCATCGCCGGCTTAACCCCGAAGGTGGCCTCGATGTCGACGGCCAGCTGGGCGGTGACCAGGGAATGGCCGCCGAGGGCGAAGAAATTGTCCGGCCCGGCTGGCTCGGAGTCCAGGTCAAGCAAGGACCGCCACAGCGAGGCCAGGCGCTGCTCAGTGACACCGTGCTCAGTGACACCGTGCTCAGTGACACCGTGCTCAGTGACACCGTGCTCAGTGACACCGTGCGGGCCCGGGGCGGCCGCATCCGGCTCAAGCAGCAGCTTCTCGAGCTGAGGCCGGCGCACCTTGCCGATTTCCGTGCGCGGCAGCGACGCCACGAACCCGATCACGGCCGGCACCTTGTAGTCGCTGAGCCGCTCGCGGGCGAACCGCTTCAGCTCGCCCGCGGTCACCGGCGCCTGAGCCACCACCGCGGCCGCCACGAGCTCGTCCAGCACCGCGTGGCGCATTCCGAACACCGCGCACTCAGCCACCGCGGGATGGGTGTCCAGCACCGCCTCCACCTCGGACGGCGCGACCTTGCGCCCGCCCGGGTTGAGCACATCGGACACCCGGCCCTCCAGGTAAAGGTACCCATCGCCGTCGGTGTAGCCGAGATCGCCGGTGCGGACCCAGTCGCCGTCGAACGTGCGCGCACTGGCCGCGTCGTCGCCGAGGTAACGCCGCCCGGCGATGCCAGGGATCCGCATCCGTACCTCGCCGTGGGCATAGGCAGGCAGGGGGGCGCCGGCGTCGTCGGTGATCCGCAGCTCGAAGACGTCGTACGGCTTACCCACGGAGTTCGGGCGGGCCGGATCGACTACGGTCGTCATAACGCCCGGGATCAGCTCGGTCGAGCTGTACAGGTTCTCCAGGCGCGCGTTGGGAAATAGCGTCCGTATCTCGCCGAGCACGGTGACCGGCAGCGGCGCGCTGCCGAATGTCACCGACCACGGCGTGGTCAGCGTGGTCTTCTCGTGCTGGCCGGACCGGACCAGCCAGTGTCCCATGGCCGGCGCCAGGTTGACCCGCTCGATGCGCTCCCGCTCGACGAGCGCGCAGAACCGGCTGGCTTCGAACTCCGGCACCAGGTAAAGGGTGTTGGCGCAGCCGAGTTCCCGGCTGAAATACATCTGGCCAGCCGCGGTGGCGATCGGGAACGGTGCGACCACCCGCTCGGCCATGCCGGGATCGGCCTTCGGCGGGCTCTGCAGCGCCGGCGTGGCCAGGTGCGCATGGGTGAGCGGCACGCCCTTCGGCCGCCCGGTCGTGCCGGAGGTGTACAGCACCATGGCCAGGTCGCCCGGGCGCACCTCCGCGGCCACCTCGACGGAAGGCGAAGTGGTTCCCGTGGCCTCGACGGCCGCAAGTTCGTCCTGCCAGTCCGCGACGACCGGTAGCTGCCGCGGCCGGCCCGTGAGCACGGCCCGCAGCTCGCAGTGCCCGGCGATGTGGCGCAGTTCGTCGGCGGTGATACCGTCAGCCAGCACCACCGCGGCGGCACCCGCGGTCAGCACGCCGAGCAGCGCGCAGGCGTAGTCCAGCCAGGCCACGTTGGGAAACAGCAGCGCGACGAGGTCACCGTGCCGCACGCCGCGGGCCCGCAGCCCGGCCGCCACCGTAGCCGCCCGTTCGTCCAGTTCCCGGTAGGTGAGGCGGTCGGTCCCGTCGACCACCAGCGCGATCCGGTCGCCTTGGTCCCGCGCGATCGCGCGGATCAGGTCTGGGAACACGTCGGCCATAGATCGGCTCCTCCGTCTGCGATCCCCGCCGTCGAGCTTACGGCCTCGGCACGATCATCATTGGCCAACTGCGACACGCCTCTCCCACCGCGGCACGGCCAGGGATTTCGCGCGGAGGCTGGCTGGGGACCTGGGCCGGGCCGGCATCGGCTGTTTATATGTGGCGAGCCCGCGTAGAAGTCCTTCGGCCTTTGCCGAGCGGCAGGCAGTCGCGTGCAGAACTGGTTGTCTTGGCGGGTGACGCGCAGGCACTTCCGCTCAAGTAGCCGATGAGCGGTAGTTTGCTCGTGCGCGGCGCTCTTGAAATGCTTCGCTTATGCCCTCCCTCCCAGCTATGCCTTCCCTTCCAGCGACGTTCGCTGAGGATGTCATCAATCAGCCAGCCCGTGGCCAGTTCGAGGCATTCCTCGACCACCACCGCGGTCAACTCAATCGCTGCCTGGACGGGCTGACGGAGGAGCAGGCGCGCCAGTCGCTGGTGCCTTCTCGGACCACATTGCTAGGCCTGGTGAAGCACGCGACCTTCCTTGAGAAGGTCTGGTTTGACGAAGCTGTCACATGCCGGTCACGCGCGGAGATCGGTATTCCCGCGACCTCGGGCGAGTCGTTCATCCTCCATGACGACGACACCATCGCCAGCGTCCAGCAAGCACACCGCGAGGCATGCGAGTCATCACGGCGCGCGGCGTCATCCCTGGGGCTGGACGACAGGGTCTACGGCTACTGGCGCGGCCCGCTCCCGCTGCGCTGGGTGTACCTCCACGTAATGCACGAACTCGCCCAGCACGGCGGGCACGCAGACATCCTGAGGGAACAGATCCTCAACGGTTAGCGTCCGCTTATGCCGCGGAGCACGACCATGGCTGGGTCGGAGATCGTCATCCGGTTGCCGTGTCGCCATGGCGGGGGAGCGGTGATGTGTATGTAACTCCCGCCAAATGAGGGACCTAGTGATCGGCCGCCGCTGCAGGAGATGAAGAGTGTGCGCCTGGAATGCCCATTCGATGTCATGGGGATCGGCGCCGTAGACGTCGTCGCACCGTGCGGCAAGCTGGTAAAGACTATGGAGCTGGGTGCTGTCGAGGCACGGTTTCTCGGCGAGTTCGCGCGAGACCGGCTCATGGCGGGTCTGCCCGTCGGGATGCTGGCGGACCGCGAGCTGTTTGAATCCTGAGCGTTTCGAAGTGGTTGCGGCAGTCCTTCGAGCTCGTCCCAGGTCCTGTCCGGGAAGCGAAGAACCCGGTCACTCACTAATTCCCACGCCTCCGCCAGTTCCTCGCGGGTAAAGGTACGGCCTTCCCCGGAGTCGGACCGGATGCGCCTCAGCGCCTCAGCATCCCCGGCTTCACGCCGCAAGCGCCGGTTCTCAGCCCGGAGCGCGTCCAGCTCCGCTCGCGGGATCGAAACCATATCTTCGGTGCGTGCGGTCATGCGAACTCCTCACCACCACTGGGTTGTTCATCCCCGAGGTTTACTCGCCGTACGCCGCCTGGCCCATGAGCCGAGGACACGAGCGGGAATGTCGCTTCCCGCCAATCGGGACCGGGTCGTAACCGTCGATGAGTTGCAGGGCTTGCCGTCGGCCAACTTCACGCTGGCAGGACTATGGCCGGACGGGGCGGCTGGTGGCGATACTGACCATACCGAGGGTTCCGCCCTCTGTGCTGCACTGTGCCGGATAGACCGGGGACGTGAGTCGGCCCGGCGGCTCATCCACGGATATGGGCTGAAGCAAGTGTCCAAGGGGGACTTGGTCCCCGATCGTGGTGGTACATCCCCAAACGGGGGATCTATCACCAGTCCAAGCTAACACGACAAGGGCCCGCCGGGCCCGCATTTTTGCAGGCGAAAAGAGGCGGCAGCACCGGCCCCGCGCGACCGGTCCAGGCGTATGAACTGCGGAAACAGCGCGGGCCGTCAGCCGGAATGGAGCCGCGACCCGGCCCGGGCTGCGGCAGCCGCCTCACTACGCTTGATCATCAGGGAAGCACGGCGACTGCCTCCCGCTGCTGCCCGGCAGTTCCCTCACTGCAGCCGGAGCCTCGCAAACCGGGCCGGATGACCTTGCCGCCGAGTTGAACCCCATGAGACGCACTTGGTTATTCCGCAATGAGTTCGCTATTTATCCAGCCACCTGGCATGTTCCTGAAGAAATTAGCTCGTTCCACGGATGTCGCGAGTTCTTGGTAGGTCACGGGTGCTTATATCGGGTCAGGCTGCTTCGGTGCCGGGTTCGGTGAAGGCGAGCCGCTGGTCGCCGAAGTCGGCGATGATCTCCAGGCGGCCGCCGAGGGCTTCGACGTAGGCGGCCAGGGTGCGCAGTTCGGTGGCGCCTGGCTTGGCGTGCTCGATGGCGGACACGCGGCCCTGGGTGATGCCCATCCGGGCAGCGACCTGGACCTGGGTGATGCCGAGGCGGCGGCGCATCTCGGCGAGCCGGAAGGCGCGCTGCTCAGCGCGCAACTGCTCCATCCCCGCGGCGATGGCGGCCTTGTCGGCAGGGTCGGGATAGAACTCGGCGAGGAACTCATCCCGGGTGTAGTGGTCGAATTCGCTGCTGCTCATCGGATGTCCTCTTGTTTCAGGTAGTCCTCGTAACGCTGCTCGGCCAGCGGGATCGCCTGGCGGTACCAGGCCTCCCATTTACCCGCTTTGTCTCCGGCTACCAGCAGGACCGTGTTCCGCCGGGGATCGAAGATATGCGCCGATGCGGATCTCGCTGCGCCCGGCGGAGCCTGGCCGCAGTTCCTTCAGGTTGCTCAGCCGGGAGTGGCGGACGCGGTCGGCGAGCGGGCGGCCCAGCTCCGGCCCGGCTTCGAGCAGCATGCCGATGGCCTGGCCGACCTGGATCGCGCTGGCCCGGTCACGCTTGCGCAAGTCATGCAGCCATACCCGGACCTCCGGTGTCATGACCAGGACGTAGGCCACGTCAGCTACCTCCCCCGCAGGGGTAACATCACGCAGACATGATATCGCATCTGGGTGATATCATGTCTGGCTTGCGGGACCGGTTAGCTGTCGAGGCTGGTGCTTGGAGTGAGTGCGAGCCTGCGCGGGTCGGAGAAGCCGAGGCTGGCGTAGCCAGGCGCGCGTTTGGCGAGCATGGCGGCGAGGACGCCGGTCCGCTCATCGAGGTAGTCGTGGACTTCGGCCGTGGTCTTGTTCTCATGCGAGCGCAGGATCCGGCCTGCGTACTGGGTCAGGCTGCCCTTATTGGCGACCGGCGCGGCGAGGAACAAGGT
>JBEKKH010000048.1:0-21822 GCA_050010815.1 Streptosporangiaceae bacterium | reverse complement strand
TGCCTCGATGGTCCCCGCCCTGGCCATACGGGCAATGTAGCCGAACAGGACAAAAACGAGCGGTATAGCCGGCAAAATCAGATGCCGAAACTGGGTGAGGTCCCCGGCGCCCGCTCCTGCCGACGCGGTCACGGGAAGTACCTTCAGCGTCACCCCGAAAATGACGATCAGCACGATCCCGGACACGAACTCGGGCACGGTGGCCAGCGAAAGCCCGGTCACGGAAATGATCCGGTCTACGGCGCGGCCCGCGTAAAGCGCGGCGATGACGCCGCCGATGATGCTGAGCGGCACCACGATCACGAACGCGAGCACGGCCAGCTTGACCGAATTAATGAGCGCGGCCCGGACGAAAGGCTCGACCGCGGTCCGGTAGGCATAAGAGGTGCCCATATTGCCGTGCAGCAGCCCGCCAATCCAGCTTACGTAACGGGTAAGCAACGGCCGGTTAACCCCGAGCTGAGCATCGAGGGTCTGTACCGCGCTTTTGGCCGCGAACGGCCCGAGGATGGCACGACCCGGATCACCTGGGAGGATCTGTCCGGCGAAGAATACGATCAGGCTGATAATCCACAGCGTGAGGATCATCAACCCGAGGCGCCTCAGAAGAAACAATGCCATCGCTGGCCTCCTTGGTGATGGGCCACCTCAGGGATGTTGGGCCGCCTCACGCAGAACGCCCTCGGGCGGCACAGCCTAGCTCAGTTATAGAGGGGTGAGCAATCAATGACGATACGGCTGAATGGAAGTGACCTGACTGTTACGCAGGTCATGGCCGCGGCGCGGCATGGTGAGCCGGTCGCGCTGACCCCCGAGGCGAGAACCGCCATGCGGCAATCGCGCGCGGTGGTGGAAGAGGTACTCAGCACCCGCGAGCCGGTTTACGGCCTGACCACCGGGGTCGGCGAGCGCAAGGCGTTTGCCCTCGACCCGGCGCAGCGGCAGCGCTTCAACCACCGCCTGGTGCTGAACCACCGGATCGCGCAGGGCGACGCGGCCCCGCCTGACGTGGTCCGCGGCGCCATGCTCTGCCTGGCCAACAGCTACGCCAAGGGCGTGACCGGCGTCCGCCCCGAGCTGGGTGAGATGATCATCACACTGCTGAACGAGGGGTTCGCACCGCCCGTCCGCACGCTGGGCTCGATCGGCCAGGGCGACCTGGGCCCGATGGCCGACCTCGCCCACGGACTTATCACCCGCAGCGGCTTCGAGCTGGCCGAGAACGAGGGCCTTGCCCTGGTCAGCAGCAACGCCTTCACCACCGCGTGGGCCTGTATCGCCACCGCCGACGCGGACGTCCTGATGTCGGTCTTCGACGTCGCGGCCGCCCTGGACCTGGAGGCCTTCGGCGCCAACCTGACCTGCCTGCACCCCATCATCGAGCAGACCAGGCCGTTTCCCGGCCTGGCGGCCACCCTGGGCCAGCTGCGGGCGCTGCTGGCAGGCAGCTACCTGTGGCAGCCCGGCGCGGCCAGGTTCCTGCAGGACCCGCTGACCTTCCGGTGCATCCCGCACATCCACGGCGCGGCCAGGGACGCGCTGGCCTATGCGCGGATGATCCTGGAGCTTGAGCTCAACTCCTCGCAGTCCAACCCGGTCGTGGTGGTAGCCGAGCGGCGGATCGTCTCGGTCGGGAACTTCGACATCGGCCCGCTCGCCGCCGCGCTCGACTTCGCCAGGATCGCGCTCGCCCCGGTGGTGACGAGCGCGAACGAACGGGCGGTCAAGCTCCTGCAGGCGCCTTACTCCGGGCTGCCGGCCGGCCTGGCGGCGGTCGCGGGCTCGCCCGACGACGCCCTGTCCGAGCTGGCCGTGGCCGGCCAGGCCATCACCGTGGAGGCCCGCACGCTGGCCCATCCGGTCTCCTACGAGCTGGCCAGCTCGGTCAAGGGTGAGGGCATCGAGGACCGGGCCACGATGGCGCCGCTGTCGGCGCGCCGCCTGGCCGACATGGTCCGGCTGTGCGCCCGGGTGGCGGCGATCGAGTTCGTCGTCGCGGCCCAGGCCATCGACCTGCGGGCCCGGCCCGGCGTCCCCGGGGCCGCCCTCGGCCGGCTCGGCCCAGACCGGCTCGGCCCAGACCAGCTCGGCCCAGACCGGCTCGGCCCAGACCAGCTCGGCCCAGACCAGCTCGGCCCAGACCAGCTCGGCCTGGGCACCGGCCGCGCCTACCGGATGATTCGCGAGCTCATCCCGTTCACCCACGGCGACGGCACCCTCCCCGCCGACCTAGAACCCCTCGTCACCCTGGTCACCACCGGCACCCTCAACCCCATACCCGCCGTCGCCTGATCCGCCCGACCCGGGATCGTGGATCGAAACTTCCCCCATAGGGGTAGTAGCGATCCACAATCCATGAATCACCCGGTGCGGGCCGCCCGATATGTCGGGTTTGCCCGCGTCGAGGTCACCAGTTAATCGCCATCAGTCCCGCCGGGACCTTTGGGAGCGTGACCAGCTTGCCGCCGGAGACCCAGCCGAACTGGTCTGGATCCTCCACGAGGAACCACTGCTGCGCCTGCTCGTCGCCGGAAAGTACCGGTACAAGTCCTGTGTATCCGCCGGCAAAGGGGGCCGAGCTGTACAAGATGCCGCTGGGCTGCCCGGTGACCAGGGAGAGCTGCAGCACCGACTCGCGGTACAAGGGCGCCTGGGAGCCGTGGCTCTGGGACGGCGGCACAGGACTCAGTGCTACTGCGGTCAGGGTGGACCCGTCGGAGCCGATGAGCGCGGTGAACAAGCAGACGGTGCAGCGGTCCCCCTGGCTGAACAGCAGGTGGCTGTGAGCTTGCAGTGAACCGCCCGAGCTGGTCGTGTCCAGGCCAAGGACAGACAGGTCGGCAGATCCTTCCACCGGTTGCCACAGATAGTCGGCGACCAGGGTGCGGCCGTTGGCCGTCCAGGACATCGCCCCGATCTGGGTCGTGACCCGGGCCGGGGTGGCGGCGGACACGGTGTTGTGCCAGCTGCGGACGGCACCGCTGGTCAGGTTCATGACGTGGATGACGCCCATGTACATGGCCGCCGAGGCCGGCTCGGCGCAACCCTGTTCCGCGTACGCGACCTCGGTGCCATCCGGTGACGCGGCGAACTCGCTGACCGCCTCGCCGGTGACGGGTTGGCCCACCGCCCGCAGGCCGGTGACCTGCCCGGTACTCGTCACGTTGAACCGGTAGAAGCGCGTCTGGGTCGGAGTCGGAGTCGAAGATGAGCACACCGTGAGCGTCGAGGCCGCGACGATGAAGGTGCGGTCATCAGCGGTGGCCGAGATGCTCCAGTTCAGGGTCCAGCCAGCGGGCAGCGCGGGCACGGTCCCGGTGACCTGGCCGTCGCTCGTCCGGTGGACCTGCGCGGTCAGCAGGTCGCTACCGTCTGGACTGAGCCCCCGGCTCACGATGGTCACGTAGAACGCCGGCGGCGGCGTCCGCGTCCCCGGATCTGACGGCACCCCGGCTAGGGAGGTGATACCGGACCCGGCGCTGGCCTGGGCCGAAGCCGGGCCTGTCCCCGGTGCCGGGCCTGTCCCCGGTGCCGGGCCTGTCCCCGGTGCCGGGCCCGTCCCCGGAGTCGCGACCGTCCCCGGATGACCGGCGATGGCCACGGCGGTCAGGATGATCGCGGTGACGCTGGCCGCGGCGGCGACGGGAACCAGCCAGGCGCGCAGGCGGCCCATCCGGTGCCGGACCGGTCTCGAAGCCGGCCGCGCGTGCCGGCCGCGTATCGGGCTGCTGAGCGCGCGGGCCCCTGGCGGGGGCATGATCGCGGCGGCGGCGGTGAGCGCGTCGGTCAGCCGGTCCGCGGTCCTGGTCATCTCTTCCTGCGATATCATCGGGTCTCCCTGAGGGCGCGAGCGAGGGCGGCGAGCCCGCGGGCCGCGGTGGACTTGACGGTCCCGGCGCTGATGCCGAGCGTGGCGGCTATCTCCGCCTCCGACAGCCCGAGGTAGAACCGGAGCACCAGCACCTCCCGCCGCCGGCGGGTGAGCCCGGCCAGCGCGGCCAGCACCTGCTGCCGGTCCTCGGACAGCAGCACCGACTCCTCGGTGGACAGCGGCGGGCTCGGTGAGTCCTGGCCGGCGTGCCGCTGGGCCCGGCTGCGCCGCTTGATCGCCGAGCGGCAGCCGTTGACCACCGCCGTCCGCAGGTAAGGGAGCGGGTCACCCGGATCGGCGAGCGTGTCCCAGCGCTTGTGCAGCCGGGTGAAGACGTCCTGGACGACGTCTTCCCCCGTGGCCTGGTCACCGACGACAAACGCGGCCAGCTTGACCAGTCCGGGACGGTGCACCCGGTACGCCTCGGCGAAGCCAGCTCCGGCCGATGACGCCGGATCATCTGCCGTATCGTCCGGGGTGTACCGGCCGGCGCCTGGTCTCATGTCCACTACACTCCACGCCCTCGTGATCGGTTGCCCCCGATGGGGGAAACTTGACCCGTGACAGACGCCGAGAGCACGCTGATCACCGGTATCGGTGAGCTGGTGACCAACGACGGAGACGACGGGGCCTACGCGGCGCTGGCTGACGCGGCGCTGGTCATCTCCGGCGGCCGGGTGGCCTGGACCGGCCCGGCGGCGCGGGCCCCGGCCGCGGACCGGCTGGTGGACGCGGCCGGCCGGGCGGTACTCCCGGGATTCGCCGACTCGCACGCCCATCTGGTCTTCGCGGGGGAGCGCAGCGCCGAGTTCGCCGCGCGGATGGCCGGGCGCCCGTACCACGCGGGCGGCATCCTGGTCACGGTCGAGGCGACCCGCGCGGCCCCCGACGTCGTGCTGCGCGCGAACCTGCGGCGGCTGGCGGCCGAGATGCTTGGTCAGGGCACGACCACGTTCGAGTGCAAGTCGGGGTACGGGCTCACGGTCGCCGACGAGGCGCGCGGGCTCGCGCTGGCCGCCGAGATCACCCCGGAGGTCACCTACCTGGGCGCCCACGTCGTGCCGCCCGAGTTCGCCGCCGATCCGGCCGGTTACGTGGACCTGGTGCGCGGCCCGATGCTGGCGGCCTGCGCACCGCACGCCCGGTGGATCGACGTGTTCTGCGAGGACGGCGCGTTCGGCGCGGATCAGGCGACCGCGATCCTGGCGGCGGGCCGGGCCGCCGGCCTGGCCGCCCGGGTGCACGCCAACCAGCTCGGGCCGGGTCCCGGCGTCCAGGTCGCGGCGCGGGCGGGGGCCGCGTCGGCCGACCACTGCACGTTCCTGACCGATGCCGACACCGACGCGCTGGCCAGCACGCCGGTCGTGGCGACGTTGCTGCCGGGGGCGGAATTCGGCTGCCGCCAGCCGTTCCCGGACGCCCGCCGGCTGCTCGGCGCGGGCGTCACCGTGGCCCTGGCCACGGACTGCAACCCGGGGTCCTCGTTCACCTCCAGCATGCCGTTCTGCATCGCGCTCGCGGTGCGGGAAATGCGGATGACGACGGAGGAGGCGGTCTGGGCCGCCACCGCGGGCGGCGCCCGGGCGCTGCGCCGGGACGATATCGGTCACCTGGGCGTGGGGGCCCGGGCCGACCTGATCATGCTCGACGCGCCGTCGCACGCCTACCTCGCCTACCGCCCGGGCGTCCCGCTGATCACCGCCGTCTGGCAGGCGGGCCGCCTCGCCGCAGGCGCTGTTCCCTAGCTGGCCCCTAGAGCTTGCGGGCGAAGCCGGCCCATAGCGCCGCGGGGCTGGCCGCTTCGAGTTCGGAGTCCGGCCGCCACTCGGCGGTCCTGACCACGCCGGGCTCGACCAGCTCGAACCCGTCGAACAAGCGTGTCACGCCGGCCCGGTCGCGCAGCGTCGCCTCCTCCGCCACCGACTGGTTCAGGCGCCGGACCATCTCGGTCTGCTGGTCGGCGTCGATATCGCTGTACCCGGTTGACGATGCGGCCCGCCTCGGAATCATCTCCGATGAAGTTGCAGGACCGCCATCGCCATGATCGCGGCCGGCTGGCTGGAATCCAGGGTGTCCGCCGCGATGGCCAGGATCTTGTCCGGGTCCCGCAGGTCGGCATCGAGGTAGCCGCACGCACCTTCCGGCTTGCTGGTCAGC
This sequence comes from Streptosporangiaceae bacterium, assembly GCA_050010815.1. GTDB lineage: Bacteria > Actinomycetota > Actinomycetes > Streptosporangiales > Streptosporangiaceae > Palsa-504. Next base: position 15,794 of record JBEKKH010000048.1, on the reverse strand, counting down.
AGCGTTCTGGAGTGCGAGAGCACGATGGGTCGTTGTCGACGTAGACGATGCTGCACTCGGGCGCCGCGCCCTGCGCGACGCCGGCAACAGCTCGCAGATCAGCGACGGATCCGCCGCAAGGAGCTACACGGCCCGCGAGCTCGTCCTCACCCCGATCGCCAGGGTCCACACCGCGTTCCTGGCGGCCAACGCCCCGGTCATCATGCTGACCGCCCCGATCCCGGCCACCGGGAGGCCCTGAAGAAGTCCGGCATCGCCCGGTTGAACTTCGGCGTCTTCGAGGTCAACGAGGCGTACGGCCCCGGTGCCGCTCGCCTGGCTCGCGGAGATCGGTGCCGACCCCGCCCTGCTCAACCCGAACTGCGGCGCGATCGCCCGCGGCCACCCCGCTCGGCGGCAGCGGTGCCCGCCTGATGATTACGCTCGCTCACCACATGCGCGACAACGGCATCCGTTTTCGCGCCTGAACCGGAACCTTGCGATATCCGTTGTCCGCATGATGACGCGGTGCTACAAATGGCATCGGAGTGCGCTACGCAACGTTGCGTTCTACCTCTATATGGCGAGTGGGGTCTGGTGCCGAGGAACCCGAGGGGCAGGGAGACTCCGTCAGGCAGCAGGCACGGTCGGCCTGCGCTTCCTCGATCACGTAATCGTCACCGAGACAGCATGGGCGCGGGTGCCTTAAAGCCGCCCGCTGAACGCCGCGTTGAGAAGCGAAAACTTCAGCGCGTCGAGAACCTCAAGGTCGTCGGTCATGAGGCTGGAGCCAGCATGGTCGAGAGCTTCGCCGATGCGCTGTTGCGTTTCGATATCGGGCACCGGAATTATCTGTTCCTCAAAGGACTTAATGCCGAGAGTCTTGTTCCTGCCTGCAGACCCCGGGGACGCCCGGCGAATCACGTCCAGTCCTTGCGCACTCGTGAAATAGTGCCTGAGATATCTAGCGTCTGCTACCGAGTCATCTGTTACATACGTCATGAAGCGGTGACTTCCGATCATGCCGGACTCTTCGTAACCGGCCAGTGCGACCGCGCCCTCCCATGCAAAGACGTTACTGAAGACCAGATCGCCCGGCTGGATCGCGAACACGCGTTTCTCGCCGATATCAGCACTAGTAACTTGGGCTTTATGAAAAATCCCCCGGCCGAACGACTTAATACCAATCTCTCGATAGGTTCTTCCCGGCTCAGGGAATACCTGGCGTCGTGCAAGCGCAATGAGCTCCTTTACTGGAAATGATTCCTGAGCGCCGCCTATAGCGTCGTTCATGGCGGACTCTTTGAACGCGAGCTGCAGGTCGATGCGGCGAGCATGCAGTTCGCGGACCCGCGTGTATTTGCCGAGAATGGCATCGAGACGAGCGGCAATGCGGTGCTGCTCGTCAAGGTCAGGGAGAGGTATCTTAATCGCCAGTAGCCGCTCGGCGCTGACGCGTACCTTGCGGGCGCCTACTCCCTTGGACTGGGCGCCGAGTCGCGTCCAGAATTCAGACCATGCGCAGAGGTTTGCGATGTACCTTGCGTCGGCCAGGGTGGCATTTATCGAAAATGTTGGAAATTCTGGCGACAGATACCATCCGTCGAACTCTGGCGGGATAACCGTAATTGCCCCTTCGAATGCCTTGAGCCTGCTCATGACAAGTCGGCCGGCCGTGAGGCGATTCAGTTTCGGGTAGCTGGTTTCATCGCTGCGGATCGGGCCACGCTGAAATAGCCCCCGACCGAAACCATACACACCGGCTATTGAGTAGTCGCGATCTGGCTGCATAGCCTCATCGTCGATGACTATGTCCAGCACTTCGCCCAGAGCGCGTTCAGGGAGAGTCATCGCTGGCCCTCTAGGTCGTGCGTGAGGGAGGTGAGTAGGGACAGGATCTCCTGCTCGGTGGCGATCAGGTCTGCGAGCAATTCCATAGGCGGGCGGTGCGTAAGGTCGTCAGCCGGAACCGGGTGAGTAAGGTCAAGGTTGCAGTTGCCCGCGATAATGTCGGCGCCGGGGACGACCCAGGCGTGCTCATTCTCACTCCGGTCGGCCCGGTCCTTGCCGCCCCACCAGGCGGCGCACTCGGCGAATTCCTCATAACGCATGGGCCGGGTCTTCGCGTACCCCTTGCGGCCCTCCGGCGGGTCGATCTGGTAGTACCAGACCTCCTTCGTCGGGCCGGACCGGTCGAAGAACACCAGGTTGACAGGGATCAGCGTGTAGGGCGCGAAGACGCCCTGGGGCAGCCGGACGATGGTATGCAGGTTGCACTTGGCGAGCAGGTCCTCGCGGACCTTCCGGCTTCGGTCGTCGAACAGGAACCCGTTGGGCAGGACGATGGCGCACCGCCCGTCTCGCTTGAGCTTGTCGATCACCGCCTTGACGAAGAGGATCGAGGTCTCACGGACCTGGTAGCCGCTGGGGAAACGCGCCGCGACGGAATCCTCCTCCTCCCCGCCGAAGGGCGGGTTGGTGAGGACCACGTTGACCCGGGTGCTCGGGCCGATCTCGCTGACCATGCGGACTAGGGCGTTCTCGTGGACGATCTGCGGGTCGGGCACGCCGTGCAGGATCAGGTTCATCATGCACAGCAGGTACGGCAGTGGCTTCTTCTCGATGCCGCGCAGGCTCCGCCAGAGTTCACGCTGCTGGGCGATGCCCAGGTTCTTACCACGTGTGAGCTCATCGAGCGCCTCGACAAGGAAGCCGCCGGTCCCGCACGCAGGGTCCAGGATCGACTCACCGAGTTCGAGGAAGCTCTGCTCGACCATAAACCGGATGACCGGGCGTGTCGTATAGAACTCCCCGCTGTCGCCGGCCGCATCCCGCATCTCCTTGAGCAGCGACTCGTACATGAACGCCATCGTGTGGATGTCGTCGCTGGATGTGAAGTCGATCTTCTGCACCTGATTGACTAGGTCACGAAACAGGTACCCAGACGCCATGCGGTTGTGGATGCCGCTGAAGACCTGGCCGAGCACGTTGCGCGGGTCGCCGGGGATGTCGCTCTTGAGCTCGGCGAGGTAGGGCAGCAGCTTCTCGTTGACAAACTTGATAAGTGCCGCGCCGGTAAGGTTCTCGTCCGCCGCCCACCTCCGCCACTGGTAGGAGGGGGAGAGGGCCGACCGGTAGTCGCTGCCCTCGATGATTTCTCGCTCCGCCTCCTTGGCGTCGAACGCGCGGAGGAACAGCAGCCAGGACAGGAGCGGCAGCCGGTCCAGGTCGCCGTTGAGGCCCGCATCCTTGCGCATGATGTCGCGGGCGGACTTGACGATCGCGCCGAGCCGTGCGCTGTTCATCGTCCCGCTGGTCACGGTAGTTGTCGCGGTCACGTGGTTGCTCCAGTTGAGATGGTTCGCGCCCAGAAGGCGCGAAGGATGTCGAGAGCAGCGGGAAGATCTCGTTCGCCGAGCGCCGCCCCGGCGGCTAGCGCGGGATACTCGTTCCGCCATGCGGGTGGCGGATCGGGGATGCTGGTAGGCATCGGATGTGTCGCTCGGACCGTGTAGACATGCCGGACCACGGCCAGCAGGTCCTGATTGGGAGCCAGCCCGTCGTGGATGAGCAGGAGCAGGTCGACTAGGTCTTTCACTCGCGTATTGGGCCGCGAGCCGTAGTCGCGCGTGAGTGCGTGCAGTTTCTCCGCGAAGTGCTGGCTGCGGTCGGCGGACTCGATGGTGCGCGGCCGAATTCCGGCGAACTCAAGCGTGCCCGGAAGCGAGATGCGGTCTGTGGCCGCGAGTTCGACGGGACGGAGGACGACATCTACGCGTACGGCTGTGAACGTCTTGCCCGCGAGCGCGCCGTCCACTGAGAACCGCCACCCTGGATTGCCTGCCGCGTCGGTATCCAGGTCGACCGGCTGACCGACAGTGAAGACGAAGCGATCGCGATCGACATCAGCGGCAAGGGTCTCGATCAGGATCTCGCGGAGCGTTGTGTCATCCGAAGGGGCGGAGCGCAGCACCAGGTCGAGATCCTTGGTTGCCCGGGCTCGCAGGCCCAGGCGGAACTCAAGGGCAGTACCGCCCTTGAGCACCCAGCCCTGATCAGAGGCCGACAGCCGGGCGGCGATCCGGTCGAAGACGACGATGCGACACAGCCGCCCGTATTCGGTGCCTTTAGTTTCGGCGTCGATTTTCAGACGGGCCTCGATCGCGCGGCGAAGATCGACCGCCGTCTTGTACTGGTTCATGCGCGCTCCGCGTGGAGTGCGCGCTCAACGGCCAGCTCCGCTGCCTTCCCCGCTTGCTGCGCGGCTCGCAGAAGCTGTGCTCTGGTGGCACCGCCCCGGTCAAGCAGGTCTGCGACCGCGGAGTCGATCGCGTCCTGCTGCAGGCCATCCATGGCGGATTCGGCGATCGCGCGGACCGGCGTGGTTACCCGGAACCCCTCGCGTTCCTCTACGTCATCAGGTTCGAGGTGTGCGCGGTGCACGACGACCGCGGCGTCGCGCTTCCTGAAGCCTTGCGGCACGGTCAGGTGGATTTCAGCCGGATTCGCGATGCCTAGCTCGTGCACGCCGAGGGCGGTCGCATGCGAGACCACGGCACGCCCGCTGCTCCACAGCGCCCAGCGGATGAGGTGGTCATGGTCTTCCGCTGGGAGATCCGCGTACTCACCGAACCGGTACAGCCCGTGGTCGATGCGCAGCCAGTTGCCGCGCTGCGTGTGGAAGTGCTGCAGGGGATAGGAGTACCCGTCCTCCAGTGCCTGGGCAGCGGTGAAGTACCCGCGCTGCCCTGCGGCCCGATGCCACAGGCGCGCGCGAGGTTCTTCGTCTCGATGCCGCACATCGTCCCGGTAACGCATAAGACGAAGCTTAGCATGCAAAAAACTTAAAGTCGTTTTAAGGATTGCGCAACACGTTGCGCGCAGAACTTAAATCGACTGCAAGGTTAAAGTGATCGCATAGATGAGTGAACTTAGCTCGTCCATCGACTCCCGTAGCTGCGTGCTCCCGCCGAACCACTTCGCCATCTCGAAAACGGTGCCCAGCTCGGTGTACGACTCCGCGCGGAGTGCCTCCATATCGAGTTCCTCGGCACCGCGTGCCGCGTACTGGTCGAGGACCTTGTCGAGGACCTCGCGAGCCTTGGGACCGAACGACAGGAGGAAATCCTGGTGCCGCGTGATGACCCGGCGCGCCCGCTCGGCACATGACAGCAGCGGAACCTCCCAGGCCACATAGAGCAGCAGGTCGATCACGTCGGAGTCGGGCCGCCCCGCCCACTCGGCGAGATCCTCGGGGGTGACGTGGCTGTCGGCGAGCCGTTCGCGCAGCGCGCGCCGGCCCACCGCGTGTGCCCACTGGGCCAGCAGTTGGCTGGGGTCGAGCTTGAGCTTGAGCACTTGGTCGCGGACGTACTGGCTGTACTCCCTGAGTTTCAGTCCGCCGTCTGCCGGGTCGTAGACATAGAAGGCCGAGCCCCACGGCACGACCTGAACCCCGTCAACGTAGAACATGCGCGGGCTCGCGAGCATCGCGTCGATCTCATCCTGGTCGTTGAGATCCGGGGGCAGTGGGCCGCCCGGCTGCTCCGTGTACTCGCCGGACGGCTCGGCCACCTCGTCGGCGTCAGTCTCCGGGTCCTTGTCGTCAACGGTGTTGGAGATGTTTCCCTCGTCGTCGGTCTCGTCCCTGATCAGGCGCATCGGCGGGCCGTCGAACGAGGGGTCGTTGAATAGCCTGGTCGCCTCGACGAAGTCGATGATATCGAAGGAGAACTTCTGGTCCTCGGGGAAGAGGCGCGTGCCGCGTCCGATGATCTGCTTGAACTCGGGCATTGACCTGATCACCCGGAACAGGACGATATTGCGCAGCGTAGGAATGTCGACGCCCGTGGAGAGCAGGCGCGCGGTCACCGCGATCGTGGGTACCTCGGTCTCGACCTGGCGGAACTCGTCGAGGCGCTCCCGGCCGGCGTCCCCGTCTCGTGCGGTGATGCGGCACGCGTAGTTCCAGCCATGGCTAACGACGATGTCCTGGTTGGCGTTGAGCAGGGCCTGTGTCATCCGGAAGGCATGATCGGAATTCTCGCAGAACACGATGGTCTTGCCCATCCTGTTGGTGCGCTTCAGGTAATCGGTGAGGTACCTGGCCGCTTCCTCGGTCCGGTCAAGAATGGCCAGGACTCGCTCGTACTCCCGAGGGCCGTAGAGCTTGTCGGGGATCTCCCGCCCGAACCGGTCCACTTGTCCCGGATCCGGGCGCCATCCGGTCATGTCCACGTTCATCCGGACCCGCCTGACCCGGTACGGGGCGAGGAACCCGTCGTCGATGCCGCGGGCGAGGGAGTATTCGTACAGGGGCTCGCCGAAGTACTGGTATGTATCGGCGTCCTTCCTGCTGATAGGAGTGGCGGTAAGACCGATCTGCACCGCCGGCGCGAAGTACTCAAGGATGGCACGCCACTGCGAGCTCTCCGTCGAGCTGCCGCGGTGGCACTCATCGACGATGACCAGGTCAAAATAGTCGGGCGGGAACTGAAGATAGAGTCTCGCCTCGTCGTCCTTGCCACTGTCGAGCGACTGGTAGAGCGCAAAGTAAATATGCCGTCCCGTCTTCGGGTCCCCGCCGCCGAGCTTGTGGACCGCATCGCCGAACATGGGCTGGAAATACTCGTCCTTCGGCTGATCCACGAGGATCTTGCGATCGGCGAGATACAGCACGCGCGGCTTCCGGCCGCCAGGCCAGTCCTTATTCCACAGCTTCGCGACGATCTGCGCCGCAACGAACGTCTTGCCCGTCCCTGTCGCGAGAACAAGCAGGAGCCTGTTATCACCCCGGGCGATCGCCTGCACGGCGCGATTGATTGCCACCTGCTGGTAGTAACGAGGTGTCTTCGGCGTACCGTCCCAGTTGCGCAGGCTGGGATTCAGCGATGCCGATGCGAGTTCACCCGCCGTATCTGCAAGCTCCCGGTCATCCAGGTATCTGGCCCAGAGCGCATCAGGTGATGGAAAGCCAAAGACGTCGCGCACCGTACCGGCGTGCGCGTCGAGTTCAATGATCCGCTGGCCGTTCGTGACATAGGCGAATGGGACATCAAGCAGTTCCGCGTAGCGCTTGACCTGCTCGAAACCGTCAGCAACGTCCCGGAAAAGTCGCTTAGCCTCGATCGCCGCGATTGGCAGGCCATCGGAATACTCAAGGACATAGTCCGCGATCAGAGGTCGTTCCTGCCGGTGCAAGCGCGCGGTGGCGCGGATCCGCCCCTTGTTAATCGGGTACTGGACCCGGATCTGCTCTTCTCTCCAGCCCGCCCGGTCCAGCGCCGGCAGCACGAACTGGCGGCAGGTCTCGTCCTCCCTGGGACCATAAGAACTGGGCGTCACAGCACCATTCTTACTCTAGATCGCTTCCCGTAGCGTGTTGGATCACCGCGCCGTCCGTAAGCAGCTCCTCCACGTCATGGAAGCCGGTCCGCTGGCACCTCGCGGCTATGCGCCGATCAGCGTGATCCCCTGGGGGGAAGCGCGCCGATCGACGTGCCGGGAGTGCCGTCGCCAAGCCAGGCGCGGGGCGGGCTGCCGTCTGCCTGGCCGATCGCGTGCAGCGCGGCGGTGGGCGCGATATACGCGATGTCGTGTCCGGCGCTCGCCTCCCGGGGACCGTCTTGGGCCCCACCCGGCCATCCGCCCGTAGACCAGGGCCGGGTTGCGTGCCAGGCAGTCCGCAGGGCCCACCCCGAAACCGCTCGGCAACGCCGGGACTGCCCACCTGGATCACCTCCGCGCCCAGGTCGGCCAGCAGCATCCCGCAGCACAGAACGGGCAGGCGCCCCAGAGGGTGTGAAGTCGGCCATCAGATTCATCAACCGGACGCGCCGCCCTATACGAACGTGACACTGCTCACCTACACCGGGTAACGTGTATTTAGAGGAAGCATCCGCCCAGCCAGTAGTCGTGGACCCGGGCGATATGGGGAACGCTGGTGTCCAAGTCGGGCATGCGTCTCCTATCCGGACGATGCGGTAGAGCCTATCGCCAGGTAGTGACGGCGGAAGCGGATGAGCGGCGCACCAGAATCGGTCACGTAGGGCACGCCGGTGACCCGCGCGATGACCAGCAGGTGGTCCCCGGCCGGGATTACCTGCGCGGCGGCGCATTCCAGCGCGGCCAGGCCGCCGTCGACGATCAGCGCGCCGGAGTCCGGGCCGCGCCGGTGCGGCACGTCGTCGAGCATGTGCTGAGCGCCCGGCCGCCCGGCCGCCGCGAACCGGCCCGCCAGCATCCGCTGCCCGGCCGAGAGCAGGGTGACGGCGAACCGTGTGACGGGCTCATCGGCCCGGCCGAACAGCTCGGCCGGATACGACCCGGACAACAGCGAGACCATCACCAGCTGCGCTTCCGCGGACACCGGGCAGAACGCGCTGACCGTGGCACCCACGTCGTCGCGCCCGTCGGCGATCGTCACCAGCGTGACCGCGCCCGCCCAGGACGCCCACGCCCCGGCCAGGTCCGGCGGCACCGGGTTCCCTGCCGCAAGCTCCACGGTCCGTTCGGTCACGTAATTATCCAGGTGCCGGGGAGCATCAGCGGTCCGTACGGCGGCAGGCCGGCGCTGGCCGCCAGCCGCCACGCGGGACCCCAACCCGAAAACCCCGAGAAGCCCGAGAAGACATCGGCGAAACCGAGGCCAACCGCGGCGGCCGGGCGCGACTCGCTCGACTCCAGCCCGCGGAGCTGATCCAGCGGGGTGAGCCTGGGGTAGATGCGCAGCGGAGCGTCGGCGGGCAGCCCGGCTCGCTTGCGGGCGATCTCGGCCGCGGCCTGCATGCCGCCGAGCTCGTCGACGAGCCCGTTCTGCGCGGCATCGGCGCCGGTCCAGACCCGGCCGCGGGCGACCTCGTGCACTCGCTCCACCGGCATCCGGCGGCCCGAGGCCACCTTCGCGGTGAAATCGCGGTAGATCTCGTCCAGCCAGGCGTTGATCCGATCCCAGTCATCCTCGGTGAACGGATGGAAGGGGCTCAGCATCGTGGCCCGGGCGCCCACGCTCACCGAATCGGTGCTGGCGCCGATCCGGTGCAGCGCGTCCTCGAGCACCGGCTTGCCCATGATCACGCCGATCGACCCGGTGATCGTGCCCGGCTGCGCGACGATGACATCGGCCGCCGCGGCGATGAAGTACCCGCCCGAGGCGGCCACATCGCTCATCGACACCACCACGGGCTTGCCCGCGGCCCGGAGCCTGACCACCTCGCGCCAGATCGTGTCGGAGGCAGTGGCGGACCCGCCGGGGCTGTTGACCCGGAGCAGCACGGCCCGTACCCGCTCGTCCGACAGTGCCGACCGCAGCGCGGCCGCCACCGTGTCCGAGCCCATCGCGCCGCCGCCGAGCGGGCTGCGGGTGCTGCGTCCGGCCTTGATCGGGCCGGACGCGTAGATGACGGCCACGAAACGCTCCCGCGGCTTCGGCAGGGTGCGCGTCCGCTCGGCCAGCGTATGAGCACGCTGGTAGCGCGCGACGTACTGCAGGGCCGCATCGGGGCCCGCTTCCTTGCGGACGTCCGCGTAGACCTCGTCCCGGTAGCCGAGAACGTCGACCAGGCCCTCGGCCAGCGCGTCGGCGGCCAGGAACGGCCCGCGGTCGAGCAGCGCGCGAGCGTCGGCGGCGCTCTTGCCGCGGCGTTCGGCGATGGCGGCGCTGATCTGCTCGGCGATCGAGGTCACCAGCCGCTCGGATGCCTCCCGGGCCGGACCGGTGAAGCCGCGTTCGGTCAGGTTGTCGGCGGCCGACTTGTACTCGTACCGCTTGGCGCTGGCGAAGCCGATGCCGAACTTCTCCAGCGCGTCGTGCAGGAACACGTGCTCCACCGCGATGCCCGTGAGCCCGAGGGTGCCAGAGGGCTGCAGGTAGATCCGGTCGAACGCGGTCGCCAGGTAGTACGGCACGTTGCCGTGCGTGAACTCGCCGAAGCTCTCGGCCCACGCCACCGCGAGCTTGCCCGACTCGCGGAACAAGCCGACCGCCTCGCGGATTTCCTGCATCCGGGCCAGCCCGATCCCGCTGCCACCCACCTTGACCACCAGCGCCCGCACCCGGTCGTCGTGCTGTGCGCGTCGCAAGCCCGCCAGGACGTCGGACAGCCTGACCTTGCGCCGGGACATGATCGCGGACACCGGATCGGTGACCGGGCCCTCGGGCAGGCCGTCGGTCAGGTCCAGTTCGAGGATCAGCGGACCGCTCTGCCGCTGCCGTAGCCTGGAGACCTGGTCAGTGATCTGCCAGGCGAGTTTCAAGTCTGCCATGCGGCCAGCTTACGGTGCCAGTCATTGCGGACGATCAGGACCAAAGGAGATACCGATCGGCGAGCATGCGGTCACCGTCGTCGTGGACGTGGCCAACGTGATGGGCTCACGTCCCGACGGATGGTGGCGCGACCGGGCGGGAGCGGCGGTCCGGCTGCACGCGGAGCTGGTGCGGCTGGCCGCCTCGGGCCGGGCGGTACCGCCGGGTGAGACCGATCCGCCAGATTTCGTCATGGTCCTCGAGGGAGCCGCCAACGCCGCCGCCTCGCGCATCACGGCTCCGGCTGATGAGGGTCCGGTCGGTGGGGGTCCGGTCGGTGAGGGTCCGGTCGGAGAGGTGCGGATCGTGCAGGCGCGCGGGTCAGGTGACGACGCGATTGTCGCCGTGGTGCGTGACCTGCCCGGGCGCCGCATCGTGGTGACCGCCGACCGCGAGCTGCGCGAGCGGTCGAAGGCGGCCGGTGCGACGATTCTCGGCCCCGGCTGGCTGCTCGGCTTGCTGCGGCCGTAACCGTCCGCGGGCGTCTTGGACGGTCCGCAGGCGGATAATATCGGGCCACCCGGCCCGTTCAACCGGGTGGCCCACTTTCCCTCTCGCCCCCGGCGCACTTAGGTGCCGGAGCCAGAATTTTAGCAGCCATAAAGCCGCACTCGCCTGGATTAGCGGCATAAGTACGGTTTGGAAAATCCTGCGCCCACCGGCTTTACTAGGGTGTCCGGACCATTTTCCACACGATGAGACGGAAGATACCCGTGCTTGTTCTCGCTGTCGCCCTTGTCCTGTTCGTCGGCTTGCTGTTCGCCGTGGATCGCGCGGTCAAGGCGAGCAAGCGGGTTCGCCGTCGCCGTGAGGCTAACCGCCGGCTCATGGCCGCGGCGGCCGTGGCCGAAGACAAGAACAGACAGCGTACGGCCACGGCCGAGGCCAGCAAGGCGCTCACCTCACTCATCCCGGCCATCCACGAACACGAGATCCGGCACGTGGAGTAGCGGGCTCAGGCTCGAGCCTCGGGCAAGATGATGCCGTGCGCGTTGTCGTCCTAGCCGATACTCATGCGCCCCGGCGGTGGCGGGTGTGCCCGCCCCGGGTGGCGGAACACCTGCGCGCCGCCGACCTCATCCTGCACGCGGGCGACGTCTGCGTCGCACCGGTTCTCGCCGAGCTGGCGCAGTACGCTCCCGTGGTCGCCGTGCTCGGCAACAACGACGGCCCCGACGTGGCCGGATGGGGGGTTAACGGGACCGGGCCGACGGCGGAGCTTGACCTGGACGGGCTCAGCGTGGCGATGGTGCACGACAGCGGGGCTGCCACCGGACGGATCGTGCGGATGCGCCGCCGGTTCCCTGGCGCGGATCTCGTGGTGTTCGGCCATTCGCACATACCGCTCTACGAATCAGCGGGTGACCTGCGGATCTTCAACCCGGGTTCGCCTACGGACCGCAGGCGCCAGCCGCACGGGACGCTCGGCCTACTGCAGATCGACTCCGGCCACCTCACCCAGGCCAGCATCGTGCCGGTGACCTAAAGGCGCGCCTACCACTGCTCGCGATGCACGATCTCGTCCAGCGGGCGCCGAGCAGGCCGCCGGATCAGGGACAGGGGCCGGTCAGCCGGATACCCGAGCGAGATCAGGTAGGCACAGAACTTGTCGGGCGGGAAGCCGAGCACCTCGCGCGCTAGCTCCTGGTCCCCGACCGCGGAGTGGCAGCTGCCGATGGCCAGGCCGGCCGCGGCGAGCATGATGCTCATCGTGGCCTGGCCCAGGTCGTAGTACAGCGTGCTGCGCCGCCGCTCCTGCTCGGGGGGCGACACGACCAGAGCGATGGTCGCCGCCGAATGGGCTACGTGCCCGGCCCCCTGCCACGTCTGGGCGAGCTTGACGAGCCGCTCCCGCTCGGTGACCACGACGAAATCCCACGGCTGCCAGTTCTGCGACGAGGGCGCACGCCGTCCGGCTTCCAGGATCTCGTTGAGGTGATCGGCAGGTACCGGCCGGTCGTCGAACGACCGGACGTTCCGGCGGGATCTGATCGCCTCCCACGTCTCCATCGGCTGGCCTGCGCCCTCGCCGGTAATCCGCGTCGGGTCCTACTCGGTCCACCAGTCTTCGTCGTCCTTGCCGTTGGCCGCCTGCTTGGTGGCCTGCGTCGCGGTGGGGGACCCGCCGTTAGCCGGCATCCGCTGCACCTGGGTCGGCGCCGGGTTCACCTGGGTGGCCTGCGGACTGGCCGCGGGCTGAGCCGGCTGCACGGTGGTGGGTGCGACCTGAGCCGAGTTCCCGTTCCGTGCGGCTCCGCCACCGGAGTCGATGGCCGGCTTGGGCTGCAGAGCCTGCGCCGCCGCGTCCATACCCGCCATGCCGGCCATCTGGCCGCCGAGCAGCTGGCGCACCTGCGCCAGGTGGCTGGCGATGCTGTCCTTCTGGCGGGTGAGCTCGTCGACCTCGCGCTGCGCGGCCGCCCGGCGCCGCTCGGCGTCGGCCTTGGTCTCGGCGAGCAGGCCCTCGGCCTGGGCCTTGGCCTGGCTGACGACCTGATCGGCGTTCTTCTTGGCGTTGCTGACCAGCTGCCTGGCGTGCTGGTCGGCGTCCCGCCTGGTCTGGTCGGCCTGGGCGCTGGCCTTGGCCGCACGCTGCTCGGCGGTGGATGCCCGCTGCTCGGCCTCGGACACCAGCTTCTGCGTGGCGGACTGGGCCGCGGACAGGCGCTCGGCTTCCTGGCGCTCGGCCTCTTCGCGCCGGGCCGCGAGCTGGATCTCGAACTCGGCCTCCGCCTGGGCCCGCTGGGCTTCGCTCTCCTCCAGGATCCGCTGGGCCTGGCTGCGCATCTCGTCGGCCTGGCGCTTGGAGGTGGTGAGAATCTCGTCCCGCTCGCGCTTGGCGGTGGCCTTCAGCTGTGCCACCTCGCGCTCGGTGCTGGTACGCAGCTTGGCGATGTCGCGCTCGGCGGCGGCCCGCTTCTCCGCGACCTCGTGGTCGGCGGTGGCCCGCAGCTTGGCCACTTCGCGCTCGGTGGTCGAGGTCAGCTCGTCGGCCTCGCGCCGGGCGGTGGTCCTGATCGAGTCGGCTTCGCGCTCGGCCGCGCCGCGCAGGTCGTCGGTCTCCCGCTTGGCGTTCGCACGCAGCTCGGACGCTTCGTTCTCGGCGCCTGCCCGCAGCTCGGCGGCGTCAACCTTGGCTGCGGCCTTGATCTCGTTGGCTTCGGACCTGGCCGCCTGGACCAGCTCGGTGGCCTGCTCCTCGGCCAGCCTGAGCAGCTGCTCGATGCGTGCCCCGAGACCCGAATAGGTGGGGCGTTCCTGCTCCTGGATCTGGCGGTGGGCTTCGGACAGCTCCCGCTTGGCGGCCTGGGCTTGCTCGCGTTGCGTACGTGCGTCCGCTTCGATCGACCTGATGTGCTCATCGACCTGATGGCGGTCATAGCCCCGCATGACCGTCGCGAACTCGCGCGGCGGGGCCTCTTCGAAGAAGTTGGTCAGCTGGGCGTCAATGTCCGATTGCATATGGCCTAATCCTGGCTAGACGTGAAGGCGGGCTCTTACGGCGGGTGTCAGCCATGCGGGTTTGCGACTCTCGCCCGGTGACAGGCAGACTACTCTTCCTCGGGTCCTCCTGCGGGCCCTTCGGAGTTCTCTATCCTATGTATCCGGGCAAATCGTCACTACACCGAATTGGGGGATCACCCCCGGCCGGCGAACTCGACAAGTTCGGTCAGAACGCCGCCGAGATCGGCCGGGTGCAGGAAGGCAATGGACGCGCCCATGGACCCGTGTCGCGGCTGCTCGTCGATGAGCTTGATGCCCGCCTCACCGATCGCGGACATCGCCTGCGTGATATCCGTCACGCCGTATCCGATGTGGTGAATGCCCTCGCCCCGGCGGGCCAGGAACTTGCCCACCGGCGTGTCCGGCGCCAGCGGCTCGAGCAGCTGAACGTACGCTCCGGCCGGGCCAGGGCCAGCACCATCCGGCCCGACCGCCAGTATGGCCTCCCGGACACCCTGCTCCTCGTGCGTTTCCAGCGTGATTACCCGGAGGCCGAACGTCCCCTGGTACAGCTCGATGCTCTTGCTGAGATCGCGGCAGGCGATGCCGACGTGGTCGATGCGGGTCAGCAGCGGTAGCACGATATTTCCTTCCGAACCCGAATAGGTATCGTTACGGATATGAGCGAACCACGTCAGCCGGTCATTGTCGGGGGCGCGCGGACTCCGGTCGGCCGCCTGCTCGGGTCTCTCGCCAGCCAGTCTGCCAGCGATCTGGGCGGGGTGGCCATCGCCGGGGCCCTGGAACGAGCCGGGGTCCGCCCGGATCAGGTCGAGTACGTGATCATGGGACAGGTTCTCCAGGCCGGCGCGGGCCAGATTCCGGCCCGGCAGGCGGCGGTGGCGGCCGGCATCGGTATGTCGGTCCCGGCCCTGACGGTGAACAAGGTCTGCCTGTCCGGCCTGGACGCCATCGCGCTCGCGGCTCAGCTGATCAGGCTGGGCGAGCACGACGTCGTGGTGGCCGGCGGGATGGAGTCCATGACCCGCGCGCCGCACCTGCTGCCGAACTCACGGGCCGGCTACAAGTACGGCCCCTTCGAGGTCACCGACTCGATGGCGATCGACGCCCTCACCGACGCGTTCGATCATCTGTCCATGGGGGAGTCCACCGAGAACAGCGGGAGCAAGCTCGGCATCACCCGGGCCGAGCAAGACGAGTTCGCCGCCGCGAGCCACCAGCGCGCCGCCGCCGCGGCCGCCAGCGGGCTGTTCGCCGCCGAGATCGCCGGTGTCACCGTCCCGCAGCGGGGCGGGGCGACGCTGACCGTGACTCAGGACGAAGGTATCCGGCCCGCGACGACGGTCGAGACGCTGGCCAAGCTGCGGCCCGCGTTCCGCCCCGACGGCACGATCACCGCCGGGTCCGCGTCCCAGATCTCCGACGGCGCGGCCGCCGTCGTGGTGATGTCGGCCCAGGCCGCCGCCCAGGCCGGCCGGCCAGTGCTGGCCGAGATCGGCGCGCACGGCAACGTCGCGGGACCGGACAACTCGCTGCACTCCCAGCCGTCCAACGCCATCTCCCAGGCCCTGGCCAAGGCCGGGCTGGCCGTCTCGGACCTGGACCTGGTCGAGATCAACGAGGCGTTCGCGGCGGTGGTGATCCAGTCCATGCGCGACCTCAAGGTCAGCCCGGACATCGTCAACGTCAACGGCGGCGCGATCGCGATCGGCCATCCCGTCGGGGCTTCCGGCGCCCGGATCGCGTTGCACCTGTGCTACGAGCTTGGCCGGCGCGGCGGCGGGCTGGGCGCCGCCGGGCTGTGCGGCGGCGGCGGCCAGGGCGAGGCGCTGCTGCTGCGGGTGCGCGGCTGACCAGCGCGCAGGCGCAGATATCCAATACGTTGTACCCGTGAGACGGTGTACTCGTGAGTAAGGCGCTTGATCTGCCGTTTGATCCCATCGACCGGGCGGCGCAGATCTGGGCCAGCAGGTTCGGCCCGTCCCTGGAGATGGCCGCGGTCACCTCGATCATGCGCGCGCAGCAGATCCTGCTGGCTGAGCTCGAC
>JBEKKH010000047.1:0-21831 GCA_050010815.1 Streptosporangiaceae bacterium | reverse complement strand
GTGAGGGCCGCAGGATCTGGTCCCGTACGGCCAGGATGGCGATCTCACCGACGTTCTGCACGCCGCGCGGGACCAGCTGGGGCTTGCGGAACGCCGCCCAGAAGAACCCGACCACCACCACCACGCAGAGCACCGCAACCAGCATCGGCTTGGTGAAGTTGAACGATCCGACGCTGAACAGCGGCCTGAAGTCGAAACTCTGCAGCCCCGGCGAGGGGAAGCCGCAGCCGCTGAACAGGTGGCATCCCCCGCTCGCAAGAGCCGCCACGTTACCGGTCACCGGTCAGCTCCTCTTCTAGCGCGGGGGCGCGACCCCCCGGAACCCCCCGCTTACGGGGGGAAACCTTTTCCCCCGTGCCCCCTCGGGGACCCCCTTCGGGGGCCCGGGGGGCCCCCCTTGGGGGGGCGCCGCGGCCGTAGCGGTGAATGATGTATGCGATCGAGATGGCCATGCCGACGAGCATGCCGACCGGGAAGAGGATCGGAACGTGTACGGCCCGGCCGATCAGCCAGCCGATGCCGCCGTAGGCGATCATCCCGCCGATCAGGTAGCTGAACACCGCCCACCCGGTGTCCAGGCCCTGCACCCGGCCTTCCGCGGCGGCCTTATCGGCGGCGGCACTGGCCCTGTTGTTACCGTTCATCTCACCGGCCCCGCCGCATGACGGTGGAGTCCGGCTCCACGTAAAGCAGCTTCAGCTTGACCGTGGTGAAAATCTGGGCGGCGCTCCACACCAGGATGCAGACGACCGCGGTGAAACCGAGGTCGCGGGTGCTGAAGGCGGTCGTCCCGTTCAGCGCGGAGAGCACGATGGCCAGAGCGATGATCTTGACCAGGTAGCTGATAATGGCGGCTAGCATCATGGCGGGCGGACTGATCCGCGCGGCCCGGCCCACCACCACGACGCTGATCCCGAAGAACACGGTGACCAGGGCGACGCCGATCAGCGCGCCGATCAGGCCCTTGACGCCGACCACGGCGGCGCTTATGCCGACCGTGATCGCGGCCGCGACGGCCGTCAGCGCGCCTGCGCGCCGCACGATCGTGGCGTACTTCGCGAGCATTAGCTGGCTCCTGAGGGTTGGACAGCAACACTGCTGACGCGGGAAATTTCCCCGCGTACGTTGCAGGAGCCGGTCGCCGCGCCACTGTTGTGGTGCGGGCTTCCGGTCAGGTTTACGAAAGGTATCACGGGCCTCTCACAAGCCGAAGAGGGGCCGCTCGTGAAACATATCACAAAGTTCTTGACTCTGTCTTTACCTGATCGCACACAATTTATGACCAACGCCGCGCAGCGGGCCGACGGGCCCCGATCGGCCCGCGCACGCCTGTTGTCTTGTCCGGCCGGAGGATGTCCCCCGCAGGGTCTAAATAGGCATATTTCTCGACATTTTACCCAGCCTAGGGGCGTAAGAGCAGGAAACCTGACGGGAGGCGGCGTCGCCGGCCGACCGGGCACGACGCACGTCCGGGCCGGTCACCGCGGGCCAAGAAGGTAAAGGCAAGGTATAGCGAGGCCGTCGGGAGCCCTATCTGGGCTGCGCGTCGGGACGCTGGGGAAACGGGTCGGGCCGGTCGAAGGCACCGGGGCGTCCGTCCTCGGACCGCGGGCCGGCGCCGGGGAACGGATCCTGGCCGGGGTACGGGGCGGGAGGGAACGGATTCTGCGCCTGGTACGGACCGGTGCCGGGGTGGGGGGCGGCCGGGAACGGGTCCTGCGCGGGGTACGGACCGGTGCCGGGGTGGGGGGTGAGGTGGGGGGAGGGGCCGGATGGTGCCGCACCGTTGACCGGCTGCGGCCGGGTGGCTGGCGGCCGGGACACGGAGTTACGGGGTGCGGCGCCAGCCGAAGCCGGGGGCCTGGCCTGCGGCGTAGCGGCGGAGGGGACTTTACTCGGGCTACGGCTTCGCCAGGGGCGTAGCCGGGGCATCGTGGCAGGCAGCAGGGCGAGTACCGCGACCAGGGTCGCGACGGCGAACACGACTGAGGGGCTCCGCACCAGTGACAGCGAGACCACGGTGACCGAGAACAGTGCCGCCCACAGGTACAGGAGCAGCACGCTCTGCCGGTAGGAATGGCCGATGTTCAGCAGCCGGTGGTGCAGGTGCTGCCGGTCGGCCACCATGATCGGCTTGCCCGCCCGGGTGCGCCGGATAATCGCGAACATCAGGTCCGCGTACGGGATGACGAAGATCGCGGCCGGCATCAGCAGCGGGAGCACGATCGCGAACCGGTCCAGGGCGTGCGTCTGGGCGTAGGCGGTCAGCAGGGCCGGGTCGAGCGAGTTGGTGCTCGAGATCGGACCGTAGGCGACCAGCAGGCCGAGCAGCATGGCGCCGATATCGCCCATGAAGATCCGCGCCGGGTAGAAGTTGTGCGGCAGGAACCCCAGGCACAGGCCGGCCAGCAGCGCGGACGACACCGCGGGCAACGACTGCGACGGGGTACCGATGGTCCAGTTCAGCGTGGCGGAATACACCAGGAACGAGACCGCGGCGACAGCCACGATGCCGGCGGCCAGCCCGTCGAGGCCGTCGATGAAGTTGATCGCGTTGATGGTAACCACGACGAGCAGGATGGTCAGCGTCACGCTCAGGTCCGCTTCGAGCGGGAACTCGCCGCCGCTCGGCGTCGGCAGCCAGGGCAGGGCCTGGCCGCTCCAGACCAGGATGCCGGCCGCGGCGACCTGGGCGGCCAGCTTGCTGGTCGCGCCCAGCCCCCACCGGTCGTCGACGAACCCGACCACGACCACGAACCCGCCGGCCAGCAGCAACCCGGCCTCGGTCTTCGACCCGGTCTGGAAGGGGTCCTCGATCATGGTCAGCCGGGTCGCAATCAGCAGCCCGGCGACCAGGCCGCCGTACATGGCCAGGCCGCCCAGCAGCGGCGTCGGCGTGGTGTGGGTGTCCCTGGCCCGGGGCTCGTGCATCGCGCGAGTACCGACCGCGACCCGTCGGACCAACGGGACCAGCAGGTACGTCACCGCAGCGGTGACCAGCAAGACCAGGGCGTACTCGCCGCCCTGGATCTGATCGGCTGTCATCAACGCCACTTTATGGCACTTGCTACGCGACCGACGGCGGCTCACCGGCGGCGGGCTCCGGGAAACCTCCGGGGCTCTCCATGGGATGGGGGGACGCCGGCTTGAAGTCGGGGGCGGAACCCGCGCTCTCGGCCTCATGCTCGTCGTCGGCGATGATCGACGACACCGTGCGCAGCCGGTCCACCGAGATCGCCCCGGCCCGCAGCACCTTCGGGATGGTCCCGGTCAGGTCCAAGATGGTGGACGGGATGTTCTCGGCGCACGGGCCGCCGTCGAGGTACACGGAAACCGACTCAGCCAGCTGCTCCTGCGCTTGGTCGGCCGTGATGGCCGACGGGTGGCCGTGCCGGTTGGCGCTGGACACCGCGAGCGGCCCGGTCTGCTTCAGCACGTCGAGCGCGACCGAATGCAGCGGCATGCGCAGGGCCACCGTGCCCTTGGTGTCGCCGAGGTCCCAGAGCAGCGTCGGGTTGGCCCGGAAGATCAGCGTGAGCGCGCCCGGCCAGAACTCGTCGATCAGATCCTGCCCGAACGCGCCCAGGTCCTCCGCGAGCGCCGCCGCGGCCCGCGCCGTGCCCACGAGCACGGGCGGTGGCATGTTACGGCCCCGGCCCTTGGCCGCGAGCATGGTGGTGACCGCGGCCGGGGTGAACGCGTCCGCGGCTATGCCGTAGACCGTGTCCGTCGGCAGCACGATCAGCTCGCCCGCTCGCGCCGCCGTCACCGCGGCGTCGATCCCGGCCGTCCGGCTCTGCGCGTCCCGGCAGTCGTAACGCACGCTCATGTCTCCCTAGACCCCTTCGCCGGACCAGGCCGCGGTGACGAATCGGTCGCGGTTGGCCAGGTCCTTGTTGTTGCGGGTGTCCCGCCAGCCGGACTCCTCGGGAAACACCCAGTACACCGCCGCGCCCTGCTGCGAGCCGTGCTCGACGGCCACCAGGCCGCCCGGACGGAGCAGCCGCCGCGCCGTGCGTTCCACGGCCCGGATGGCCGTCAGCCCGTCCGCGCCGCTCCACAGCGCCGCGGGAGGATCGTACTCGCTGACCTCGGGCTCGACGAACGCCCCCACCGGAATGTAGGGCGGGTTACTGATGACAAGGTCCACGGTACCGTCGAGCTCACCGAGAACGTCGCTGAAATCGCCCGGGTACAGCATGATGCGCCCCGCCGTATAGGGGGCACTCTCGACGTACCTGGTTATGTTCCGTTCGGCCCAAATCCGGGCGAGCGGATCCGCCTCGACCGCATGCACCCGGGCCCGGGGCACCTCCTGCCCGATGGCCAGCGCGATCGCGCCGGACCCGGTACCCAGGTCGACCACCACCGGCTCGGCAACGTCCATGTCGCGCAGGCGGCCGATGGCCCAGCCGGTCATGACCTCGGTCTCGGGGCGCGGCACGAACACCCCCGGGCCGACGCCGAGCTCGAGGTAGCGGAAGTGCGCGCGGCCGGTGATGTGCTGGAGCGGTTCGCGCGCGGCCCGGCGCGCGATGTCGGCCCAGAAACGTGCATCGAACGCCGCGTCGGGCACCGTGTGCAATTCGCCGCGCCTGACGTTGTGCACGCTGGCCGCGATCAGTTCGGCGTCCGTGCGGGGAGACTCCACCCCGGCCTCGGCCAGCCGCAGCGCGGCAAGCGCCACCTCATCAAGCAGCAGGCTCATCATCGTGGGTATCCACCAGCTTGGCGGCTAGGTCCGCGGCGGCCAGCGAGTCGATCACCGCGTCCAGCTCGCCGTCGATCACCTGGTCCAGGTTGTAGGCCTTGTAGCCCACCCGGTGATCGGAGATGCGATTCTCCGGGAAGTTGTAGGTCCTGATCCGCTCCGAGCGATCCACGGTACGAACCTGACTGCGCCGCTCCGCGCTGGCCTTGGCGTCGGCATCGGCCTCGGCCTGCGCGAGCAGCCGCGCGCGCAGCACGCGCATCGCCTGCTCCTTGTTCTGCAGCTGGCTCTTCTCGTTCTGGCAGGACACCACGATGCCGGACGGCAGGTGGGTGATCCGCACGGCCGAGTCGGTGGTGTTCACGCTCTGCCCGCCGGGACCGGATGACCTGAACACATCCACCTTCAGGTCGTTATCGTTGATCTGCACCTCGACCTGGTCCGCCTCGGGCGCCACCAGGACGCCGGCGGCGGAGGTATGGATGCGGCCCTGGGATTCGGTCACCGGCACCCGCTGCACGCGGTGCACTCCGCCCTCGTACTTCAGCCGGGACCAGGCGCCCTCGGCGCCCTTGCCCTTCACGGCCACCGTCACGTCCTTGACCCCGCCCAGGCCGGTGACGGTCGAGTCCAGGATCTCGGTCTTCCAGCCGCGGCGCTCGGCGTAGCGCAGGTACATCCGCAGCAGGTCTCCGGCAAACAGCGCAGACTCCTCGCCGCCCTCCCCCGCCTTGACCTCCAGGATGATGTCGCGCTTGTCGTTCGGGTCGCGCGGCACGAGAAGCTTCTGCAGCTGAGCCTCGAGTTGCTCCCGGTGCGCCGCCAGTTGCTCGGCCTCGGCTCCGAAGGAGGAGTCCTCCCTGGCCAGCTCGTGCGCCGTCTGCTCGTCGGCCGAGGTCTGCTGCCACTGGTGGTACGCGGTCACGATCGGGGTGAGCTCGGCGTAGCGGCGGCTCATCGTACGCGCCTTGTCCTGATCGGAGTGCAGGCCCGGGTCGGCGAGCGCGTGCTCAAGCTCCGCGTGCTCGCTTTCCAGGTCGGCCAGCCGGTCGAACACTGCGGATCCTTTCGTGCATTTGTTACTAGAGGGCGGGCGGCGTACGGTGGCTCGCCTGGCGGGCGGGCGGCTACAGGGCGAGCCACCCGAACGCCATTCGAGCCACCGGCGCGCCCACCTGCTTGCTACGGGGCCGTTACGCCACACGCTCACGATACGTTTTGCGGCACGGAGTTGGTTCAAGCGAGGCTGGGGTTATTGGCTGGGCACGCCGCGAGGCGGCTCGGAGTCTCACGGAGCTGAGACTCCTGGGCCGCGGTTCGGGGGCGCCTGGCCGGATCCTCGGGGGGGCTACTTCTTGTCGGCCTTTTCGGCGGGGGCGGGCTTCTGGCCGGTGGGGTTCTTGCCGAAACGCTTCTCGAAGCGGGCGACGCGACCGCCGGTGTCCAGGATCTTCTGCTTGCCCGTGTAGAACGGGTGGCATTGCGAGCAGACCTCGACGTGAATCGTGCCGCCGGGCGCGGTGCTCCGGGTGGTGAAAGTGTTCCCGCAGCCACAGGTCACCTCGGTGACGTTGTACTGGGGGTGAATGTCGGTCTTCATGACAACTCCTGCCTTGAGCGGTCGCCGGGTCGCCCGCGGGCGTGAACCGGTACCACATGGTTGCGGCTTTCTAGTGTGCCAGACGATGGAACCAGTTTCGCTGGTCTGGCATTCCCGGCTGTTCGCCGACGGCCAGCGGGGATTTTCGAAAACGAGCTTTCGTTGCCTGATCAGGCGCGGAAAGCCCGGTTTCGTTCGTCATCGATCGCTATTGGATCCCAAGGTGGTCTTCTGGACCTGGAGCAGAAACTCGGCGTTGCTCTTGGTCTTGCGCATCTGCTCCATGAGCAGTTCAAGCGCCTGCTGCGGCTCGAGTGCGTGCAACACCCGGCGTAGCTGCCAGATGATCTTGAGCTCATCGGGGGGCAGCAGGATCTCTTCCTTACGGGTGCTCGACGCACCCACGTCGACCGCCGGGAAAAGCCGCTTTTCTGCGAGCTCGCGGCGCAGCCGCAGCTCCATGTTGCCGGTGCCCTTGAACTCTTCGAAGATGACCTCGTCCATCCGGGAACCGGTCTCGACCAGGGCGGCAGCCAAGATGGTCAGCGAACCGCCGTTCTCGATGTTGCGCGCCGCGCCGAAGAACCGCTTGGGCGGGTACAGCGCGGTGGAATCCACACCACCGGAGAGGATGCGGCCGCTGGCGGGCGCCGAGTTGTTGTAGGCGCGACCCAGCCGGGTGATGTTGTCGAGCAGGATGACCACATCGTGGCCCATCTCCACCAGCCGCTTGGCCCGCTCGATCGCCAGCTCGGCCACGGTGGTGTGGTCGTCGGCCGGGTGGTCGAACGTGGAGTGGATGACCTCGCCCTTCACCGTCCGCTGCATGTCGGTGACCTCTTCTGGCCGCTCGTCGACGAGGACGACCATGAGATGGCACTCCGGGTTGTTCTTGGTGATGGCGTTGGCGATGGACTGCAGGATCATCGTCTTGCCCGCCTTCGGCGGCGACACGATCAGGCCGCGCTGGCCCTTGCCGATGGGGCAGATCAGGTCGATGATCCGGGTGGTCATGTTGCCGGGGTCGGTCTCAAGGCGGAGCCTGTCCTGCGGGTACAGCGGCGTCAGCTTTGCGAACTCCGGCCGGGCGATGGACTTCTCCGGGTCTAGCCCGTTCACCTTGTCCAGCCGGACCAGCGCGTTGAACTTCTCCCTGCGTTCCCCGTCGCGCGGCTGCCTGACCGCACCCTCGATGACATCGCCCTTGCGCAGGCCGTGCTTGCGCACCTGGGACAGCGAGACGTAGACGTCGTTCGAGCCGGGCAGGTAGCCGGTGGTGCGCACGAAGGCGTACCCCTGAGCCTCGAGCACATCGAGGATCCCGGCGATGGGGATGAGAACGTCGTCCTCGCTGATCACCATCTCCGGCTCGGCCTGACGGTCGCGCCGGCGGTTCCTGTTGCGGAACCGGTCACGGCTGCGGCCCCCGCGGCCTCCGTCGTCGTACTGGTCGCTCGGCCCGCGGTTGTCGGTCGGCCCGCGGTTGTCACTGATCCCGCGGCTCGCCGCCATCGGCTCGCGACGGTCGCCGCCCTGATCACGGCCGCCGCGATCGCGGCCGCCGTCGCGGCCATTCTGGTCGCGGCCATTCTGGTCACGGCCACCGTTGTCACGGCCGCCGTTGTCACGGACGCCTTGCTCGCGGCTGCCCTGGTCACGGACGCCCTGCTCGCGGCTGGACTGGTCGCGGCCACCAGTGTCGCGGACGCCTTGCTCGCGACTGCCCTGGTCACGGTCGCTGTTGTCGCGGCCGGACTGGTCGCGGCCGCGTGAGGGCAGTTCGTCGCGGCGGCCGTTCCGGCGACGACGGTCACCGCGCTGCGGCTCAGCTGGGGTGAGCTCACCCGGCTGCGTGTCGCCCTGCGGCGCTCCGGCGGCCGACTGGGTCCCGGCATCTTCCGCTGCCGCGGGGGCCGAGACCGGGGCCTGCTGAGCCGGGGCCTGCTGAGCCGGGGCCTGCTGAGCCGGGGCCTGCTGAGCCGAGGCCCGCCGTGGTGAAGCCTGCCGGGTCCGGCCGTTCGCTCGCTCGGGCACGGCCTCCTGATCGAAGCTGAGCTGCTGTCCGGCCGCATCGGTGCCGATACCGCCGTGGGCGGCGTCCCCTAGGCCGGAACTTGCGCCTTCTCCGATACCCGACCGCGCTTGCGTGTCTGATTCCGTAGCGCCCTGCTTCCTCGAGCGAGTCGACTCAGCTCCCGCGGACGCGACACGCTGGCCCGAGCCTTGCTTAGCGGCACCCTTCTCCGGCCGGGGCCCTCCGCCCTGCCGAGCCTCGATCGCCTCGACAAGCTGGCTCTTGCGCATCCGCCCCGCACCCGGTATGCCCATCGTCTGCGCGATCTGCTGCAGCTCAGGCATGAGCAGCGAGGAAAGGCCAGCTCCACTGCGACTGCGCGACTTGGACGCCGGTGCCACCGCTCCTGGTGCCCCCAAGTCTCCCGCCGATGGTCCGCCAGCGGCCGCGGAAGGCGCCGAGGTACCGACGGAGGCGTCCTCAGACGCGGTGGACGCGCCGTTGAGGAGTTCGGTTGTGTCGCTCACTAATGGTCCTTCCATGATTTTCGGCCGCCTGGGTGAACCAGCTAGGCCAGTCGACCCGGTACAGCGACCCCCGATGGGGCCAGAGTTGATTCGCGCTGCTCTGATAGCCGCCGAATATCCACGATTCCCGCAACGCTTTGCGTTCCTCCGTGCGTCGCTATGTCTCCGCAAGCCTGGGAAGTGAGTCGTAGAGCGCCCGGGCGGCTGTACCGCTCGCCCACGTCCCCCAGGTCGCGCGCTCGCACAAGGCTGGTCGCCCTCCTCAGCTGGGAAGAGAACGAGACATCCTGTCTCAAAGACCCCGGTACGGCAACGATACCGCGCCAAAGGAGTTTGCCGGCGAGCGCCCGGTTTGCCGACGAGCACCCAGTAAAGAGTGGGGCACCCGGTGCGCCACCAATCCTAACACCAAGAGGACTCAAGGCATTCCTTCGCAGCCAACCGTGTCGCGGAAGAGGAGGCAACGGTTCCAAGAGGCCCGCCAACAGGATCAGGCATCCGAGTACGCAGTTCCAGGAGTGATGACGACGTGGCCTGATACTGCCGCCGTACGCCCAGCCGGACGGCTTGGCCGCTAGTCTCCCACGTCAGCAATCCAGTGAAGGTTCTGGCCGCAGGACACGCGCACCATGCCGCTCGACCTCTAGCGAGCCTATACGCCATGCAATACCCGTTTCTCTCACGATTGAACCCAGCCTGTCCAGGTGACGGCGATAATTAGTGCTTTCTCCACCGGCCAGCAGCGCGAGGACCGAGGGACCCGCCCCCGACACCACCGCGGCGATGCCCTCGCCTCGCAGCCTCCGGACCAGTTCGCCCGTCTCCGGCATCGCCGGAGACCGGTAATCCTGGTGCAGCCAGTCCTGCGTCGCGTCGAACAACGCGCCCTCGCGCGGCGGGACCAGCCCCGAGGTGACCGCGAGCGGCTGCGTCAGCGCGGCGATCAGCAGGGCGCTGCGCCCCGCGTTGGCCGCCGCATCCTGGTGCGGCACCAGATCGGGCAGCAGCCCCCTGGCTACGTCGGTGCGCACCGGGCCCGGCGCGACGCAGACGACGGGCATGATCGAGGGCAGCGGGTTAAGCCGCACCAGATGCGGGCCTTCGGACGTCATCCAGGCGATCGTCAGCCCGCCGCCCAGGCACGCCGCCACGTTATCCGGGTGCCCCTCGAAGCTGGTTGCGAGCCTGAGCAAGGCATCGTCCGGCAGTGCGCCCAGGCCAGCTCGGGCCAGCGCCCGTGCGGCGAGTATGCCGGCGACAACCGCGGCGGCCGAGGAGCCAAGCCCCCGGCCGTGCGGAATCCGGTTGACGCAGCGAAGACCGAGGCCGGGAGGCTGGCCCCCGGCAATAGCGAACGCCGCCCGCATGGCCCGCACCACGAGGTGGTCCTCGCCGGCCTCCGCCAGATCCGCACCCTCACCGGAGACCTCGATGGAAAGCCCGGACTCGCCGACCCACGCGTCCACCTCATCGTGCAAGGTCAACGCGAGCCCGAGCGCGTCAAAGCCCGGGCCAAGGTTGGCACTAGTCGCGGGCACCCGCACCCGCACCACGCCCTCCGCCCAGTCCACTCGACTCCTTACTCATATCTCAGTTCGTAATTTACGTCACACCAGCATATTCGCCGCTGTGATCTGCACCGGCACGATGAACTGTCAAGCCGGCTATGCCCTGGCCGGCTCGATGTTCCATCGTTCCGGACGGGAAGGTCCGGACGTTGGTGCAGATGGTGCAGATGGTGGCGGGGTCAGGGGTGGCAGGGGGCGGGGGTGGCAGGGGGCGGGGTGGCATCGAGGGGGTTAGGCCAGGCCTAGGGCGGTGGCGGCGGCGGTGGCGTCGGCGGGGATGGTGGCCGGGGACGGGGCGCCGGACAGGGCCCAGTCCGGGTCCTTCAGGCCGTTTCCGGTGATGGTGCAGACCACCCGGGTGCCCGGGGCGATCTGGCCGCTGGCGCTGGCGCGCAGCAGGCCGGCCACGCTGGCTGAGGAGGCGAGTTCGCCGAACACGGCTTCCTGGGTCGCGATCAAGCGGTAGGCGGCCAGGATCTCGCGGTCGGTCACCGACTCGATCACGCCGCCGGACTCGTCCCGGGCGGCCTCGGCCAGGAGCCAGGAGGCCGGATTGCCGATCCTGATCGCGGTCGCGATCGTCTGTGGCTGCAGCACAGGCCGGCCGATTACGATCGGCGCCGCTCCGCTGGCCTGGAACCCGAACATCCGCGGCGCGCGGGTGGCCAGGCCCGCTCGCTGGTACTCGTTATAGCCCATCCAATAGGCAGCGATGTTCCCCGCGTTCCCGACCGGGAGGCAGTGCACCTCGGGCGCGTCGCCGAGCTCGTCCACGATCTCGAACGCCGCCGTCTTCTGGCCCTGCAGCCGGTCCGGGTTCACCGAGTTGACCAGCGCCACTGGATATTCAGCGGCCAGCTTCCTAGCTAGCTCCAGGCAGTCGTCGAACGAACCGTCTACCTGAAGCAGCCGGGCGCCGTGCACCAGCGCCTGGGCGAGCTTGCCGATGGCGATCTTGCCGCGCGGCACGAGCACCGCGCAGGTGATCCCGGCCCGGGCCGCGTAGGCGGCGGCGCTGGCGCTGGTGTTGCCAGTCGAGGCGCAGATCACGGCCTTAGCGCCGGCGGCCGCGGCCATGCTGATCGCCACCGTCATGCCCCGGTCCTTGAACGACCCGGTCGGATTGGCGCCCTCCACCTTCAGGTACACCTCAGAGCCGGTGCGCGCGGAAAGCACCGGCGCGGGCAGCAACGGGGTGCCACCCTCACGCAGGCTGACCACCGGCGTGGCCTCGGTGACCGGAAGCCAGTCCCGGTATTCGGCGATCACCCCGCGCCATATTGCCCCGGGGGGACGATCCCCCCCAGACCCCCCCTGCTCACGGGGGGGCTGCCCGCCCCCCCGTACCCCCCTGGGAGTCCCTGCGGGACTCGCTCCGGAACTCTGGGGCTGTACCCCCCTGGGAGTCCCTGCGGGACTCGCTGCGGAACTCTGGGGCTGCCCGCCCCCCGGTACCCGCTGGGCCTCCGTGGTCACTCTTCCTCTCCTTCCACCCGCATGACGCTGACCACCGCGCGAACCACCGGCAGCGCTTCGAGTTCGCGGATGGTGGCAGCCAGCGCCGCGTCCCTGGCGGTATGAGTCACGATCACGAGCTGAGCTTCCTCGCCCCGGCTGGCCTGCCGGACCCCCTCGATGGAAACGTCGTGCCGGGCGAACGCCTCGGCCACCGGAGCCAGCACGCCTGGCTTGTCGTCCACGTCCAGCGAGACGTGGTAGCGGGTGATGGTCTCGCCCATCGGCATGACGGGCAAGCCCGCGTAGGTAGAGGCGTCCGGACCACGCGTGCCGGCCAGCCGGTTCCTGGCCACCGCGACAAGGTCGCCGAGCACGGCGCTCGCGGTCGGGGTGCCGCCCGCGCCCGCGCCGTAGAACATCAGGCGGCCCGCCGACTCCGCCTCGACGAACACCGCGTTGTACGCCTCGCCAACCGAGGCGAGCGGATGCGAGCGCGGGATCATCGCGGGATGGACCCGGACCGAGACCCCGCCCTGGCCGCGCTCGCAGATCGCGAGCAGTTTCACTACCCGGCCCAGCGCCCGGGCGCTGAGGATGTCGGCCGAGGTGATCTCGGTGATGCCCTCGCGGTGCACGTCCGCCGCCGTCACCGGAGTGTGAAAGGCCAGGCTGGCCAGGATGGCGGCCTTGGCGGCCGCGTCGAACCCCTCCACGTCCGCGGTCGGGTCGGCCTCGGCGTAGCCCAGCGCCTGCGCCTCCTCCAGCGACTCGGCGAAGCCCGCACCGGAGGAGTCCATCCGGTCCAGGATGTAGTTGGTGGTGCCGTTGACGATGCCGAGCACGCGGCGGACGGTGTCTCCGGCCAGGGACTCGCGCAGCGGTCGCAGCAGCGGGATGGCCCCGGCCACCGACGCCTCGTAGTACAGATCGGCGCCGTACTCGCGGGCCGCGCCGTAGATCTCCGCGCCGTTTTCGGCCAGCAGGGCCTTGTTCGCAGTCACGACCGGTTTACCGCTCTTCAGCGTAGTGAGCAGCAGCGACCTGGCCGGCTCGATGCCGCCGATCACCTCCACCACGATGTCCACGTCCGGCCGGGTGACTAGCGCGTGCGCGTCCGCGGTGAGCAGCGCCAGGTCGATCCCGGCGGGGCGCCGGTGCCCGACCCGGCGCACCGCGATCCCGGCCAGTTCCAGCCGCGCGCCGATGCGCAGCGCCAGGTCGTCAGCCTGCTCGGTGAGCAGGCGGGCCACCTGAGAGCCGACCGATCCGCAGCCGAGCAGGGCGACCTTCAGGGTGGGGAGGGTCTGGTTCATCCGGATAGCGGCACGGAGACTTCGGCTTTCGGGCCGAGAAGGACGCGCCGCTTCACCTCCCCCGAATGTCAGCGATTATCGATATAATGTTTGAATGCCTCGTTACCGTCCTGCGCCTACCGCGACTCAGGAAGCAGCCCTGCGGAACCATTGCGCCCACGCTCGGTCGCGCGAGAATCTGGCGGTGGAGCAGCAGTCGCACTGGCGACCCGGCAGGAAGAGCCCGCCAGGCTATTTGGCGCAGTGTAGGCAGCTCACCCAGGCTCGGGCAGAGTATACGTGGCTGAGCGAAGGCTCCCAGATGGTCCAGCAACAGGCGCTGCGGGACTTCGCCCAGGCAACGGCAAATTTCTTCGCGGGCACACACGAGCGTCCGTCGTGGCGGAGAGCTCGGCGCGACGAAGGATTCCGGATCCCCCTTCACTCGCGGGGAGGCCTCCGGAATGCCGGGCCTGCGAACCGCGAACCTCAACTGCTTGCCTCCTGACCGGAAGTGAGCGGATGGAATCCCCGCCCTTCGGGACGGGGAGGATGTCAACCGACATCCAGGCTGAGCAGGTCGTCCAGGGTTTCGCGGCGGACGATGGTCCGCGCCGTGCCCGCGTTGACCGCGACCACGGCTGGACGCGATACGTGATTATAGTTGCTGGCCAGGGACCGGCAGTAGGCCCCGGTAGCCGGAACGGCCAGCAGGTCGCCGGGGGCTAGGTCGGACGGCAGGTACGCGTGCCGCACCACGATGTCGCCGCTTTCGCAGTGCCGGCCCACCACCCGGGACAGCATCGGCGGCGCCGACGAGGCGCGCGAGGCTAGTACGCACTCGCAGGAGGCGTCGTACAGCGCGGTCCTGATGTTGTCGCTCATCCCGCCGTCCACGCTGACGTAGGTCCGGATTCCGTCCACGTCCTTGATCGTGCCCACCGTGTACAGCGACACCGTGGACGGCCCGACGATCGCGCGGCCGGGCTCGACGGTCAGCCGCGGCCGGGGCAGCCCGGCGGCCCGGCACTGACCGTCCACGATGCCACGCAGGCTCTGCGCGAGCTCCTTGACCTCGGGGGCGTCGTCTTCCTCGGTGTAGGCGATGCCGAACCCGCCACCGAGGTCGAGCTCGGCGATCTCGATGCCGTGCTCGTCGCGGATCCTGACCGCCAAGTCGACGACGCGATGCGCCGCCACCTCGAAGCCAGCCGTGTCGAAGATCTGCGAGCCGATGTGCGAGTGCAGCCCGGCAAAGGACACGCCGGGACAGGCGAGCACCCGGCGGACCGCCTCGTCGGCGACCCCCGAGGCGAGCGAGAAGCCGAACTTCTGGTCATCGTGCGCGGTGGCCATGAACTCGTGCGTGTGCGCCTCTACCCCGGTGGTGACCCGGACCAGGACGTTCGGCCGGGGCAGGGGCTGGGCCGGGGGTGGGCTACCCGAGCCGGTCAGGTAGGCCAGCCGGGCGATCTCCTCGAACGAGTCGGCCACGATGTGACCCACCCCGGCGCCGACCGCGCGGGACAGTTCCGCCAGCGTCTTGTTGTTGCCGTGCAGCGTGATCTGCTCGGGCGGCACGCCGGCCGACAGCGCCACCTCCAGCTCGCCGCCGGTGCAGACATCCACGCCGAGCCCTTCGGCGACCACCCAGCGCAGCATCGCCCGAGAGCAGAAGGCCTTGGCCGCGTAGAACACCCGGTCGTCCG
Organism: Streptosporangiaceae bacterium; assembly: GCA_050010815.1. Lineage (GTDB taxonomy): Bacteria > Actinomycetota > Actinomycetes > Streptosporangiales > Streptosporangiaceae > Palsa-504. Next base: position 6,952 of record JBEKKH010000047.1, on the reverse strand, counting down.
GGCCGAACGCCTCCAGGTAATCCCGGCAGCGGGACCGCACGTCCTCCTCGTCACACACGTACAGCGGCGTACCGAAGTCGGCCGCCAGCTCCCGCACGTCCACCCCGCCGAGGGTGAGCACACCGCCGGACCGCCGCGCGGGCCGCGGCCAGATGCCGGCGTGCAGCTCGTTCAGGTCCGCGGGCGGCGCGGGCGGATGGTCGGCGGGCAGCACGTCACCATGGCGTGGCCCGGCCGGGTGCGCGACACGGCTCATGCGGTTCCCTTCGTGCGAGGATGCGGCCTACAGGCGGCCGGGCGCGCCGATCCCGAGCAGCCCGAGCCCGGCGGCCAGGGCCGTCCGCGCCGCGTCCGCCAGCCACAGTCTTTCGCTGCTGATGCTGGACATGGTGGTGAAGCCGGTGGTGTTCATGGTGTCAATCGTGCGTGCAGCCAGCTCCTCCAGGTACCCGGCGAACTCGTCAGGCCGACCGTGGCGCGCGGCCATGGCCACCCGTTCGGGTAGCCAGGACAACGCGTCAAGCAGCGCCAGCTCGCCCGGTTCGGCGAGCAGGCACGGCCGGAACCCGGCTGGCCTGGTCCCCAGCGCGGTGGCCCAGCGCAGCACGGCGACGGCGGCGGCATGCGCGTAACGAACAGCATAAGCGGGATTGGCCAGCACGTGCCGCGCGATAACCGCTGCCTGCGGCCCGGCGTCCGCCCCGGTCGGCGGCATCCGGGCCAGCGCGAATCGCACCGCGTCGGCCCCGGCGTATTCGATGGCGGCCGCGACGGGACCCAGCTGCGGGCTCCCGGTATCGAGGGCGCCCGAGGCGGGACCCGCCGCGGGAGTCCCGGTATCGAGAGCTTGCGGGACTGGGCCCGGCTGGGGGTCCGCGGCGGGAGGGGGGCTGGGGGGTGGAACCACGGATCGTTCGGCCGCCAAAGGAACGGTGGCGCCTGCGGCGGCGGCGAGGCGGGGGATCAGCTCGGCGGCGAGGGTCGCCCGGGCCCTGGGCCAGCTGGGGGCGGCGGCCAGGTCGGCCGGCGGCGGGGCCGGGACCGTGCGGCCGCGCAGCGCGTCGCTGGCGGCGCAGGCCGGACCCGCCCGGACGATCCGCACCGCGAGCCTGGTCAGGGCGTCATTGGTCACGGTGACGGTCAGGTACCCGGGGCCGGCGGGTGCCGCGGCCGCGATCCAGGGTTCGCCGCTGAGCCTGGCCGCCAGCGCGGAGGCGACCTGGCGCGAATCCTGGCCGGGCGTGGCCAGGCGGAACGGCAGACTGGTGGTGTAACTTCCCGGCGCCGGGCCGGGGCGGAGCAGCGGGTCAGCGCCGGCCAGACCGGCCGCGGCCACCACGGCACGCCGCAGGTCGGCGGTGATCATTTAGCTGGCGTCTTCGCATCCGGCTAGCTCGCGGACGATACGGATCATCTCGTTCGGGTCGAACGGCTTGGTCAGGTAGGCATCGGCGCCCACGTGACGGCCCCGGGTCTTGTCATCTTCCTGAGCGCGCGCGGTGATCAGCACCACCTTGATGTGGGCCGTATCCGGGGACTGGCGCAGCCGGATCGCCGTCTCCCAGCCGTCGAGGCGCGGCATCATGACGTCCAGCGTGATGACGTCCGGGGCGATCTCCACCACCTTGTCCAGGCAATCCTGCCCGTCCACGGCCATGGACACCTCAAACCCCTCAAGTGAGAGGTTGACCGCGATCAGCCGCCTGATCACCTCGTCGTCGTCGACGACGAGCACCCGCCGTCCCAGTTCCTGCGTCACTCGCGTGAGGGTAGCGTCTCGGCACCCCTGCTCGCGCCTCATGCGGCCGCTTGTCCACGTGTCGACGGCGGAGTGTCCGCAAGGGGCCTGCGGCTGGTAACCTTTCCCACGTCGCGCAGCCCCCATAGCTCAGGGGATAGAGCATCGGCCTCCGGAGCCGTGTGCGCAGGTTCGAATCCTGCTGGGGGCGCCCACCATGACCAGGGTAAAACCGCTCCTCACCTGCGATGACGTAAATCGTGGTGATGTCAGCCAGTGCCATGCGTTGCCCTTGGCGGTCATCGAGAGTCAGCTTGATACCCGGCCGAGGTCCCCTGCTTGAGGCGATCGCGGGACGGGCCGACGCGGCCGCATCTGGAGCGCGATGCCGCTGGGAGTCCGCCGAGAGATCGTCCGTGCGACTGTCATCGTGACGCTGATCCGGACCCCGGGCGTATCGCAGTTCGACCCGGACTCCGTAGAGGTTAGCTGGCGCGTCTGACAGAGTTGGTGCGTCTGACAGACCCGGTTGCACTGGAGTTGCATGGCGATTCAACTTCCCGGTGCAGCCTGTTGATATATGCGTCAGAAACAAATGTGACTTTCATCGATCAGGCTGCTGACCGAGCTTCACAGCCTCATCGCGGGCAGCGTTAGCGGCAGCCGTCTCGTCGAGTGCCATCAGGGCGTCTGCGAGTTTGGTCAGGGACCGGCGAGGTCGGGGCGGTAGCGGTCCGGGCTGGCGACGGCCAGCTCCCGGCGGATGGCGACGGCTTCCTGGGTACGTCGGCCGTCCGCTGAATCCTGCGATGAGGTGCTGAGTGAACCGTGATCCACGGCCGTTTCGGCGGTCAGTGCCCCCCTCTGCAAGTCAAGGGCTATGAGGCAGTCTTCGGCACCCACAGGACTTTCTCCGTGCCGTGACAACAGCGAGGCGATATCATCGCCACTTGTGCGGCGCGAAAAGTCAGTTGCGGGCGTCTTGACGGGTCAGGACGCCGACGTCAGCAGGGCGACTGGCGATGCCCGCGGCCTGGCAGTCGGGTGAGTCGCACGGGGATCGCGGCGGCTGAGTTTTTCGCCGCCCTGTATCGCGTAGACGGCCGCGCTCCGGACCTGTCTAGCGTTCGGATCCACTATGCCGGTGCCGACGACCTGTGCCGTGACTGGGGAGCGCTTGCCTTCACAGTGGGTCCCGACATCTACATCCGGTCCGACTGTTACGCACCACAAACCCGCGCCGGGCTCTGGCTGCTGGCGCACGAGGTGGCGCACGTTGTCCAGCAGGGCTGCGGGCACACCACGGCTGCCACCCCCGCGACAGACTGGCCTGTTCGGGTCGGCCTCCTAGCTGGGCCTGCAGCGGTCGGCCCTCCACGTGGGCCGGAAGAAGCGGAGGCGGATGCCGCGGCAAGCGCGGTACTGGCCGGTCGGCCGGTCGAGTTCGCGCCCGGCACTTGCCGATGGGGTCTGCAAAGATACATGTCCTGGGAGCATCTGGTGCTCGGCAGCCTCGACCCGGCAGCTGTGCACGAAACCATTCCCGGCGCGGGCGGGGCAAACGGCAAGACCGCCGTCGGGGCCCTGGGTCATCTCGCCGCACAGTGCAGGCTCCTCGACGAATTGGGCCGCGATCCCGCGGTGCATCAGGACCAGTTCCAGGCGGAGCATCCGGGCGTGCCGAGCGTGCAGCTGGCGGGCAGCGGCCTGGTGATCACCCTCGGTGAGTTGAACATCCTTCCCGACTACCTCTCCCACCCCGCCGATATCGACGCCGCTCCCGCCTCCTATATGAGCCCGCTGATCGGGGCGGTGCGCGCCCTGAACCACCGGGAACTCCAGCGGCTGATGGGCCAGCCGGACCCGCCCCGGCTGCCGTGGAGCCCGCTGCGCTATCCGAACAGGCGCGTATTTTCTGAGATCCGCGAGGGACTGGAGGTCGACTCGCTCGGCAAGAAGTGCGCTCGCCCCGCCTGGGAGCTCTACTCCTCGGTGGTAGGCCGCAACGCGAGCCATTTTGCCCCGTTCTCCTGGTACCGCTGGCAAGCCTTCCACCTGAAGGCGCGGGAGCTGATCGAGCGCTCCGCGGCAGCGCCCAGCCACGAGCGGAGCCAACTGCGGCGTACAGCGCAGGTGTACGCCGGCTACGCGGATCACTTCCTGCAGGACTCATTCGCCGCAGGGCACCTGATCAACAAGACACTCATCATGCAGTGGTACATCGAATGGCTGCTGAAGTCCCGCCTGCCGCTGGCCGACCGTGCGCTGCTGGCCCCCATGACCCGCGAACATCAGCCAATGCTGCACGGCCCCGACCTCTACTACCCCGAGCCGGGGGAAGACGGGCAGCGGCTGTACCCCCGCGGGAACACCGACCCGCTCGCCGTCACCGATCCGCAGACCGCGGTCGAGGGAGCAACGCTGGAGGAACGCATCAAGGCCAGCGGGGTAACCGGGTCCACCCCAGCGGACCGTCAAGCAGGATACGTACGATACCTGGCCTTGCTCAGCAGCAGCGTCGCTCAGCTGTCGGCCGGAATCGTGCACGCTCACTTCAATGAGGGCTCGCTGGTCGTCGCCAGCCGGCCCGAGGGCCCTCGCTACCGGCTCTGGGGTGACCGCACCCTGTTCGCCGGCGAGGGGGGTGCGGCACAGGCCGCTCTCGCCGCGCACGCGTCCCGGCAAGCGATAACAGAACTGTTGGAGAAAGGTCACACCAGCATCACCAGCCGCGAGATCTTCGAGCGTTTCCCCTGCTATGTCGACGTAGACGGGGTGTTGCTGTCGTTGCCCCAATGGCATGAAACGGCTTTGCGGGAACTGTGCGTGCATAACCTGTTCGGCCTCAGAGACACACAGGCCAAACGGCTCCTCATCACGCTGACGTCACGGCGGCTGGGGGTGCCTGCCGAGGACTACCAGCAGCTACGGCAGCTGCTGAAGACGCGACCGGGACAGGCATAGGTCTCCCGGCAAGCCGAGCAGTCAAAAGGATCACCTCAAGCTGCACAGGAACCACAAACGCCCCATGGGCGTGGCGGGGTCATCAGCATATCCGGCGAAGCGACGGCCCCGTCGTTTCGCCGGATTCCATTCCCGGTCCGGCAGGTACATAATGTGCCCTGGGGAGGGATCTCGTGATGGTGCAGTTGTCGGTGGAAAGCGAAGAGCTGGCGGAATTGTCGGACTGGCTTCATCAGGAATCTGAGCTTCGTGGTCTGGTCTCGCCCGGGGACGCGGTGCCGGGGCCGGGTGAGCTGGGGGTGTTGTCTGATTTGTTAATGGTCGCGGTCGGCAGCGGTGGAACCCTCAGCGTGCTGGCGGCGTCGTTGAAGGTGTTCCTGGCCCAGCCGCGGCGTTCGGATGTGCGGATCGTGGTGACCTCGCCGGACGGGCGTCAAGTGGAGCTCGACGCCAAGCGGGTCGGCGATGTCGAACAGCTGCTGCGGCAGACCCTCGGCGAGGCGGGATGAAAGTCCGGGCGGTGGATCCGGCCCGGTCCCGGATCGTGCTGTTCGGCACCCCGGCCTACGTCGATCCAAGACTGCCGGACGTGCCTGTGGTCGCCAACAACGTCGCCGATCTTGCCGCGGTGCTCACCGATCCGGATCTGGGGGGGTTCGACCCCGCGCACTGTGTGACCGTGCCAGCGGACGTCGGCGTGGCCGAGGTCGGTGATCTGCTGATGCAGGCCGCGACGGAGGCTGAGGACCTTCTGCTGTTCTATTACAGCGGGCACGGGAAACTCCGGGACGGCGAGTACTACCTGTGTCTGGCCGGGACCATGCCAGATCGAATGCTGCCATCCACAGCCTTGCCGTTCGAATTGGTGCGGGGTGCTGTCCGCGATGGCTGCGCTAGGAACCGGGTGATCATCCTGGACAGCTGTTACAGCGGCCGAGCCATCAGAGTGACTCTTGGTGACGACGAGGTGCTGCCCCAGCTCGAGGTGGCCGGCACTTGCACGCTCACTTCCGCCTCGGCGACCAGACAAGCGCTCTTCCTGGACGGGGAACTGCATTCGGCGTTCACCGAACGCCTGTTGCACCTGCTGCACACGGGGCTTTCAGAGGCCGGGGAGTTCCTGAGCCTGGGCGAAATTTACCGGGCGCTGAACAGGCAGTTGCGTGCTGAGAAGCTGCCCGTGCCCGGGTATTCCGCCACCGACGCCGCGGATTTGCTCGGTCTGGCCCGCAACCGCAGGTATAGCCCGACCGCGGCTGAGGCGGCGGCGGTCCGGCTCCGGCAGCGCGCCGCCGCGGCCCTGACCGCCGCCGAGCGCGATGCGCGGACCATCCCCGAGGAGCCACGGAAGGCGCAGGCGCTGGCCGGTATCGCGCAGGCGCTGGCCGGTATCGCGCAGGCGCTGGCTGTCATAGACCCGGACCGGGCCGAGCGCACCGCGCAGAGCATCACCGACGGATACCAGAAGGCTCATGCCCTGGCCGGTATCGCGCGGACGCTGGCTGCCACCGACCCGGGCCGGGCCGTGCGCACCGCGCAGGGCATCACCGACGCGCCCATGAAAGCGCAAGCATTGGCGGATGTCGCGCAGATACTGGCGCCCACCGACCCGGACCGGGCTGAACGGCTGTGGAAGGAAGCCGAGACTACCGCGCGGACCATCGAGCACGGGCAGCAGAAGGCGCAGACGCTGGCCAGGATCGTGCTGGTCCTGGCCCCCGCCGACCCGGACCGGGCCGAGCGCACCGCGCAGGGCATCACCGTCGGATACCAGAAGGCTCATGCGCTGGCCGGTATCGCGCAGGCGCTGGCTGTCATAGACCCGGACCGGGCCGAGCGCACCGCGCAGGGCATCACCGACGCAAACCAGAAGGCGCTGGCGCTGGCCGGTATCGCCCAGGCGCTGGCCCCCGCCGACCCCGACCGGACCAGCCGCCTGTGGGGTGAGGCCGAGACTACCGCGCGGACCATCGAGCACGGACAGCAGAAGGCGCAGACGCTGGCCAGGATCGTGCTGGTCCTGGCCCCCACCGACCCCAAGAGGGCCGAGCGCACCGCGCAGGGCATCACCGACGCGTCGGTGAAAGCGCAGGCGCTGGCCGGAGTCGCGCAGGCGCTGGCGGCCACAGAACCGGACCGGGCCGAGCACACGGCGCGGAGCATTACGCACGGGCACCAGAAGGCACTGGCGCTGGCCGGGGTCGCGCGGGCCGTGGCCCCCGCTGACTTCAAGCGGGCCATCCGGCTGGC
>JBEKKH010000046.1:0-21955 GCA_050010815.1 Streptosporangiaceae bacterium | reverse complement strand
GGCCGCCGCGGAGTACCCGGCCGAGCGCAAGATCGCCGGCACGGGGTTGCTGACGGTCCCCGGCTGGCAGCCCGCCCGCCCGGTCCCGCTCCAGGACATCAGCCTGGCCCTCAGCCCCGTGGACGGCGGCGCGGCGCTGGTCCCGCCCGGCCCGGCGGACGGGACCGGGTACCTCCGTTACTCGGACGCGGTCCGCGAGCTGGCGGCCCCGGCGATATTCGAGGACCGCCCCACCTACCGGCTGACCGGTGCCGAGCTGGCCGGCCCGGCGCCCCGGCTCGGGTTCACCCGCGGCCGGTACTTCGACGGCATCGACACCGGCGAGGCGGCCGCGCACGAATACGCGGCCCGGCAGCTGCCCGGCCGCCCGGCCGCCGCTGGCTCGGCCCCCGATGATCGTCCGTCCCCCGCCCGTCCGTCCCCCGCTGGCTCGGCCCCCGATGATCGTCCGTCCCCCGCTGGCTCGTCCCCCGCTCGTCCGTCCCCCGCTCGTCTATCCTCCCCGCTGGCCTCGCTGCGCGGCCGCCTCGGCGACCCGTGCGATCTGGGGCGCCGTCCGGTGAACCTGGCCATCAGCACCCTGACGCTGCGGCTGGATTCCTCGACCGGCCGGGCCTCGTTCCTGCTGCACTGGCGGGATCCGGCCAAGGTGGCGCACGCGGGCGGCTTGTACCAGGTGATCCCGGTCGGCGTGTTCCAGCCTTCGGGCGAGGCGGCCTGGAACGAACGCGCTGACTTCTCGCTGTGGCGGAGCATGATCCGTGAGTTCGCCGAGGAACTCCGCGGCCGTTCGGAGGACTACGACAGCGAGAACCGCCCCATCGACTACCACTCCTGGCGGTTCGCCCGGCGCATGACCGAGGCGCTTGACCGCGGCCAGATCCGCGTGTGGTGCCTGGGGCTCGGCGTTGATCCGCTCACCTACGCCACCGACCTGCTGGCGGTGGCCGTCATCGACGGCCCCGTCTTCGACGGGCTGTTCGGCCTGAACCCGCGGCCGAACGATGAGGGCCGGGTGCTGGCGGTCCGGGACTTCGCCGCCCCCGTCATCGACCAGCTGGTCACCCGCGAGCCGGTGCAGGCGGCCGGAGCCGCGGTCCTGCGGCTGGCCTGGGCCCATCGCCAGACCCTGACCGGCTGACCGGTCCGCGCCGCCCCCGTCCCGGCAATTTGGCCAACCGACCTTGGTGCTACGCCCCAGGTCAGCGCTCGATCGCGGGGCCGGGGACGAGCCGCTTCCCGGCGGCCGATGCATGCCTTGCCGTTTGGTGGGCAGATACGATCTTGGATCTGAACGTGGTGCTTCGCCGAAAGGTGGTGTGCCCCCACCAGAGGGGGAAATGATGGTTGGGACCGAATACCTGAACGCAAGTCACCACGTCGTTCAGTTTTACGGGCACGACGACGAACTGGCCGACGGGGTGGCCGGCTACCTGCTGGGCGCGCTGAACCAGGGGGACGTCGCGATCGTCATCGCGACCGCGACGCACTGCCGCGAGTTCGAGGTACGCCTGGAACGGGCCGGCATCGACCTGGCGGCGGCCCGCGCTGACGGCACCTACCTGGCCCTGGACGCCGCCGGGACGGTGCGCGAGTTCATGGCCGCCGACCGGCTCGACCACCCCGCCTTCAACCAGGTGGTCGGTCAGCTGATCAGGCAGGCCGGCACGGACGGCCGCGCGGTCCGCGTCTACAGCGAGATGGTCGCCCTGCTCTGGGACCACGGGCTCGTCAACGCCGCCGCCCAGCTCGAGGTGATGCGGGACGAACTGGCCCGCCGGGACGCATTCTCCTTGTTCTACGGGTACCGGGCCGACTCGGTGGCCCGGGACGCGCACCTCGACGCGTTCGCCGAGGTGTGCCGGCTGCACCGGGAGGTCATCGGCGGCCAGTCCTCGGTGGCCGCCGCCGCGGGAGGCGTGCTCGGCGCGGTGCGCACCTATCCCTTCAGCCGGGACGCCCCGGCCGCCGCCCGTCATTTCGCGGTCGCCACGGCGGGCCACTGGAGTGCCGGGGGCCTAGCTGACGACGTGGCCCTGGTGGTGACCGAACTGGCGGCCAACGCGGTCAGGCACGCCCGGTCCGGCTTCACGGTTATTCTTTCCGCCCGCCGGAACGTGCTCCGGATCGCGGTCCGCGACGCGAGCCCGCTGCCGTCCGACGACGCCGGCCCCGCGCTGAAGCCCGCACCGCTGCACGGCCTGGGGGCCGTGGCTGCGATGGCGAGCCGGTGGGGGGTCGAGTCGCTCGGGTCCTCGGGCAAGACGGTCTGGGTCGAGCTGAGCCGGTAACCGCGTGCAGCGTCTCCTGCCGCCTGCGCTCGCCGGGGAAATGAGGACGTGATGAGCGAGGATCTGACCGGACGGCTGGCGGTGGTCACCGGCGGGGGCAGCGGTATCGGCGAGGCCTGCGCGATCAGGCTGGCCGGCGCCGGGGCCAGCGTGGTCGTCGCCGACATCAACCCGGCCGCCGCCACGGCGGTCGCCGAGCGTATCGGCGGGCGGCCCTTCGAGGTGGACCTGGCCGCCGATTTCGACGCCGCCGCGCTGGCCGGCCAGGCCGACATCCTGGTGAACTGCGCCGGCTTGCAGTACGTCGCTCCGGTCCACGAGTTCCCGCCGGATAAGTTCCGGCTGCTCCTCGCGGTGATGCTGGAGGCACCGTTCCGGCTGGCGCAGGCGGCGCTGCCGCACATGTACGCCCAGGGGTTCGGCCGGATCGTCAACATCTCCTCCGTGCACGGCCTGCGGGCCTCCGCGTACAAGGCCGCCTACGTCGCGGCCAAGCACGGCCTAGAGGGGCTGTCGAAGGTGATCGCGCTCGAAGGCGGCGAGCACGGCGTCACCTCCAACACCGTCTGCCCGGCCTTCGTGCGCACGCCGCTGGTGGAAAAGCAGATCGGCGAGCAGGCCCGGCTGCACGGCATCCCGCCGGAGCAGGTGATCACCGACATCATGCTGACCGAGCCGGCCATCAAGCGGCTGATCGAGCCGGAGGAGGTGGCCGAGCTCGTGGCCTACCTCTGCTCCGGCCCCGCGTCCTTCGCCAACGGCTCCTCCTGGGTCCTGGACGGCGGCTGGTCCGCCCGCTGAGCCCAGCTATCTCCCCCGGCCCCGGCCCCCGAGCCCGGCCCCGGCCCCGGCCCCGGCCCCCGAGCCCTCGGCACCTAGCACCCTCCAGCGCCTGGCGCTTACATCACCCGCACCATCACCACGCCCAGTCTCATTAGTCCCGCAGCGTATGTGTATGGGTGTGGCACCCTGCACATCCTTTTGTGCACGGTGCCACACCCATACGTAACGATCGCGCCGAGTGTCCCCGCCAGCGGCCCCCCCTTCGGCCCCCTCGACCCCTCGCCCCCCTCAACCCCTCGGCCGCCCTACCCCCCACGGCGGACCCCTGCCCCCTATGGTCCCCTGGGCCCCTATGGTCCCCTGGGCCCCTATGGTCCCGTGGGCCTCCCGGGGCCGCGACTCGCCTAGACGAAGGCGCCGTGGCCGGTGATGGCGCGGCCCACGATCAGGGTGTTGATCTCGCGGGTGCCCTCGTAGGAATAGATGGCCTCGGAGTCGGCGACGAACCGGCCCACGTGGTTCTCCAGCAGGATGCCGTTGCCGCCCAGGAGCTCACGCGCCCAGCCGGTCGCCTCCCGCATCCGGACCGTGCAGAACGCCTTGGCCAGCGCGGAGTGGTGGTCCTGCGCCAGGCCTTCCTGCTGTAGCGCGGACAGCTGAGCGCACAGGCACGCCGACGCGGTGACGTTAGCCAGCATCTTCACCAGCAGGTCCTGCACCAGCTGAAAGCCCGCGATGGGACGGCCGAACTGCTGACGCTGGCCCGCATAGGCCAGCGCGTGCTCGTACGCGCCGCGGGCGCAGCCGGTGGCCTGCCAGGCGACGCCGGCCCGGGTCAGCCGGAGCACCGCGGCGGTGTCGGCGAACGAGTTGGCGTGGTGCAGCCGGTTCTCCTCGGGAACCCGGACCCCGGCCAGCGTGATGTGCGCGTTCTGCACCACCCGCAGCGCGATCTTGTCCTTCTGCTTGACGGTCTCGAAGCCCGGCGTGCCCCGCTCCACCACGAAGCCTTTGACCTGCCCGTCTTCCAGCGAGCGGGCCCAGATGATCACGTAGTCGGCGAAGGTGGCGTTGCCGATCCACTTCTTCTGCCCGTCCAGCACCCATTCGGTGCCGTCGCGCCTGGCCGTGGTGGCCAGGCCCCCGGCCACGCCCGACCCGACGTCGGGTTCGGTGAGGCCAAACGCGCCGATCTTCTCCATCCGGGCCATCTCGGGCAGCCACCGCTGTTTTTGTTCCTCCGACCCGCACAGGAAGATGGAGCCCATGGCCAGCCCGCCGTGCACGCCGAAGAACGTGGAGATCGACGGATCCACCCGGGCCAGCTCCATCGCGATCATGCCGTCCAGCAGGTAACCGCCGCCGGGGCAGCCGTACCCCTGGTACAGCTGGCCGGGGATGCCGAGGGCGCGGAAGTCGCCCATCAGGTCGTGCGGGAACTCTTCCCTGGTCCAGTACTGGTTGATGACCGGCTGAACCGACTTCTCCATGAACTCCCTGATGCGGTGCAGGAACTCGCGCCCCTCGGGTTCCAGCGACCGCTCGAGCAGGTAGAAGTCGGCGTCGGTGACGGCGGTCCGGTCGGCGCTGGCCATGCCAGTTTCTCCTTCGCTACGGTGCGGCGAGAAATGTGTCCACGATGGGCGCGAGCTCGGCCGCCTGGTTCACCAGGCCGAGATGACCGCCGTGGTAGACGTGCAGCCGCGAGTCCCGGATCAGCCGGTGCATGATCCGGGCGTTGCCGAGCGGGATGATCGGGTCGTCGTCCCCGGCCAGGATGAGCGTCGGCTGGCGCAGCCACGGCAGGAACGGCAGGCTGGCCCAGCCCGCCGCGGCGGTGAGCTGGTACACGTAACCGCGCCCCAGGCCGCCCGGCCGGTGGCCCTGCATCGCCGTCACGACCTCCTCGGAGTCGATTCTGGCCAGGCCGCCGTAGAGTTCGCCGGCTATCCGCTGCAGGTAGGCGGGGTCCAGGTAACGCCGCGGCGTGATCAGGTGCCTCAGCACCGAAGGCCTGGCCGGCACCATCGGCGTGCCCGTCGCGGTCGCGACCAGGACGAGCCGGCGGCACCTGGCCCGCTGGAACGCGGCGAAGTGCTGGGCCACGCCGCCGCCCCAGGAGATGCCGAGCACGTCGACGAGGTCGTGGCCAAGCTCGGTCAGCATGTCCGCGATCAGCCGGCCCAGCCCGCTGAAGCGGTACGGCCCGGGTGGCGCGGGCGAGCCGCCGATGCCGGGCGGGTCGAACCTGATCACCTCGACCGCCGGATCGAGTGCGGTCACGAACGGCTCGAGCAGCTCCAGGCTGGCCCCGATGCCGTTGATGAGCAGCAGCGGCGGCCGGTGCGGTTGCGTCCCGGCGGCGGCCGGGCTCAGGGCCGGCCGGATGCTGACTCGCAGCTGCTGGCGGCCAACCGTGATGCTGCGTAGCTCAGTGGTCGGCAAGACAGGCCTTCGGTCGGGTTGACGTGTTGATCATGAGATGACACCTGCCCACTTATGGACAACATGAACGTCAGCCAGTGTCCTCGGGCTCGTGCACCTCGCGGCGCAGGATCTTCCCCGTGGGCCCCTTGGGCAGCGACTCCACCAGCCAGACGTGCCGCGGGTACTTGTACGCCGCGAGCTTGTCCTTGACGAACGCGCGCAGCTCGTCGGCCGTCGCGGTGGCGCCGGGCTTGAGCGCCACGGCCGCGCCGACCTCCTCGCCGAGGTCGTCGTGCGGGATCCCGATCACGGCGACCTCGGCGACCGCCGGGTGCTCGTGCAGGACCTCTTCGATCTCCCGCGGGTACACGTTGTACCCGCCCCTGATGATCAGGTCCTTCTTCCGGTCGACGATGTAGTAGTAGCCGTCGGAGTCCACCTTGGCCAGGTCCCCGGTGCGGAACCACCTGTCCGTGATCGCTTCCGCGGTGGCCTCGGGCTTGCCCCAGTAGCCCTTCATCACGTTGTGGCCGCGGATGGCGATCTCGCCGATCTCTCCCTCTCCCGCGGTCTGGCCCGTGTTGTCGATCAGCCGCATCTGCACGCCTTCGACCGGGAAGCCGATCGACCCCGGCTTGCGCTCGGCGTCCGGGTGGTTGAACGACGCGACCGGGGAGGTCTCGGACAGCCCGTAGCCTTCCAGGATCGTGCAGCCGAACTTCTCCTCGAAGCTGCGCATGATCTCCACCGGCATCGAGGCGCCGCCGGAGACGCACACCCGGAGCGTCGCGGCCATCGCCGGGTCCACGTCCGGGAGGTGCAAGATGCCCGCGTACATGGTCGGCACGCCCTCGAAGATCGTCACCTGGTCCCGCTGGATGATCTCCAGCGCCTTGGCCGGATCGAACCTGGGCAGCAGCGTCAGCGTGCCGCCGACCGCGACGGTGGCGTTCAGGCCGCAGGTCAGGCCGAACACGTGGAACAGCGGCAGGCAGCCCATCATCACGTCGTCCGGGTGGCTCTTCAGCAGCGTCCGCGCGGTCAGGCTGGCGTTGCGGACCAGGTTGGCGTGGGTGAGCTGGGCGCCCTTGGGCCTGCCGGTCGTGCCCGAGGTGTACAAGATGACCGCGTCGTCAGAGTCGCCGCGGCCGGACCGCCCGTCCGCCGGGGCGTGGCCGGCCAGCAGGTCGGCCGCGTCGGGGGTGGCGACGGTGATCGCCTGGGCGCCGGCGTCGGCGGCGCCCTTGGCCGCCTCGCCTGCCGCGGTATGCCAGGCCAGCACCACCTTGGCCCCGGAATCGGTCAGGTAGTAGCCGACCTCACGGCTCTTGAGCATCGGGTTCATCGGCACCACGACGGCGCCCGCGGCCAGCGCGCCGTAGAAGGCGATCGGGAACGCCGGGACGTTCGGCAGCATGACCCCGACCCGGTCGCCGGGTTCGACCCCGGCCGCGGTCAGCAGGGTGCTCATCCGGCCGGCCGCCTCGTGCAGCTGAGTGTAGGACAGCACGAGCTCGTCCATCCGCAGCGCGGGGCGATCCGGTGAGTCCGCCGCCGCCTGCTCGAGCAGAGAACCAAGATCGGTCATGACACCCTCCAGTCCGCGCCGCTGCGGCACCCGAAACCATAACGGCCCCACCTGCAACTATGCTCTACGCCTCAAAGGGATTCAAATGCCCCCCCGGCCCCGGCGCTATCCGGCGGCCCGGATCACGGCAGCTCGGATCACGGCAGGCCGGCCAGCTCGCGCAGCGCCGGAGTGAGGCGGGCGGCCAGGTCGGCGTCGACCAGGGCCGCCTCGGCCAGCAGGGCCTGCGTCGCGACCCCGAAGGCGCGGCCGAGTTCGGCGGCCTCCAGGCGGCGGACCAGTGCGCCGGCCACGGAGGCGGTGACCTCGGGCGGCAGCCGGTCGAGGCCGCGTCCCTGCCCGGCGGGCAGCCCGTGGCGCAGGCAGGCCAGCGCGAGGACGTGATCCCGGACCCCGCTGACCATGTATTCGGCCTGCCAGAGGCGGCCGCGCGCGATGCTCGACCGGGCGTGCAGCCCGTACAGCCAGGCCAGGCCGATCAGAGTGGCCGCGGCGGGCGGCGCGGCCGCCGGCCGCGGCACCGCCCGCCCGGACAGCAGCCGGAACGTCGGGGCGATGGCGCCGAACTCCGCCTCCGGCGCGAACGCCAGGTCGACCTGCAGGGTGCTGGGGAGCAGGAAGACCCGGTAGGTGGTGGCGCCGCTGATCACGTCCAGGTGATGGGTGGCGCCGTGCTCGGCGTACATGACCGCGGTCCAGCCGTCGATCGCCTCGCCCAGGTCGGTGCCGGCCGCGAACCCGAACGCCAGGTCGATGTCGGACCAGCGGTCCTCGCGCCCGACCGACGCGGAGCCGGTCAGCGCGACGCCGGTGATGCGCCGGTCCGCGCGGGCAGCTGAGATCAGGTCCGCACGCAGGCCGTCCCGTTCGGCCACCGTAAACAACAGGCCCCCTCAGCCCCGGCCGATGTAGGGCATCGTGGTCGCGGTGATGGTGAGAAACTGGACGTTGGTATCGAGCGGCAGGGACGCCATGTAGAGCACGGCGTCGGCCACGTGGCGGGAGTCGAAGGTGGGCTCGGCGGCGACGGTGCCGTTGGCCTGGCGCACCCCCCGGCTGAACCGCTCGGTCAGCTCGGTGGCCGCGTTGCCGATGTCGATCTGCCCGCAGGCGATGCCGAACGCCCGCCCGTCCAGTGAGATGGATTTGGTCAGGCCGGTGATCGCGTGCTTGGTCGCGGTGTAGGCGACGCTGTCCGGTCGCGGCGTGTGCGCGGATATCGAGCCGTTGTTGATGATCCGGCCGCCCGGTGGGCTCTGGGCCTTCATCATCCGCACGGCGTGCTGGGCGCACAGGAAGGAGCCGGTGAGGTTGGTGTCGACCACCTGCTGCCAGTCGGCCAGGTCGATCTCGTCCACCCCGGCCGCCGGGCCGAACACCCCCGCGTTGTTCACCAGCAGGTCAAGGCGCCCCCAGCGGTCCTGCACGGCCTGGAAGAGCGCGGCCACCGACGGCGCTGAGGTCACGTCGGACGGCACCACGAGCGCCGCCGCTCCCGCTTCGCCAGGCCCGGCCGCCGCGGTCTGCGCCAGCGCCGCGGTGTCCGCCAGCGCCACAGTCTCCGCCAGCGCCTCGGGCCGCCGGCCGGCCAGCGCGACCTGCCAGCCCGCGGCCAGCAGCGCGCTGGCGATGGTCCGGCCCAGGCCAGAACCCGCTCCGGTGACGACGGCTACGCCCATGGGGTGCGACCTTTCTAGGGAACGACGGTGACCGGCCAGCGGCCGGCCTTGACCAGCCGGACCGCCAGCGACCCCACCCAGCGGTGGCCGGCCTTGGCCGAAGCGCCGACCACGACGGCGTCGGCGCGGACCTCGTCGGCCACTCGCCGCAGCTCGGTGTACGGGTCGCCGTGGGTGGCGACGAACGTCAGCTCGACGCCGATCGCCCCGGCGTACTCCTGCGCCCGCTGCCGCAGGTCAGCCGCGATCTGATCGAGGGCCTGGTCCTGTTCGGCCATGGCGCCCGCCCCGGCCCCGGCCGCGGCGCCGTACATGGCGGACAGCTGCTCCACGTAGACGCAGACCAGGCGGGCCCCCTGCCGCCGCGCCAGCCCGGCCGCGTACGCTCCGGCCCGCAGCGAGGTAACGGAATCATCGACCCCGACGAGGATGACCTTGGGCCCGTCGGTGCCCAGCTCGAAGGCCCGGCCCTCTTCTTCCGTCACAGCGGAATTATAAGGATCAATCTTCTTCCGAACGGCCCGTGGTACCCGCGCCCGGCCCACCTGCGCGCACGAAAGAGCCGGGGGACCCCAGGCAGGGCCCCCCGGCTCGGGGAAAAGAAGGAGGTCAGCCGCGCGGCGTGGCGATCATGCCGTCGGTGTTGCCGGCGCTGTCGGTGTAGAACCCGACCAGGACGCCCCGGTCGTTCACGCCGTTGATGGTGGTGGTGCCGACGCCGTGCGGGTCGTCCACGGTGCTGAACCCGTGCCCGGGCCGCCAGGTGAAGCCGTGCATGACGGCGGAGCTGCCGGTGCCGACGGTGTACGCGCCGACGACCTCATCGCGGTCGTTGACGCCGAAGGCCTGGGTCATCGACGCGCCGGGGACGGCCAGCGTGATGAACCGGCCGCTGTGCAGCCGCAGGAACGCGTCGGTCAGCGTGGAGCTCTTGGCGTAGAAGCCGGGCAGCAGCTGGTACCCCTTGTTCGGGTGGCCCTGCGCGCCTGAGCCGAAGTAGCCGGCGATCACGCCGGCGCTGAGGCTTCGTCGTTGAGGCGGCCGGCCCGGTCCCTCGCCCAGCCACAGGTTCACGGCCGGCCCCCGGGGGAACCTCAGGAGGCTAGAGGGGAATCTCCGCGCCCAGCTGCCAGGCATCGGCCGCGATGCGCCAGGTCCCGTCCGGCTGGGCGCGCACCACCGCGCAGCCGTGGCCGCGGTACCTGACGCGCCGGCCGTCCGGCCCGGTCCCCACGGTCCGCCGCTCGCAGATCACCAGGGCCACGCCGGGCGCGCTGAGCACGGTCCCGATCCGGACGGCGAGCGGCAGCCGCAGCTCCATGAAACAGGTCAGGGCGCTGCGGACGCCGTGGCCCCGGCCGGACGCCTGCGGCCGCCAGGTGACAAGCCGCGCCGTCGCCTCGTACTGCGCGAGGGCGGCCTCGAGGTCTCCGTCGCTCAGCGCCTGCGACACGAGTTCCAGCGCTTCCTCGGGTCGGCGCGCGGCGGGTGGCTGGATCGGATCGGACACCTGCGCCCTCTCCCTTCTGGGTCTGCCTGCTGTGCAGGCGAGTGTCCCAGGCCGGCACCGGGGGAAAGAGGCACCACCGGGGGAAACGCAGGGGGGAGCTAGCGCGCGGTCATCAGCCGCCGGTACAGCGCGGTGGTTTCGGCCGCCGGGGGGACGCCGACCTGGTCCCGCAGCGCCGCGGTCAGCTCCTCGTAGTGCCGGATCGCCCGTGCGGTCTCGCCGAGGCGCGCCCAGCAGTTCATCAGCTCCCGGTGCGCCGACTCATTCAGCGGTTCGTGCGCGACGGCGCGGCGGAAGGCCACCACCGCGGCCTGATCCCGGCCGGCCGCGGCCTGCAGCCGCCCCGTGGCCAGCAGTGCCGACTCGAACGCCCGGCGGAGCTCGTCCCGGCGCACCAGGGCCCATTCGCCGGTGGCCATGCCGTCGAGGAAATCCCCGCCGTAGCTGGCGATGGCCTTCTGCAGCTCGGGCAGGGCGGCCTCGGCCGGGCGGGCCCGGCGGGCCGCGACCAGCGCGTCCTCGAAGGTGGTGACGTCGCATTCGTGCGGCCGCGACCGGTCGAACCGGTAGTGGCCGTCGGCGTACATCACCCAGCCCGGGTCGCCGAGCGCGCGCCGGAGCTCGCGCAGCGCCGTGTGCAGCGCGTTGCCGAGTTGCTGGCGCGACAGGTCGGGCCACAGCGCCGCCGCGATCTGTTCCTTGGTCATCGGGGGCGAGGAGACGAGCAGGAACATCAGCTCGCGCGGCTTGGCGTAGCTCCAGTCCGCGGCGGTCAGCGCCGCGTCGCCGAACCCCACCACCGCCGCCCCCAGCGACCGGATGCGCAACGTTCCGGCCCCGGCTCCGTCCCCGCCGCCGTTCCGGCGGTCCGCCACCGGCCGGCTCCGCGGCCGCGGCACCTTCTGTTCGGTCGTCTCGGCCCCGGCGGTCTCGGGTCCGGCCGGCTCTTGCTCAGCGGGCTCCTCCGGGGCAGCTGCTTCCGCCACCGGCCGGCTCGAAGGGGGCGCCGGGACCGAGGGCAGGTCGGCGGCCAGCTCCTCGGGGGTGGCGAGCAGTCCCTGCCGCATCGCCGCGTCGAACGCCTCGTCGCCGAGCGCGGTCCGCACCTTGGCGGTGGTCTGGTTGTGCTGGAGCCGTTCGGACGGGGCGATCACCGTGCCGATCGCGTCGCGCATCGCTTCGGCCGCGCCCAGCAGCCGGGCGGCCTGGAGTGGGTGGCCCTGCGTCAGCGCGAGCGCGGAGAGATCTTCGAGCACGCTGGACATCCGCCACCGATCGCGCAGCTCGCGGTGCAGGTCGAGGCTCCTGCGCAACAACGAGACGGCGGCCGGGTCGCCGTCGACGGCGGCGAGCAGGCCGAGCTGCTCCACCGACCAGGCGATGCCTTCGGCGAAGCCGATTCCCTCCGACAGGGACAGGCTCTCGGTCAGCAGCTCAGACGCCCGTTCGCCGTTGCCCTGGTAGCGGGCTACCGTGCCCAGGTTGATCAGCGACCAGGCCACCCCTTCGGGGTCGCCGAGGTCGCGGAAGGTCGCCAGGGCGGTGTCGGCGTGCTCGATGGCCAGGGCGAAGTCGCGCTGCAGCCAGGACGCGAAAGCGAGGTAGCTGCGCGCACTCGCCGCCGCCCACCGGTCGTCCGCGGCCTCCGCGATGGCCAGGCTCTCCGCGTGCAGCTCCACCGCCCGGGCGTACCTGCCTTGCTCGCGGGCCACGCTGCCGAGGACCTGCAGGCTGCTGGCGATGCCCCGGGGGTCCTCGAGCTCGCGGTACAGGCGCAGGGCGGCCTCGAGCCTGCGCACCGCGGCCGCGTAGTCGCACTGCAGCAGGGCCAGCCGGCCGCCGCCGAGCAGCGCCTTGGCCCGCAGCCCGGCGGGCGCGTCCGGGCCGGAGGTGACCGCCGCGTCCAGCCACTGCCGGATCTCGTGATAGTGGCCGCGCAGGTAGGCATAGCGATCCAGCGGCCCGGTGATCGTCAGCGCCGCGACCGCGTCGCCCGTTTCCAGGGCGAACTCGACCGCGCGCCGGAGGTTCGGCAGCTCGGCGTCCAGCCGGTCGAGCTCGAGCTCCAGGCGGCCCGCCTCCCCCTCGACCTTTTCGATGCTGGCCGCGGCGCGCTCCACAAGCTCGGTGAAGTACTCCAGGTGGGCGCGCCGCACCGAGCCGGATTCGGCCGCCGCTTCGAGCTTTTCCCTGGCGTAATCCCGGATGATGGCCAGCAGGAAATAACGTGAGCTGCCCCGGGCGTGCTCGACTCGCAGCAGCGACTTGTCCGCCAGCCGGGTCAGCAGTTCCAGCATCGCGTCGGAACGGATCTCGCCTCCCGCCGCGATCCGTTCGGCCGCGCCCAGGGTGAAACCGCCGAAGAAGGCGGCCAGCCGCCGGAACACCGCGCGCTCCTCGGCGTCGAGCAGGTCGTGGCTCCAGTCCAGCGTGGCCCGCAGGGCCTGATGGCGAGGCGGTGCCGAGCGCGCCCCGCCGACCAGGACGGCGAAGATATCGCCCAGCCGGTCGGCCAGCTGGGCCGAGGACATGATCCGCATCCTCGCGGCCGCCAGTTCGATCGCCAGGGGCAGGCCATCGAGTCGCTGGCAGATCGTCAAGACCCAGGCGGCGTTCTCGTCGGTGACCCGGAAGGCCGGCCGGACCAGCTGCGCCCGCTGTTCGAACAGCATGACGGCGTCGGAGCTGGCCAGTGCCGCCGCGGTGGGCGCGGGTACGGCCTTCGGCAGCGACAGCGGGGGCACCTGCCAGCTCAGCTCGCCCTCCACCCCGAGCGCCTCACGGCTGGTCGCCAGGACGACCAGGGCCGGGCAGGCCGCCAGCAGGTACTCCGCCACGTCGGCCGTCGCCGCCGCCAGGTGCTCGCAGTTGTCGAGGACCACCAGCAGCCGGTGGTCGGCGATTTGCTCGGCGACCGCCTCGGCGGCGTCCTGCCCGGGGGTATCAGGCACGCCGAGCTGGGTGGCGACCGACTGCCCGACGATGGCCGCGTCGTTGATCTGGGCGAGCGCCACCCAGTACACCCCGGCCGGAAAATTCTCCGCCGCGGTCTTCGCGGCGGCCAGCGCCAGCCGTGTCTTGCCCGCCCCGCCCGGCCCGGTGAGGGTGATCAGCCGGCCGCGGTCCAGGGCGTCCACCACGTCGCCGAGCTCGCGGGCGCGACCTACCAGCGGGGTAAGCCGCACCGGGAGCTGCGCTCTGGTCAGCGACATCCTGCTTCCGTCCCGCCTCGTCAACTCCGAAACGCCTTACCCCCAGAATGTAGCCTCCGCGGGCATCTGTCACGAAGGCGGCTGTGCTTGCTTTATCACGGTGCGCCGGCCGCCCGAGCGGGCCGGCCCGGGCGAGCGTCAGCAGCGCCTGCCGGGCCCGCCGCACCACGTCCTGGCCTGGGTACCCTGACGGGCATGGATGAGAATCGTGCTCGACGGGTCACCGACGCGCTCAGGGACCGCGGTATCAACGCGCACTTGAAGAAGTCCGGTGTCGACGCCTACGCGGTCCAGGTGGCCGCGGGCGGCGGCCGGGAGGCCATCTGGGGCGCCGAAGGCACCACCGGCCTGGAAGCGGAGGTCCTGCTCGACGGGGACCTGGTCGGCTACGTGCCGCAGATCCCGGGCTCGGACACCTTCGACGAGGCCAAGATCGTGGACGCCATCGCGCGGGCCGACTACGACCAGCCCGTCGGCCGGGAACTTCCCGAGGCTCCGCCGCCGGCTCCGCCGCTGGCCCGCGAGGGCGGAGTGTTCCGCCGTTTCATCGACGGCTTCCGCTACGACTCCGAGGCGTAGCCGCCGCGAGCGCCCCGGGATTTGTCTGCGCTTTCTGGTGCTATCACGCCCGTTACCGTAGATATAGGGCGATAGCTAGGGATCGTTCGTCAGTTTTTTGGCGGTTCTAGCGACCAAAACTGACGAATATTCGGGAAGGTACAACGGTGCGCCTGGCGACATGGAACGTGAACTCGGTGAAGGCACGGCTGCCGCGGCTGCTCGACTGGCTGGCCGAGACCAAGCCCGACATCGTCTGCCTGCAGGAGACCAAGTGCGCGGCCGCCTTGTTCCCGGCCGCGGAGGTCGAGGAACTCGGCTATGAGGTGGCAGCCCACGGCGACGGCCGGTGGAACGGCGTGGCCCTGCTGTCGGCGGTCGGCCTGGACGACGTGAGCCGCGGCTTCCCCGGCGAGCCGGGATACGAGGGCGAGCCGGGGGAGCCGGCCCTGATCGACGAGCCCGGCCTGCGCCGCCCGGAGGCCCGGGCGCTGGGTGCCACCTGCGGCGGGATCCGGGTCTGGTCGCTGTACGCGCCGAACGGCCGTACCCCAGATTCGGCCCACTACGCCTACAAGCTCGACTGGTTCGCGGCGCTGCGCACCGCCCTCGCCGCCGAGCTCAGCCAGCAGCCAAAGCCACAGCCACAGCCACAGCCGCGGCTGGCGGCGTGCGGTGATTTCAACGTGGCGCCGACCGATGCGGACGTGTGGGATCCGGCGGTCTTCGTCGGCTCGACGCACGTCACGGCGCCCGAACGGCAGGCGCTCGCCGACCTGCGGGCCCTCGGCCTGCAGGACGTGGTGCCGGTGCCGATGAAGGGACCGCATCCGTTCACCTACTGGGATTACCGGGCCGGCAGCTTTCACACCGACAAGGGCATGCGCATCGACCTGGTGTACGCGACCGAGGCGCTGGCCGGCCAGGTGCGGGCGGCGTACGTGGACCGGGAGGCCCGCAAGGGCAAGGGCCCGTCCGACCACGCCCCGGTCGTGGTGGACCTGGACCTCAGCTGAGCATCCGCGCGCACGTCAGCCGGGCGTCCTGCACTTCTGCCATGGCCCAGATTATGCCGAACGGCCGGTGGTTCCAGCCCGCCGGAATAGCTGGCCTGGCGGCGTAAATTACCGCGGGCGGCAGGACTAGGCTATAGCTGGCACTTCCGGGTAAAGGAGGCTGTCACTTTGGCGAGGGATGAATCCTCGATCGGCTGCGTCGGCGTCCTTTCGGTGGCCACGCGGGGTAGCGATGGACCGGGTGAAGTGCTTATCAAGATCCGCGGTGGCTCCGAGGCCTTTATGGCCTGGTCGGATAAGCCGCTGCCCAAGGGGGCGACCGTCCTGGTTATCGAGTCGCGCGGCGCGCGGGCGGTCGACGTCATCGAGTGGGAGGACGTGCTCGGTGAGAGCCCGCGCATTCCGGGGTTACATATGTTGAGGAGATGAACAACGATGTTTGGTTACCGTGTTCCGGCCCCCGACGAGGCCATGCTGATTTCCGGCGGGAGGCGCGGGATGCAAGGCGCGCCGTTCCGGGTGGTGATCGGCCACGGGGCCTTCGTTACGCCGGTTACCCGCAAGGTCAGGTACCTGACCCTGTCCATGCAGGAGGCCGAGGTAGCGGAGCAGTGCGTGACCCATCAGGGCATCGCGCTCAACGTCCGCGCGGTGATCGCGTTCAAGGTCGGCAACGACGAGGAATCCATCGTCAACGCGGGGCAGCGTTTCCTGTCCGACCAGGACCAGATGTCCATCCTGACCGGGCGGATCTTCTCCGGTCACCTGCGCTCGATCATCGGCTCGATGACCGTCGAGGAGATCGTCACCGAGCGGCAGAAGCTGGCCACCGAGGTGCTGGACGGCTCGAAGGGCGAGATGGCCAAGATCGGCCTGATCGTGGACTCGCTGCAGATCCAGTCGATCGACGACATGGGTGCCGGGTACATCGCCGCCATGGCCGCGCCCAACAACGCCGCCATCCAGCGCCAGGCCAAGATCGCGCAGGCGGCGGCGGACCAGGCGGCGGCCGAGGCGCAGCAGGCGTCGGCGCGCAAGCAGTCGGAGTTCGCCAGGGAAACCTCCGTCATCCAGGCCCAGTACAAGGCCGAGATCGACAAGGCGCAGGCCGAAGCGGCGCAGTCCGGCCCGCTGGCCAGCACCAACGCTCAGCGCGCCGTCATCGCCGCCCAGGCCGAGCTGGCCCGGCAGCAGGCCGAGCTGCGCCAGCAGCAGCTGGTCTCCGAGGTGGTCAGGCCCGCCGAGGCCGAGGCCGAGCGGGTCACGATCCTGGCCAAGGCCGACGCCGAGCGCACCCGCATCAATGCCGAGGCGGCGGCGTCGAACAACCGCGTCGCGCTCGACCAGCTGCTCATCAACCAGCTCCCGCTGATCGTCAAGGAGGCGGCGGCCGGGCTGGCCGGGGCGAACGTGAGCGTGCTCAACGGCGCCGACGGCCTCAGCGAGATCGCGGCCGGCCTGGTCAGCCAGGGCATGGCCATCCTCGACTCGGTCCGCAAGGGGCTGCCGGTCCAGCCGCAGCCCAACGCGGGCAACGGGCGGGTGGTCGGCGAGCTCGCCCCGGACAGTCCCCCCGCCCCGCGGAGCTGACCGGCAGCGAGCCAGGCCGGCCGCGAGCCTGACCGGAACGGAGCCTGGCCGTTGGCGGCGCCCGCGTAAATCTGGCGATTTGCTGACGTCGCCCCGAGTCACCGCCCGCGCCGGGCCGGGGCGGTTAAGCTCGCAGGCGTGGCAGCAGCGACGACGGCCGTGCAGGCCCCGGCGTCAGCCGGGACTGCACGGCCCCGCCGTGACCGCGCGGTGACGATGGCGGCGCTCTACTACCTGCTGGCGGCGCTGGCGGTCACGTTGTGGCTCTGGCGGGACCCGGCCAGCCGGACGGTGGCGGGCAACGCCAACGACGCCGACCAGTTCGCCTGGTTCTTCCGGTACGACGCCACCGCGGTGATGCACCTGCGGCTGCCCGCGCTGGTGACCACGGCCATGAACGCCCCGCAGGGCGTGAACGCCATGTGGAACACGTTCATGCTGCTGCCCGGCGTGCTGCTGGCCCCGGTCACCGCGCTGCTCGGCCCGCAGACCGCTCTCACGGTGTTCATGACGGCCGGTTTCGCCGGGTCCGCGACGGCCATGTTCGCCGTCTTGCGCCGCTGGGGCGTCAGCCCGGCCAGCGCGGCGCTCGGCGGGGCGGTTTACGGGTTTTCCCCGGCGGTGCTGCACTCGGCCATCGGCCACTACGATCTGCAGTTCGCCGTGCTCCCGCCGCTGATCATCGACGTCACGCTGCGGCTGGTGCTCGGCCGCGTCACGCCGGTGCGCGGCGGCCTGTGGCTGGGACTGCTGGTGACGGCCCAGCTGCTGATCACCGAGGAGATCCTGCTCGGCACGGCCGTGGCGGGGGTCATCCTGCTGCTCGTGCTCGCCGCCAGCCGTCCCCGGGCCGTGGCGGCGGTGCCGGTCAGGCAGGTGGCCGCCGGCCTGGGCCTGGCGGCCTGCGTGACGGGCGTGCTCGCCGGATACCCGCTGTGGGTGCAGTTCTTCGGCCCGCTGCACCAGCACGGCAGCCCGTTCACGCCCGACTTCTTCAAGAACGATCTCTCCTCGTTCGTGGTGCCCTCGTCCTACCTGCTCTTTCACACCGCCGGCAGCGCGGCCGCGGCGCTGAGCTACCAGGGGCACCTGCCCGAGTACCTCGGCTACCTGGGCTGGCCGCTGCTCGCCGTGCTGACGCTGGCCATGATCGGCTGCTGGCGGCGGCTACCGGTCCGGGCGGCCGCGGTCACCTGCGGTGTGCTCGGGCTGTTCTCGCTCGGCGGCACGCTGCTGTTCGCCGGGCACGAGCACCCCGCGATCAAGCTGCCGTGGTACTGGCTGCAGGGGCTGCCGTTGCTGACCGCGGCGCTGCCCGACCGGTTCTCCCTGCTGGCGGACGGCGCGGCCGCCGCCGTGCTCGCCCTGGCCGCCGACGCGGCGATAGCCGCCCTGGCCGCGCTCGCGACCCGGCGGGGCTGGCCCCGGCTCGCCTCCGGCTGGCGGCCGGCCGCGGTGGTCATGTCCTGCGCCGTGCTGGCCGTCTTGCCGATCGTGCCCCGGCCGCTGCCCGCCGCCGCGGCGAACCCGCCGCCGCCCGGCTGGTCGGCCACCTTCGCCGCGCTGCGGCTGCCCGCCTCGGCCAGCGTGCTTGTGGTGCCGCTGCCGATGTCCACCTTCACCGAGCCGCTGCGCTGGCAGGCCGATACCGGCGAACCCAGCGCGCTGGTCGGCGGGTACTTCATGGGCCCGGCCACGGGCGGGCGCGGCTACATCGACGGCGACGGCACGCCCCCCGCGGGCCTGTACCTGAACGCCATGTGGCTCAAATCCGCCCAGGACCTGCCCGCCGCGCTGGCCTCCGCGGTGCCCGGCCGCGGGGCCCCGGCGTCGGAGAGCTTCACCTCGGTCAGGGCCGTGACCGACGCCAGCATGCGCGCCCAGCTCGCGGCCTGGCGGGTGACCGCGGTGGTCGCGGTGGCCACCAGGAATTCGCTGCTCGGCCGCTACCTCACCGCCCTGCTCGGCCCGCCGACCGCCGCCGCGGGCGACGTTCTCGCCTGGCGCAGGTAGCCCCGGCGGCTCTGTCCGCCATCCCGGGCATCGCCCGCCGGCCCGCCCGGTTGCGCCGAATCGTAGTCAGGCCTGCTCGCAGAGCAAGCCCGGGCTGTGGACTCAGACGCTATTCATAGCTTTGTCTCGTTTTCATAACGACGGCAGAGGCCGGCCGGCGGCTACGCAGAGGGGCGCCGGGCATCGTAGGGGGTGAGCACATAAGGGAACGCAATGGAGGAGTGAAGATGACCTGGATCATGGTTAACATCCCGCTGATGGTTGCTTTCGTCGCCCTGTGGGTGGGCATCCCCGTCTGGCTGGTGCTGAAGCACCCGGACGCCAGGCCGATGCTGTCCGCGGCGCCCGCCGTCAGGAACATCGTCCGCCGGCCCGAGCCGAGCCACCAAGACGCCGGCTACCGCCGCGTGGCCTAGCCGCCGGGCTGCTTGACTTCCGGTTGACTTCAGGCCCGCTGTGCGTGGCGGCCGGGCGGCGGGGCGGCGGCACCCAATAGGCTGCCGGGATGCTGGCGTTGAGCATCGCGGCCACGGCGGCCGCGGTCGTGTGGGCGTACCTGGTCCTGGGGCACGGCGGGTACTGGCGGGCCAGTCAGTGGCTGCCGCCCGTGGCGGGCGAGCCCGGCCTATGGCCGGACGTGGTGGCCATCGTCCCGGCCAGGAACGAAGCCGAGATGCTGCCGGTCACGCTGCCGGCCCTGCTCGGTCAGGACTACCCGGGCGCGCTGAGCGTCATCGTGGTCGACGACGCCAGCTCCGACGGCACCGCCGAGGTCGCGACCCAGCTGGGTCGCGCGTCCGCCCGCGCGCTGCACGTGGTGCCCGGCACCGCGCCCCCGGCCGCTGAGCCCGTGCCCGCCCCGGCCGCAAGCGCCGCTCCGGCCGGCCCCGGCCCTGACCGGTGGGCGGGCAAGGTGTGGGCGATGGCGCAGGGCCTGGCCGCGGCGGGCCCCGGGACCGGCTACGTGCTGTTCACCGACGCCGACATCGCCTGGGCCACGGGTGCGCTGCGCGCCCTGGTGGCCGCGGCCGAAGGCGACGACCGTGATCTGGTCTCGCAGATGGCGCTGCTGCGGACGGCCAACGGCGCCGAACGCGTGGTGGTGCCCGCGTTCGTTTACTTCTTCGCGCAGCTCTATCCGTTTCGGCGGGTGAACGGGCCAGGCTCGCGCACCGCGGCGGCGGCGGGCGGCTGCATGCTGGTGCGCCGCGGCGCGCTCGAACGGTCGGGCGGGGTGGCGCCGATCCGCGGCGCCCTCATCGACGACGTGGCCATGGGCGCGATGATCAAGGCCCAGCGGGGGCGATGCTGGCTCGGGCTGTCCCGCCAGGTGGTGAGCGTGCGGCCCTATCCCAGGCTCGCCGACCTGTGGCAGATGGTGGCCAGGTCGGCCTACACCCAGCTGAACTACTCGCCGCCGCTGCTCGCCGGGACGCTGATCGGGCTGCTGTTCCTCTACGCGCTGCCGCCCGCCGCGGCGATCACCGGCCTGGCGGCCGGGCTGGGATCTGCGGCCGCGGTGGCCGCGGCCGCCGCGGGGCTGGCGGGCTGGGCGCTGATGTCGCTGAGCTACCTGCCCATGCTGAGGGTTTACCGGCTGTCGCCGCTGCGCGCGCCCGGCCTGCCGCTGATCGCCCTGCTGTACGCCGCGATGACCGCCGACTCGGCGCGACGGCACTACGCCGGCGCCGGCGCGCAGTGGCGGGGACGGACGAACCGCACCCGGTTAGGCTTGCTGCCTGGGCTCATCCAGCGGCCTTGAGGCAACGAAGCGAAGAGGTGATCCGGTGACGATCAGCGTTCGGGGTGTGGTGGCCCGCGGTAAGGGCGAGCCCGTCGAGGTGACGACGGTGCTCGTGCCCGAGCCCGGACCTGGCGAGGCGCTCGTGGACGTGCAGGCCTGCGGCGTATGCCACACCGACCTGCACTACAAGCAGGGCGGCATCGGAGACGACTTTCCCTACCTGCTCGGGCACGAAGCGGCCGGGGTGGTCGAGGCGGTGGGGCCCGACGTGACCGACGTGGCGCCCGGCGATTTCGTCATCCTCAACTGGCGCGCCGTGTGCGGGCGCTGCCGCGCGTGCCGCCGGGGCCGGCCGTGGTACTGCTTCGACACCCACAA
Source organism: Streptosporangiaceae bacterium (assembly GCA_050010815.1). Classification (GTDB taxonomy): domain Bacteria; phylum Actinomycetota; class Actinomycetes; order Streptosporangiales; family Streptosporangiaceae; genus Palsa-504. The sequence goes on along the minus strand of JBEKKH010000046.1, from coordinate 1,166 downwards.
CGCGAGCCAGAAGATGACGCTGGCGGACGGCACCACGTTGTCCCCGGCGCTCGGCATCGGAGCGTTCGTCGAAAAGACCCTGGTCGCCTCCGGCCAGTGCACCAAGGTCAATCCGGCCATCGGCCCGGCCACCGCGGGCCTGCTCGGCTGCGGCGTGATGGCGGGGCTGGGGGCCGCGCTGAACACCGGCGGCGTGAGGCGGGGCGACAGCGTCGCGGTGATCGGCTGCGGCGGCGTCGGCGACGGCGCCATTCTCGGCGCCCAGCTGGCCGGGGCCACCACGATCATCGCGGTGGACGTCGACGACACGAAGCTGGAGTGGGCCAGGCAGTTCGGCGCCACCGCCGTGGTCAACTCGCGGAACAGCGACCCGGTGGCCCGGATCAGGGAACTGACCGGCGGGTTCGGCGCCGACGTGGTCATCGAGGCCATCGGCCGGCCGGAGACCTACCAGCAGGCGTTCTACGCGCGCGACCTGGCCGGCACCGTGGTGCTGGTCGGGGTGCCGACCCCGGAGATGCGGATCGACCTGCCGTTGCTTGACGTGTTCGGCCGCGGCGGCGCGCTTAAGTCCTCCTGGTACGGGGACTGCCTGCCCAGCCGTGACTTCCCGATGCTCGTCGACCTGCACCTGCAGGGGCGGCTGCCGCTGGAGAAGTTCGTGTCGGAGACGATCGCCCTGGACGAGGTGGAAGAGGCCTTCGCCCGGATGGGCCGCGGTGAGGTGCTGCGCAGCGTCGTCACGCTGTGACGCCAGCCCGCATCGCGATGTGGTCGGGACCGCGGACGGTGTCCACGGCCCTGATGCGGGCGTGGGAGAACCGGCCGGACACGGTGGTCGCCGACGAGCCGCTGTACGCCTTTTACCTGGACCGAACGGCTCTGGATCACCCCGGCCGGGACGAGGTGATCGCCAGCCAGCCCACCGACTGGCGGGTGGTGCTTGACCAGCTGACCGGCGCGCCGCTGCCGCCCGGCACCGGCATCAGCTACGCCAAGCACATGACCCATCACCTGCTGCCCGAGGTCGACCGCGCCGCGTTCGCCCCGTTCCGGCACGCGCACCTGATCAGGGATCCGCGCGAGCTGCTTGCCTCCTACGCCCGGGTGCGCGCCGAGCCGACGCTGGCCGACCTCGGCCTGGCCCAGCAGGCGGAGATCTTCGA
>JBEKKH010000045.1:0-22308 GCA_050010815.1 Streptosporangiaceae bacterium | reverse complement strand
CCGCGGCCCCGTGCGCATCTGGTCTGTCGACGGCGGCCCCGATGAGCAGGCGCTCGCGGCGCTAGAAGGGAGAGATCTCGGCTCGCTGAAGCGGCTGATCCCGGAGTCGGCCGATGAGCGGCTGCAGCTCCGCGAAGACCTGGACACGGCGCTGGCTCATCTGCGCGAGGTCCGCGACAAGTACTGGGATCATGACTGGCGGCGCGAGCACCGCGGCTACGGCCGCTACCCGGAGAACGAACTGTGGGAGGCGGTCGAAGGCTATCTCGACCTGCTTGATGCCTCCCGGCCCACCGATCCGCCCCGCTGAGGTCTAGGTGACCGGCGTTCGCGCCCGGGCACAATCACGGCACAGATTCCCCGGCGGAACGGCCCGTCCGGGTAGCTATTCGACTATGATTTCGATACAATGACCTTAAAGTCGAATTCTCCCGAACGAAGGGTGGTTCATGCACCAAGAACCGTTCTCAGGCCGCGGGCCCGACGGCGAGGAGCCCGAGGGCCCCGAACCGCTGCCCAGCGCCGAGAACGGTCCGCAGGACAACCCGGAGCCCGCGTCCGGCCCCGCTGGCAGCGGATACGACGACGGCGCGTCCGACGGGCCGCCGTCCGACGACGGCTGGGACGAAGCACCGCCGGAAGAGCCCTCGCAGGGCTTGTACATCTGCCTGCCGGCCGAGCAGGGGGACCTGTCCGGGTTCACCGAAGGTACCGCTGCGCAGCCGATCGCGCCGGGTCCGCTGCTGGCCGAGGTGGTGACCGCGGTGACCGGAGGTGACCGCGCCGGGCTGGCCCAGATCTCAGAGGACTGCCTGTTCTCGGTGCTGTCGGCGGGCCGCCGGATGTCGTCGTGGGGAACCTGGCTCGAGTTGGCCGCGATGCACGAGCTCGCCGTTCGCCATCCCGCTGCCCCGAGCCGTGCCGCCAGCAAGAACCGCCCCGCCACCCCAAAGCAACCCGCCGCGCAGAAGCCGGTCCCGGCCCCGGCCGACGGCGCCGTACAGGATCCGGCCGGGGCCGGGACCGTGGGTGCTCCGGCCGGCCCGGGTAAGCAGCCTGCCGATGACGGGCGGATCCAGTTCAGCGAGTTCATCGCTGATGAGGTGGCCGGCGAGCTGCGGCTGACCTGGATGAGCGCGGCGGACCGGATGACCTACGCGTGCGACCTCGCCGAGCGGCTCCCGGTCACGTTCGCGACGCTATGCGCGGGGCTGATCGACCCGGTCCACGCCAAGATCATCTCCGAGCAGACCGAATACCTGTCCGCCGCCGACGCCGCCAAGGCCGACCCCGAACTGGCCGCCGCCGCGCAGGGCAAGACCTACGGGGAACTGCGCGCCGCGGCCGCCCGGCTGGTCCTGTCGCTGGACCCGGACTCCTTTGAGCGGCGCAAGCAGGCCCGCCGCCGCGAGGCGCACGTCCGGCCGTTCCGGGAGGAATCGGGGAACGCCGGGATGACCGCCCGGGAACTGCCCGCCGATGAGGTCCTGGCGTCGTGGCAGAACATCGAGCAGCGGGCCCTGGGCCTGCGCGCCGCCGGGGTCCCCGGCTCGCTGCGCGAGCTGCGCAATCTTGCCTACCTGGACCTGCTGCAGGAACGGGACAGCCGCCTGCGAGCCGAGGCCGCCCCGGACCAGGGTCACAGCTCGGGGGACGGCACCGCCTCGGACGGCACCGCCTCGGACGGCACCGCCTCGGACGGCACCGCCTCGGACGGCACCGCCTCGGACGGCCCCGTCTCGGACGGCCCGGACGGACCGGGCCCGGACGGCGGCCCGCAGGACGGCCCCGGCGGGAACGGCGGGAACGGGCCGCAGCCGCACAGCCCGGCCGGGACCGACCCGGTTCGCCCGGGCGCCGCTGCCCGCCGCCCGGCCAGGAAGGACACCGGGCCGTGCCTGGCCGCGCTGGTCAACATCACCGTGCCGCTGGCCACCGCGCTCGGCCTGTCCGCGACACCAGGCGAGGCCGCCGGGTTCGGGCTCCTGGACCCCGCCACCGCCCGCGACCTGCTCGCCGCCGCCAGCCGCAGCCGCCACACCCGCTGGTGCGTCACCGTCCTGAACCCCGACGGGACCGCCGCCGCCCACGGCTGCGCCCCCGGCCGCCACCCGCCCCCACCCGGCCCCGAACCACCCGGTCCGGAACCACCACAGCCCCCACCCGACACCAGGGCCCGGGACTACCTGCGCTCCCTGCGGGCCCGGCTGACCCCGATCGCCCGCGGCAGCTGCGACCACCAGCACGCCGAAACCGGGTACCAGCCCAGCCGGAAGCTCCAGCACCTGATCCGGACCCGCAGCACCCGCTGCACCGCACCCGGCTGCACCCACCCGGCCGCCCGCTGCGACCTGGATCACACCCTGGCCTGGGACAAAGGCGGAATCACCTGCGAATGCGGGCTCGCGCCTCTTCGCCGGCACTATCACCGGCCAGCATGCCCAGGTATGGCAGCTCACCCAGCCACAATCAGCCAGCCGGGTTGCGGTTCGTCCTGGAGGTGTTCTCAGAACTGGGCCACGTCGCAGTGGCGCGCGGTACCGGAGACTGTCGGCGTCCCGCTGTACAGTGCCGGAATGACGTTCACGTGCCCGATTCCTCAGGTCGGCAGTCATCTCGCCGAGCTGGTCGATCGTGCCCGGCGCAGCCATGAGCGCGTCGTGCTGACGGAGCACGGGCAACCTGCGGCGGTGCTCATATCGGTGGATGAGCTTGACGAACTCCAGCGGTTCCAGGACAACAGCGACATCGCCCTGGGCGAGGCGTTCTCATGCTGGCGGCGTGCCTAGCGTGCTCACGGTCGAGCCGTTCCCTGAGCGCAATCTCGACGGCCTCGGTCAACGTCTCGCCCGTCTCGGCAGCCAGGTCTCTGGCCAGCCGGTCTACAGCGTCGCTCTTGATACTCAATGCCATAGAAGAAGTATAGATTCGTTGGCAGAATTCTGCCATGCAGCGCGCAAGGCGTACAGGCCCAGATTCCTTACACCGGCACCCAGCACCGCGGGGGCACCGCTTCCTCCCGGTACCGGCCTGGCCCGTCCGCCTCGACGAACCAGGCGTTCCGGTCGGGGAGGACGCTGACGGCCTCGTGCAGGCGGGTGCCCAGGTAATGCAGGGCGACGCCGTCCTCGGTCGCATATCCGGCCGGGAGGGCCCCGTCCGCGATGGCCTCCCGGAAGCGCTGCCGTCGTGGCTGGTCACCGAGGTCGTCGTGAACTCCGTTGCTGAACGGCAGGAAGCCCAGCCCGTCGCGGACGACGTCCAGGTTGTCGCCGAAGGAGTCAGTGATCCCGCCCAGATGCCAGCACAAGCTGCCCGCGCTCTGTCCGGCCAGCACCACCCCGGCCTCCCAGCACTCCCGCAAGAACTCATCCAGCCGGTGCGCACGCCACACCGCCAGCAGGTTCACCACGCTGCCGCCCGACACGAAGATCACATCCTGGGCCAGCAGATGAGCCCGGACGTCGGGCACATTCGGCTGTACGAAGAGCTCCAGATGCGACAGGTTCGCGTCGCCGAAGGACCTGACCACTTCGTACCAGCGGTCGATGTACTCGCGCGAGTCCCCGGTCGCCGTGGCGATCAGGCACATTTTCGGGCGGCGCACCCCCGACAGCTGCATCGCCTGCCACAGCTGGACGCCCACCCGCTCCGGCGGGAAATCTTCAGGCGGGTAGATCACTCCCGAGCCTGCCAGAATCTGCCGTTCCCTGACCATGGCCAGATTCTCCGCCCAGCGCAGGTCGCGGCCAAATCACTTTCGTCGTCTTGACACGCTGGCGCCGGTGATAATTTGCCCGCGGTCACGGCCTTGAGCTCGTCGAAAGACTCCCGGATGAGCTGGGGCAGGTCGGCCTCCCCGGCGGCGCCAACCCACAGTTCGAACGCGATCCTGAACACCGCGATCCCAGCCTCGGCCGCCAGGCTTGCGGCCGGTTCCCTGACGCCGCGCTTACGCAACGTGGCCGCGAGCGCCGCGGCGAGTGACGCGAGCTTGATCAGCTCGCGCTCTTGGAGCTCCGCGTTCGAGGCGATGACGGCCTGCCGCTTCCCGGCGTACTCACGGCGCTGCTGGAGCATGGCGCCGGCCGCCGCCAGGGCCGCGGCGATCGCGTCGATCGGCGCCACCGAATCCGGCGTGCTGGCCAGGGTGCCCACGAGGAGGTCCTGCAGCGAGGCCGCGCCCCAGAACAGCACCTCGCGCTTGTCGGCGAAATGCCGGAAGAACGTCCGCTCGGTCAGGCCCGCTCGCGCGGCGATCTCCGCCACCGTGGTCTGCTCGAACCCTCGCTCGCTGTAGAGCTCCATGGCCGCTCGCTCAAGCCGGCCACGCGCGTCTGGCTGCCACCGGCTCATGCTCTGATCCTAACTGATGTCAGCGGATGACATCAGTAAACTTAGACTGATGACAGCAACTGACATCAAGTGGTACTGTGATGACAGTACCTGACATCGATAAGCCTGAGTGTACGCCCCGGCTGTCGACTACCTGGAGGTTCTTCCCATGCACGTTTTCGTCACCGGCGCGTCCGGCTGGATCGGCTCGGCCGTCGTACCCGAACTCCTCGACGCGGGCCATCAGGTCACCGGGCTCGCCCGCTCCGACGCCTCCGCCGCCGCCCTGGCCGCGGCCGGAGTCCAGGTGCAGCGCGGCACCCTGGATGACCTGGACACCCTGCGCCGCGTCGCCGCCGCCTCCGACGGCGTGATCCACCTCGCGTTCAAGCACGACATCGCCTTCTCCGGCGACTTCCAGGGCGCCGCGGACGCCGACCGCCGCGCCGTCGAGGCCTTCGGCGAGGCGCTGGCCGGTTCCGGCAAGCCGTTCCTCATCGCGTCCGGGACGCTCGGCCTCTCACCGGGGCGGCTGGCGACCGAGCAGGACGGGCACGGTGACGGCTCGGGTACCGCCGCCTGGGGCAGCGGCCCGGAGACCCGGCGGGGCACCGCCGAGCTGACGCTCTCCTTCGCCGACCGCGGCGTCCGCTCGTCCGTGGTCCGGCTGCCTCCGACCAACCACGGCGACGGAGACAACGGCTTCATGGCCACCCTGGTCGCCATCGCCCGCGACAAGAGCGTCGCCGGTTACCTCGGCGACGGGGCCAACCGCTGGCCCGCGGTGCACCGGCTCGATTCCGCGCACCTGTTCCGCCTCGCGCTGGAAAACGCGCCGGCCGGATCCACGCTGCACGCCGTGGCCGACGAGGGCGTGCCGATCCGCGCCGTCGCCGAGGTGATCGGTCGCCACCTCGGCGTCCCGACGGCCTCCATCGCCGCCGAAGACGCGCCCGCGCACTTCACCTGGCTGGCCGGCTTCATCGGCCTCGACGCCCCGGCCTCGAGCGCCCTGACCCGCGAGCTGCTGGACTGGCACCCGACCCAGCCCGGGCTTCTCGCCGACCTCGACAAGGGTCACTACTTCGACAACCCGACCCCACCGCACAACTAGCCAGAACCGAAGAACCGAAGAACCGAAGAACCGAAAAACCGAACCAGGCAGACGACCGCAGGGCCTGAGGTACCTCAGGCCCGCGCGGCGGCCTCCCGCAGTTCCTGCCATACCCGCTGCGGGGTGGCCGGCATGTCGATGTGCCGGACCCCCAGGTGAGCCAGCGCGTCGATGATGGCGTTCTGCACGGCCGGGGTCGCGCCGATCGTGCCGGCTTCCCCGATCCCCTTGGCCCCGAGCGGGTTGTAGCTGGTCGGCGTCTCCATATCGGCCAGTTCGAAGCTCGGCACCTCGGTGGCCGACAGGAACGCGTAGTCCGCGAAGCTCGAGGTCAGCGGGTTGCCGTCGGCGTCGTAGACGACTTCCTCGAGGAACGCCTGCGCGGCCCCCTGGGCGATGCCGCCGTGCCGCTGGCCCTCGGCGATCAGCGGGTTGACGATGGTGCCGGCGTCGTCGACGGTCACCACCCGCCGCAGCGCCGTCTTGCCGGTCTCGGTGTCCACCTCGACGACGGCCACGTGCGCCCCGAACGGGAAGGTCGCGCCGGGCGCGCTGAACACCGCGCGCACGAACAGCCGCTCGGTCTCGGCGAGCCTGGCCAGCGGCACCGACACGTCCGGGTCGCCCGCCACGGCGAACGCGCTGCGCCCGGCGTCGAAGATCAGGTCGGCCGGGTTGGCTTCCAGCTCGTCGGCCGCCCGCTGCCTGGCCACGTCGATGAGCTCCCGCGAGGCCTGCTGCACCGCCGCGCCGCCCTGCTGCAGGCTGCGCGAGCCGCCGGTGCCGCCCCCCTCGGGGATCAGGTCGGTGTCGCCCCACTTCAGCGTGATCTTGTCGATCGGAATGCCGAGCTCGTCGCTGGCCAGCATCGCCCAGACGGTGGCGTGACCCTGGCCGTGCGGTGACGTCCCGGTCAAGATGGTGGCGCTGCCGTCGGGGTGGACCTCGACGGTGGCGTTCTCGCTGGGGTTGCCCGCTTCGGCGCCGGCGCCGGTGATCTCGACGTAGCAGGACAGGCCGATGCCGAGCTGGACCACGTCCCCGTCGGCGCGCCGTTTCGCCTGCTCGGCGCGGAGGTCGGCATATCCTGCCGTCGCCAGCGCCAGGTCAAGGGCGACCGCGTAGTCGCCGCTGTCGTACACCGCGCCGAAGGCGGTGGTGTGCGGCTCGGTGAACTTGGGCAGCAGGTTCTTCCGGCGCACCTGCGCCGGGTCGGCGCCGATCTCGGCGGCGAACAGGTCGATGGCCCGTTCCACCGCGGCCGTGGCCTCGGGCCGGCCCGCGCCGCGGTAGGCGCCGACCGGCGTGGTGTTGGTCACCACCGAGGTGGCCACCGCCTCGGCGCGCCCAATGGCGTACGGCCCGGGTGCCATCAAGATGGTCAGGAAAGGCAGGAACGCGCCGAACCTCAGGTACGCCCCGGAGTCCTGCAGGATCTCCAGCCGGTAGGCCTGCACGGTCCCGTCCCGGCGGCCGCCGATGGTGACGGTCTGGCGCTGCGCCCGGCCGTGCGTCATCCCGACCAGGTTCTCGTTGCGGGTTTCCGTCCAGCGGGCCGGGCGGCCCAGCCGCCTGGCCACCCAGCACACCACCGCGTGCTCCGGGTCGGCGCCGAACTTGGCCCCGAAGGCGCCCCCCACGTCCGGGGTGATGATCCGGATCCCGGCCTGGTCCATCCCGAGCATGCCCGCCAGGGCCGCGCGCGTACCCTGCGCGCCCTGGTTGGGGATCCACGCCGTCAGCCGGCCGTCCGCCCCCCAGGCCGCGGCCGCGGCCCGGGTCTCCATCGGGGCCGGCGCCACCCGCTGGTTGGCGATCGTGCGGGAGACGACCACCTCGCAGCCGTCGAACAGGTCGGCCGCCAGGGCGGAGCGGTCGCCGAAGGTGGCGGCCACGTTGGTGCCCGCCGCCGGGAACAGCAGCGGGGCACCGTCCGCGGCGGCCTCGGCCATGTCGATGACGGGCGGCAGCACCTCGTAGTCGATGTCCACCAGGTCCGCGGCGTCCTCACCCTGGTACCGGCCCTCGGTGACGACGACCGCCACCGGCTCGCCGACCCAGCGCACCACGTCGCGGGCCAGCAGCGACTGGCCCATCTGCGCGTTCATCATGCCCGGGACCGGCGGTCCCTGCACCGGGAGGTCGGCCAGGTCGTCCCCGGCGAAGGCGGCGATGACGCCGGGAGAGGTCAGCGCGCCGCTGAGATCGACGGAAAGAATCCGCGCGTGCGCCACGGTCGACCGGACGAAGGACACATGGCAGGCGCCCGCCAGCTGCTCGTCCTGGACGTCGGCGGTGTACACGCCGCCGGTGGTCAGGAAGCGGGGGTCTTCGGTCCGCATGACCCTGGTGCCGAGAATGCTCATTCCTCGATCTTGCCTGGCCAGCCGGCCAGCGGTAAAACCGCCCCCGGCGTACGCGCGGGCGACCAGGCCATCGGGTATCCTTGGTGCGGTAGCGATGGCGGAGTAGCTCAGTCAGGCAGAGCAAGCGGCTCATAATCGCTGTGTCGCCGGTTCAAGTCCGGCCTCCGCTACACTTACCCAGTCCCGATACGCGGGACGCCAAGCGACGATAAGAAAGGCACTCCACCGTGGCTGCCACCGACGTCCGGCCGAAGATCACGCTGGCTTGCCAGGAGTGCAAGCGCAGGAACTACATCACCAAGAAGAACCGGCGTAACGACCCGGACCGCCTGGAGCTGAAGAAGTACTGCCCGTGGTGCCGCTGCCACCGAGCGCACCGCGAGACTCGCTAGCCCGCTCGTGGCGATCAACACCGACTACATCGGCCGGACCTTCGAGCCGTCGGCACCGTACGAGGTCAGCCGGGTCAAGATCGCTGAGTTCGCCGACGCGATCGGTGAGCCGAGCCCGCTGTGCCGGGACCGCGAGGCCGCCCGCGCCGCGGGCTACCCGGACGTCATCGCGCCGCCCACCTTCGCCATCGTGATCAGCTCGGCGGGCAGCCGGCAGATAACGTCCGACCCCGGCCTGGGCGTGAACTACGCCATGATCGTGCACGGCGAGCAGAGCTTCTCCCACGTCCGCCCGCTGCACGCCGGCGACGTGGTGGTGTCGCAGTCCACGATCGAGGGCATCAGGACGGTCCGCAGCCTGACCACGCTGACCACCGTGACGCAGATCAGGACCACCGGCGGCGAGCACGTCGCCACGGCCCGGGCCACGCTGGTCGAACGCGGCGCGTAGGGAGACGATGATGGCGGGTCCCGGGTACGACGACGTGGCGGCGGGCACCGAGCTCCCCCTCCAGCAGTACCAGGTGACCCGGCGCGACCTGGTGCGGTACGCGGGCGCCTCCGGCGACTTCAACGTGATCCACTGGAACGAGCGCATCGCCACGTCGGTGGGCCTGCCGGATGTGATCGCCCACGGCATGCTGACGATGGCGCTGGCCGGCCGGTTCCTGACCGAGTGGGCTGGCGACCCGGGCGCGGTGACCGATTTCGGCGTCAGGTTCTCCTCGCCGGTCGTCGTGCCGGACGACGACAAGGGTGCCCTGGTCGAGATCAGCGGCGTCGTCACCGGTAAGCTCGCCCCCCTGGGCGGGCAGAGCCGCCGGGTGACGGTCGACCTCACCGCCAGGTCCGCCGGCACCAAGGTCCTGACCCGCGCTCAGGCCACCGTCCGCCTGCGGTGAGGCTGGCCGACCACACCACTATCCTGGCCGACCACACCACCATCGGCCTGGGCGGCCCGGCCCGTAGCTTCGTCCGGGCGGGCACGGAAGCCGAGCTGGTCGGTGCGGTGCACGCCGCCGACGCCCACGGCGAGCCTGTGCTGATCCTCGGCGGCGGCAGCAACCTGGTGATCGCCGACGAGGGTTTTGACGGCACCGTCGTGCAGGTCGCGACCCGCGGCTTCCGGCCGGGCCCCGCGCCGGGACTCTCGGGGGTCTCGGGGGTGGTGTCGGTCGCGGCCGGCGAAGACTGGGACGCGGTGGTGGCCAGGACCGTGGCGCAGGGCCTGGCCGGCCTGGAGTGCCTGTCCGGCATCCCCGGCCTGGCCGGCGCCACCCCGATCCAGAACGTCGGCGCCTACGGCCAGGAAGTCTCGCAGACCATCACCGAGGTGCGGGTCTACGACCGCCAGGCTCACAAAATCTTCAATCTGCCGAACGGACAGTGCGATTTCGGCTACCGCACCAGCCGGTTCCGGGGGGCCGGCGCCTTCGTGGTGCTCGAGGTGACCTTCGGCCTCGCGGTGCAGCCCCGGTCGGTGCCGGTCCGCTACGCCGAGCTGGCTGCCGCCCTCGGCGTCGCCGTGGGGGACCAGGTGCCCGCCCCGCGGGCCCGCGCGGCGGTGATCGAACTCAGGCGGCGCAAGGGCATGGTCATCGATCCCGCCGACCCCGATACCCGCAGCGTCGGCTCGTTCTTCGTCAACCCGGTGCTCGACGGCGCGACCCTGGCCGCCGTCGAGGCGGCCGCCCGGGTCAGGTGCGGCGCGGGCGTCCGCGTGCCCAGGTTCGACGCCGGGGACGGCCTGGTGAAGGTGCCGGCCGCGTGGCTGATCGAGCGGGCCGGGTTCGGCAAGGGATTCCACGGCGGTGACGGCGCCCGGATCTCCGCCAAGCACACCCTGGCCCTGGTCAATGCCGGGTCGGCCAGCACGGCCAGCCTGCTGGCCCTGGCCCGGCAGATCAGGGACGGGGTCCTGGACACGTTCGGGGTGTCGCTGAGCGCCGAACCCGTCCTGGTCGGCGTCGCGCTTTAGCCCCAGGGGCCAAAGCGCGACGCCGCCCAGCTAGTGCAGCAGGTTGAGCGTGTTGGTTGCGTCGTCGACGAAGTAGACGGCGCGGTGACCCGGCTTGACGGCCAGGCCGAACAGGGCGCCCGCACCGGCCGGGGAACCGGAGCTGTCCAGCGTGCGCACCGCGATCTGGGACCCTGACGGGGTGACTTCGACGAGGTTCCCGTCGCCGCTGTTGACGGTCAGGATGTCACCGCCCGGGGCGACCACCAGGCCGAGTTCGCCGTTCAGGTGATCACCCTGGCTGACGGTGTCGCCGGGGCCGGCGTCGGTCAGCCGGAACTCAGCGTCCGGGATGGCAGCGATCCTGTTCGCGACCGTGTCGGCCACGTACAGGGTGCCGTTGCCGCCCAGGCCCACCCCGGTCGGTCCGATGACGAGCGCCGCGGGGTCGAGGTGCTCGGCGAAGCCGGATCCGATCGTGTCGGACCGGACGATATACGGCAGCCCGTAGGACGGGATGACGAGGACGAGCCGTACCACCGTGCCGTGGTCCACGGTCGCGCCGTTGGCCGCGACGGTGCCGTTCAGCACGTTGGTGACGAACAGCTCGGCCGTCCCGCCGAAGTCGGCGGCGGTCATGTCCCAGGGACCGTTGATGCCGTGACCGGTGAACGTCTCCCGGACGTGGCCCCATTGGTCAAGCACGATCAGGCAGCCAGCCCCGGAAACGCTGCCGTTCTGGGTGGGTAGCGAGCCGACGATCACCCAGCCGCTGCGCAGCACCGACAGGGCCGTGGTCAGGCCCACCCCGCCGGGGCAGCCGGCCAACTGCGGGCTGACCTGGGCGAACTGCGACACGTGGCCGGACGGCGTGACCTGGACGATGGTGGTCCCGGTGCCCTGCACGTTCGCCTGGTCGTTGAAGTTGCTGATCAGGACGTTGCCGCGCCACAGGTCACCGGTGCTGCGCGGGACGACCGCCATCCCGTAGGGGTTGACGTCGCCGTTGCCTGGCACCGTCGAGGCGAGCGTCGTGACCTGGTGCAGCGGGCCGGTGAAGGCGGGGAAGCCCGCCGCGCTCGCGGCCCCCGCGGTCAGGCCGGTGGCGGCCAGCAGGCCGGCCGTGACGGTGACGATCCCGGCCAGCGCGGCCGCGTGTCTTCGTGCTTTCATTTCTGTCCCGCTCTCTTGGGTCGGAAAATGCCTCCACCCATGGGCAACGTGCCCGGGAGCGGCTTGGTTCAGGCATCGCCGAATAGACCAGGGCTCGCGGCGCCTAGGTGCGAAAGGACACGGCTCACCGAACCGGTGACCAATGCGGGGCAATGCCCACCAGACCCGGTGATCTTTCGCGGCGGCCGCGAGCGCTGGCCTCCACCCTCAACTACGCCGGCCGGCCCGCCCCGGCTCACTTCCGCCACCGCGCGTAAGCATCCGGTAATAACGAACCAAGGACCGTTCCGCCTAGGACGATTTTGACGGCGGATCCGGGGAGTGGGTGGGAGGGAGCGTCGACGTCGGCCAGCGGGCGGATGTCCAGGGTGACGGCCAGGGTCTCGGCGGAGACGAAGGCGGCGTGGGTGCCGATCGCCTCGGCGACCGCGGCGTCGGCGCCGAGGGTGAGCCGGATCCGGTCCGAGACGTCCAGGCCCGCGTCCCGGCGGGCCTGCTGCACGATGCGCACCACGTCGCGCGCGGTGCCCTCGGCCGCCAGCTCGGGCGTGACCAGGGTATCCAGCGCGACCAGCCCGCCCTGACCCGGCAGCGCCGCGGTCGAGTCCGGGTCGGCGGCGACCAGCTTCAGGTCGACCTCGCCGGGGAGCAGGTCCACCCCGGCCGCGGTGATCACGTCGCCGGCCTGAGTCCAGGCCCCCGCCTTGACGGCCCGGATGACCTCCTGCACCTGCCGGCCGAGCCGCGGCCCGAGCTGCCGCGGGTTCACCGCCAGCTCGAAGGTGCCCAGGGTGGCCGGGTCGGGGGACAGCCGGACCTGCTTGACGTTGATCTCCTCGGCGATCAGGTCGGTGAACGGGGCCAGCGACGCGGCGTCCGGGTGCGCGATGGTCACCGACGCGAGCGGCAGCCGCACCCGCAACTGGCGGGCCTTGCGCAGGCCGAGCGCGGCGCTGCAGGCGGCCCGGGCCAGGTCCATGGCGCCGGTCAGCTTCTCGTCCGCGGGCCAGCCCGTCACGTCCGGCCAGTCCGTCAGGTGCACGCTCGGCTCGCCGGTCAGGCCGCGCCAGATCACCTCGGTGGTCAGCGGCAGCAGCGGCGCGGCGGCCCGGCAGACGGCCTCGAGCACCGTCCACAGGGTGTCGAGTGCGTCCTGCTCGCCGGCCCAGAACCGCGGCCGCGACCGGCGGATGTACCAGTTGGTCAGCACCTCGAGGTGTTCCCGGAGTGTCAGGCAGGCGCCGCCGATGTCGTAGCCGTCTCCCAGCCGCTCCAGCTCGGTCACCGCGGTCCGGGTCTTGGCCAGGATGTAGCGGTCGAGCACGTGCTCGCTCGCGGTCGACCGGCGGGCCGTCCTGGACTCGGCGTTGGCGTACAGGGTGAAGAGCCGGTAGCTGTTCCACAGCGGCAGGATCGCCTGCCGGACCGCCTCCCTGATGCCCGGTTCGGTCACCACCAGGTTCCCGCCGCGCAGCAACGGGCTTGACATCAGGAACCAGCGCATGGCGTCGGAGCCGTCCCGGTCGAAGACCTCGTTCACATCCGGGTAGTTGCGCAGGCTCTTGGACATCTTCTGGCCGTCGTCGCCGAGCACGATGCCGTGGCTGACGCACGAGCGGAAGGCCGGCCGGTCGAACAGCGCGGTGGCCAGCACGTGCAGGGTGTAGAACCAGCCGCGGGTCTGGCCGATGTACTCCACGATGAAGTCGCCCGGGTAGTGAGAATCGAACCACTCGCGGTTCTCGAACGGGTAGTGCACCTGCGCATACGGCATCGACCCGGACTCGAACCAGCAGTCGAGCACCTCGGGTACCCGGCGCATGGTGGACTTTCCGGTCGGGTCGTCCGGGTTCGGCCGGGTCAGCTCGTCGATGGCCGGGCGGTGCAGGTCGCCCGGGCGCACGCCGAAGTCACGCTCCAGCTCCTCCAGCGAGCCGTACACGTCGGTGCGCGGGTAGTCCGGGTTGTCGCTCTGCCAGACCGGGATGGGCGAGCCCCAGAACCGGTTCCGGCTGATCGACCAGTCCCGCGCGCCCGCCAGCCACTTGCCGAACTGGCCGTCCTTGACGTGGCCGGGCACCCAGGTGATCTGCTCGTTCAGCTCGACCATCCGATCGCGAAACGTGCTCACCGCCACGAACCAGCTGGACAGCGCCTTGTAGATCAGCGGGTTACGGCACCGCCAGCAGTGCGGGTAGGAGTGGGTGTAGGTCTGGGCGCGCACCAGGTCGCCCTGGGCGCGCAGCTTGGCGATGAGGCCGGCGTTGGCGTCGAAGACGTGCTGGCCCTCGAAGTCGGGCACCACCGAGGTAAACCGGGCGCCGTCGTCCACGGTCAGCACGGTCGGGATGCCGGCCGCGCCGCAGGCGTCGGCGTCGGCCTCGCCGTAGGCCGGGGCCATGTGCACCACGCCGGTGCCGTCCTCGGTGGTGACGTCGCCGGAGGTGATGACGCGGAACGCGTTCTGCGTGCCGAACTTCTCCGTGTCGGTCAAGTAGGGCAGCAGCGGCTCGTACCGCCGGCCGGCCAGCTCGGCGCCGGTCAGCGTGCCCACCTCGGTGGCGCCCTCCAGTTCGGCCTCGTACGCGGCCTGGCGGTCGCGGGCCAGGACGTAACGCTCGCCTTGGCGCTCGAGGACGACGTAGCTGATGTCTTCGCCGACCGCGCAGGCCAGGTTGGAGGGCAGCGTCCACGGCGTCGTGGTCCAGGCCAGCAGCCACTCCCCGGTCTCCAGCTTGAACCGGACCGTGACCGAGGGGTCCTGCCGGTCGCGGTAGGTGTCCTCGTCCATCCGCAGCTCGTGGTTGGACAGCGGGGTCTCGCACCGCCAGCAGTAGGGCAGCACCTTGAACCCCTGGTAGACCAGGCCCTTGTCCCACAGTTGCCGGAACGCCCACATGACGCTTTCCATGTAGGGCAGGTCCAGCGTCTTGTAGTCGTGGTCGAAGTCGACCCAACGGGCCTGTCTGGTCACGTAGTCGCGCCACTCGCGGGTGTAACGCAGCACGGACTCGCGGCACGCCTGGTTGAACTTCTCCACGCCCATGGCCGCGATGTCGGCCTTGCCGGAGATGCCGAGCAGCCGTTCGGCCTCCACCTCGGCGGGCAGGCCGTGGGTGTCCCAGCCGAACCGGCGCTCTACCCTTTTGCCCTGCATGGTGCGGAAGCGCGGCACCACGTCCTTGACGTAGCCGGTGATCAGGTGACCGTAGTGCGGCAGCCCGTTGGCGAACGGCGGCCCGTCGTAGAACACGAACTCGTCGTCGGCCGGCCGCTGCTGCACCGAGGCGCGGAAGGTGTCCTGGGCCTGCCAGTACGCGAGCACGCCGCGCTCGAGGTCAGGAAAGTTCGGCTGAGCGGGCACGCCGACGTCGGTGCCAGTTGCGGTGCCAGTTGCGGTGTCCGCTTCGGCTCCGGTCTCGGTGCCGGTGGTGCGTGAGCGCGGATAGACGGCCATCGGTGCTTCCTCGCGGTGGGTCCTCGGCTATGCCGCGAGGACGACGCGCCCGCTCCTGCGCGGGCCCACCGCGGTACCACCTCGCTTGCCGCCAGGCCCATGCTCGGACCGCCGACCGCTCGTCATCCGGCGATAACGGGCCGGACCCGCCCGGTTCTACTTAGGCCCCATGCGGGCCCTTTCTTCCGGAAGCTCCCCGGTGATAGCCGGATCAACGCCGTGTTCCCTCCAGCGTATCCGCTGCCGCCCCTATTCCGCGCGCTAGTTCCCTGCGCCGGGTGCGCGTCAATTTTGTAGGTAGTCACGATCCTCTTGTGGCCGGGGCCGGTCAGGAGGGGTCTGCCCAATTGTGCATCACGCAACAGGTCAATCGCTTGTCCCCGGGGGTCCCCAGTCAAGCCGGGCGCCTGCTAACGCAGTCGCCCCCCGCCCCCAAACCCCGCTGCCCTCACCTGCCCCCGCTGCCCCAATCCCCCCCCCGCCCGGGCTCTGTTGCGATCGTGGATCGTTACTACCCTCATAGGGCAGGTAAGTATCCACGATAATTCGAATGCCTGGACGAGAGTCCGGGTGGCGCGTTTGCCGGGGGGCGGGGTCTGCTTATGCCGCGGCGAGCCCCCACCCACTCGGCGGATTCCATGATCGCGAAGACTTCCCAGTCTGGGCAGACTGTGAAGTCTTCGCGATCATGGCGGTACCGGGCTGGCGAGCCAGGCCTCGATGCCGGTGAGGAGTTCGCGGCGCAGGGAGGGCGGGGCGACCGAGGACAGGACCGACGCGCGGGCCAGGTCGGCGAGCTCGGCGTCGGTGAACCCGTGCGCGTGCCTGGCGATCTCGTACTGCGCGGCCAGCCGCGGGCCGAACAGCAGCGGGTCGTCGGCCCCGAGTGCGATCGGCACCCCGGCCTCGAACAGGTAGCGGAGCGGGACCTGGGACGGGGCCGACGCGATGCCGAGCGCGACGTTGGAGGACGGGCATACCTCGCAGGTGACGCCCTGGGCGGCCAGCCGCCTGACCACGACCGGGTCCTCGGCGGCCCTGATGCCGTGACCGATGCGGTCCGCGTGCAGGTCGTCCAGGCAGGCGGCCACGCTGGCCGGGCCGGCCAGCTCGCCGCCGTGCGGCGCGAGCAGCAGCCCGGCGCGCTCGGCGATGCGGAACGCCGCGGCGAAGTCGTGCGCGGGCCCGCGCCGCTCGTCGTCGGACAGGCCGAAGCCGGTGACCCCCCGCCCGGCGTACTGGGCGGCCAGCCGGGCCAGGGTCCTGGCCTCCAGCGGATGCTTGGTCCGGTTGGCCGCGACGATGACGCCGATCCCGACCCCGGTGGCCCGCGTCGCCTCGGCGGCCGCGTCGAGCACGAGCTCGATCATGGCCGTGATCCCGCCGAACCGCCCGGCGAACCCGGAGGGATCGATCTGGATCTCCAGCCAGCCCGAGCCCTCGGCCCGCTCGTCCTGCGCCGTCTCGGTCAGCAGCCGCCGCACGTCAGCCGGGGTGCGCAGCACCGCCCGGGCGGTGTCGTACAGCCGCTGGAACCGGAACCAGCCGCGCTCGTCGGTCCCGCTCAGCTGCGGCGGCCAGTCGTCGGTGAGCGCGGCCGGCAGCCTGATCCCGCGGTCGGCGGCCAGCTCGACCAGCGTCTGATGCCGCATCGCCGCGGTGAAGTGCAGGTGCAGGTGCGCCTTGGGCAAGGCGGCGACCGGCCGCAGGCGAGCCGCCGGGGCGTTCTCCGGGGCGTTCTCCGGGGTGTCCGCAGGCGCCCCGGCGGCCACCGAGGGACAGAACATCCGCCTAGTGTGCCGTGCCTACCCGACGTTCGCGAGCAGCTTGGCCATCCGCCCGATGCCTTCTTCGAGGTCGGCATCGCCGAGCGCACAGGAAAGCCGGAAATATCCGGGCGTACCGAACGCCTCGCCGGGAACCACGGCCACCTCGGCCTCGTCCAGGATGAGGCTGGCCAGTTCCGCCGACGTCGCCGGCCTGCGGCCGGCGATCTCGCGGCCGAGCAGCCCCTTGACGCTCGGGTAGCAGTAGAACGCCCCCTGCGGCTCCGGGCAGATCACGCCGTCGATGTCGTTCAGCATCCTGGTCATGGTCTGCCGCCGCCGGTCGAACGCCGTGCGCATGGTGGCGACGGCGGCCAGGTCCCCGGAGACGGCGGCGAGCGCGGCGGCCTGCGCCACGTTGCAGACGTTGGAGGTGGCGTGGCTCTGCAGGTTCGCGGCCGCGCTGATCACGTCCTTCGGCCCGATCATCCAGCCCACCCGCCAGCCGGTCATCGCGTAGGTCTTGGCCACGCCGTTGAGCACCACGCAGGTGTCCGCCAGCTCCGGCGTCTGGACCGGGATCGAGGAAAAGGCCGCGTCGCCGTAGACCAGGTGCTCGTAGATCTCGTCGGTGATCACCCACAGGCCATTGGCCGCGGCCCACCGGCCGATCTCGGCCACCAGGTCCGGCGGGTACACCGCTCCGGTCGGGTTGGACGGCGAGACGACGAGCAGCACCTTGCTGCGCGGCGTGCGGGCCGCTTCCAGATCCGCGACGGAGGCCAGGTAGCCCGATCCCTCGTCGGTGAGCACCGGCCGCATGACGCCGCCGGCCAGCGCGATGGACTCGGGGTAGGTGGTCCAGTAGGGCGCGGGCACGATGACCTCGTCGCCGGGATCGAGCAGGGTGGCGAACGCCTGGTAGACCGCCTGCTTGCCACCGTTGGTGACCAGCACCTGACTCGGTTCGACCTGATAGCCGGAATCCCTGGCCGTCTTGTCCGCGATCGCCTGCCTGAGCTCGGGCAGGCCCGCGGCCGGGGTGTATTTGTGGAACCGCGGCACGGCGCAGGCCCGCTGCGCGGCCTCGACGATGTAGCCAGGGGTCGGGAAATCCGGCTCGCCCGCGCCGAAGCCGATGACCGGCCGCCCGGCCGCCTTGAGCGCCTTGGCCTTGGCGTCCACGGCCAGCGTGGCGGATTCGGAGATAGCGGAGACGCGTGCGGAAACTCTGGTTGACATGTCCTTCATTCTCCCACCTGCGGACACTGTCCTGGGTGCGATTTAGCCGCGCGAGGGTTAGGCTGCCCAGGTAACGACCTCCTGGCCCCTTACAACCCCTTGGGACCAGGCGGTTCGACGGACGGGCGGTTCAGACGTACACTGCTTGGACCGACAGCGGTCCTGTCGCTGCGGCAGCGTGCCCGCGTGCTAGCGGTGGGCATGAGCTGAAGCAGTGGAGGAAGCTCAGGGCAGTAGCTCAATTGGCCAGAGTTCCGGTCTCCAAAACCGGCGGTTGGGGGTTCGAGTCCCTCCTGCCCTGCGAGTGCGATCCGGCGAACCCGCCGAGCCGGCGGACCATTAGGTGAGGATATGGCGACTCAGACACGCGGTGAGGCCCCGGAGAAACGGAGCGGAGGCGGACGCGAGGCCAAGAGCCAGCGGACGACCCCGGCCGTGTTCTTCCGGCAGATGGTCGGCGAGCTTCGCAAGGTTATCTGGCCGACCCGCAACGAGCTTGTCACCTACACGGTGGTCTGTCTGACCTTTGTCATCTTCATGGTCATCGTGGTGACGAGCTTGGACTACGGGTTCACCAAGCTGGTGTTCGAGGTGTTCGGCTAGGCGCCACCCGGGGGTCTTGGGGGTTCTTGGGGTTCGTTCCCCGGGAGAGCAGAGCCCGGGAACACCGCCCATCAGCCGTGCGCACGCCAGGCACGGCACCGTGACCGGACAACGGTCATGGCTTTGAGGAAAGAGAGAGTAATCGTGTCCGAGACCCAACTGGATTCCGCGGCGACGGGCGCACCAGAACTCGACGCGGAAGCCGGGGAGGCCGATGACGTGAGCGACTACAGCGAAGAAGCCGACGGGCCAGATGCCGATGCTGACGTGAGTTCATCGGCTGAGGAAGTGGCGGCCCCGGCTGACGAAGCCGAGGATGCTGCCGCCGCGGCCGCCGCGGCCGACGAGTCCGCCGACGACGCCGCGGCCGACGACGCCGCGGCCGAGGATTCGCCCGACAGCGTGCGGGAGGAATTCGAGCGGGAACTCCGCATGATGCCCGGCGACTGGTACGTGGTGCACTCGTACGCGGGTTACGAAAACCGGGTGAAGACCAACCTGGAGAGCCGCATCCAGTCGCTGAACATGGAGGACTTCATCTACCAGATCGAAGTCCCCGTGCACATGGTGACCGAGATCAAGCAGGGCAAGCGCCAGCAGGTGTCCGAGAAGGTGCTGCCGGGCTACATCCTGGTGCGCATGGACCTGACCGACGAGTCGTGGGCCGTGGTCCGCAACACCCCCGGCGTGACCGGCTTCGTCGGCCTGTCCAGCCGTCCGTCGCCGCTGCAGCTCGGCGAGGTGGCGAACCTGCTCGCGCCGGAGCCCGAGCCGGGGACCAAGCAGGCCGCCGAAGCGGCCCGGACCTCTACGGTGGAATTCGAGGTCGGCGAGTCGGTTACCGTTATGGACGGCCCGTTCGCGACACTTCCCGCCACCGTGAACGAGATCAACCCGGACACCGCCAAGCTCAAGGTGCTGGTGTCCATCTTCGGCCGCGAGACGCCGGTGGAACTGTCGTTCGACCAGGTCACGAAGATCTAGAACCCAAGGTACAAGTTAAGGAAGCATCACCATGCCGCCAAGAAGGAAGAAGCTCTCCGCCGTCGTCAAGGTGCAACTGCCGGCCGGCCAGGCCACGCCCGCGCCGCCCGTCGGTACCGCGCTGGGCCCGCACGGCGTGAACATCATGGACTTCGTCAAGCAGTACAACGCGGCGACGGAGAGCCAGCGGGGCAACATCATCCCGGTCGAGATCTCGATCTTCGAGGACCGGAGCTTCACCTTCGTCACCAAGACGCCGCCGGCCGCCGAGCTGATCAAGAAGGCCGCGAGCGTGGACAAGGGCAGCGCCGAGCCGCACAAGATCAAGGTCGGCAGCATCTCCGCCGCACAGGTCCGCGACATCGCGCAGACCAAGATGCCCGACCTGAACGCGACCACGATCGAGGCCGCCGAGAAGATCATCGCCGGCACCGCGCGCTCGATGGGAATCAAGGTCGACCGCTGAGGCGTTTCGGCCGACAGCAGTTCACATACGACCGTGGCAGGGCCGGGCGCGGCCCGCTGACCACGACCTCCAGACTCCAGGAGATAGCCATGAAGCGCAGTAAGTCCTACCGCCAGGCCGACGAGCAGATCGACCACGAGCGGCTTTACAGCCCGGCCGAGGCGGTCACGATCGCTAAGTCCGGCCAGGTGACGAAGTTCGACCCGACCGTCGAGGTGGCGCTGCGGCTGGGCGTCGACCCGCGCAAGCAGGACCAGATGGTCCGCGGCACCGTCAACCTGCCGAACGGCACGGGCAAGACCGCCCGCGTACTCGTCTTCGCTACCGGTGACCGGGCCGAGGAGGCCCGTGCGGCGGGCGCCGACTTCGTCGGCTCCGACGACATGATCGAGCGCATCCAGGGTGGATTCCTGGACTTCGACGCGGTGGTCGCGACCCCCGACCTGATGGGCAAGGTCGGTCGTCTCGGCCGGGTGCTCGGGCCCCGCGGCCTGATGCCGAATCCGAAGACCGGCACCGTGACCCCCGATGTCGCCAGGGCCGTGACCGAGATCAAGGGCGGCAAGATCGAGTTCAGGACGGACCGG
This sequence comes from Streptosporangiaceae bacterium, assembly GCA_050010815.1. Classification (GTDB taxonomy): domain Bacteria; phylum Actinomycetota; class Actinomycetes; order Streptosporangiales; family Streptosporangiaceae; genus Palsa-504. Next base: position 1,866 of record JBEKKH010000045.1, on the reverse strand, counting down.
CACGGCAACCTGCACTTCATCATCGGCAAGGCGTCGTTCCCGGCAGTGTCCCTGCTCGAGAACTACGCCGCCGCGCTGGACGAGGTGATCAGGCTCAAGCCCGCCGCGGCCAAGGGCCGGTACGTCAGGAAGGTCACGTTCACCACCACGATGGGCCCCGGCATCCCGGTCGACCCCAACAAGACCCGCAACTTCACCGACGAGCTCGCCGAAGCCAGCGCCTGACCCCAGCGCCCGACCTCGGCGCCCGACCCCGGCGCCTGACGATTTGGACCTTGGGCGCCGGGATCGTAGTCTGTAGCTACCGAAGACCGCTGGATGCCGTCGCGTTCGCGCGCCGGCCGAAGGCTTCGGCCCGGGAGCTCGCTCCCCGAGCCGGACATCCCGCGCAGGTGAACCGAGCTGTCTTTCCCAGCCCCTCGGGCTGGGTGATACCGCCCCGTGCGCCTCGCGCCGGGGCGTTTTTGCTGTCAAGAGAACGCTTTGACGTACATGGAGAGGAGGCACATGGCTAACGCCGAGAAGGTAGCCGCGGTCGCCGAGCTCACCGACCGGTTCAAGGACTCGTCAGGCGCGGTGCTGACCGAGTACCGGGGACTTACCGTGGCCCAGCTGGCCGAGCTGCGCCGGTCGCTCGCTGACCACGCCACGTTCACCGTGGTCAAGAACACCCTGACCAAACGCGCGGTGACCGAAGCAGGCCTGGTCGATCAGCTGTCGTCGCTGCTGACCGGACCGTCTGCCGTCGCGTTCGTCGACGGTGACGTGGTCGAGGCGGCCAAGAGCCTGCGCGACTTCGCCCGGGCGAACCCGCTGCTGGTGATCAAGGGCGGTGTGCTCGACGGTAAGGCGATCACGCCGACCGAGATCATCCGGCTGGCCGACCTGGAACCGCGCGATGTTCTGCTGGCCAAGCTGGCCGGGGCCATGAAGGCCTCGCTTGCCGGTGCCGCCGCGACGTTCAACGCGCTGCCGGCGCAGATGGCGCAGCTTGCCGAGGCCCTGCGGGTCAAGCGGGAGGCTGCGGAGGGCACCGCGCCGGACTCAGGCGCGGAAGATTAACGGACCCCACACGAAATAGGAATACATCACATGGCAAAGATCAGTAGCGGTGACCTGCTCGAGGCGTTCAAGGAGATGACCCTCCTTGAGCTGTCCGAGTTCGTGAAGCAGTTCGAGGAGACGTTCGACGTCAAGGCGGCCGCCCCGGTGGCGGTGGCCGCCGCGGCCGGCGGCGGCGCGGGCGCCGAGGCCGAGGCACCCGAGGAGCAGGACGAGTTCGACGTCATCCTCGAGGCCGCGGGCGACAAGAAGATTCAGGTCATCAAGGAGGTGCGCAGCCTGACCAGCCTGGGCCTGAAGGAGGCCAAGGACCTGGTCGACGGCGCGCCCAAGCTGGTGCTCGAGAAGGTCAACAAGGAAGCCGCGGAGAAGGGGAAGGCGGCCCTGGAAGGCGCAGGCGCCACCGTCACCGTCAAGTAGCTGTCACGTGGCCATCAAGCTGCGCTAGGCCTAGCTGCGCTAGGCGGGCTCCGGCCGCAGCCAGACCCGGGCCCTCGCCATCATGGTGGCGGGGGCCCGGGTCTCGCGTGCGCGGAGAGGGTCATCCGCCCGTGGCGAGCAGGGCCCCAAGTTTTAATCTCGAAGGCAGGAATAACGTCATACCCTGCCGTGTTACCGCCTACACATAACACTGCATGTGGCATCTGTCACCTGGCAAACTGCCCCGAGTGTCCGGTTTGGGCTTGACTCTTGGCCGTTGAAGAGCGATGCTGCGGAGCAACCGTGAATCTCATAGTGGCGTACAGTTGACCAGCGGTGTGGCCATCGGCTACACTGCTAGTTTGCGCTGCACTCTGACGTCCT
>JBEKKH010000044.1:0-22832 GCA_050010815.1 Streptosporangiaceae bacterium | reverse complement strand
CGCAGGTTGACGTACAGCGGGCACGGCTGCTCCGGGTCGACGAGGCCGGCGTCGTCCAGCCAGCCGAAGCCGCCGGCCGGCAGCGCGGCCCCGCGTCCGAACGCGATCAGGCGGCTCGCTTCGGTCTGGCGCCACTGCGCCGTACCGGGCTCGCTCACGGTCTTCCTTCCTGGTCATGTCACCGGTGTCAATACTCTCACAGATGTTCTTCCCGCAGGCCGTGGCGGTATCTTCGGGGGAAGGGTTCGTCTAGGACCCGCCCCTTGACATCGGTGACATGAGGGGGCACTCTCGGGTTCAACCGTCAACGGAAGGTGCAGGAGCCCGTGTCAATTCCTGATCAGGTCCCCGGCCCGGCCCGGCCCGTCCGCCGGCTGGACCGCAAGCTGGGCAACATCGCGGCGGGCCGGTACACGCCCGACGACTTCGTGATCGCGGACGCCAAGGACGCCGACATGGCGTTCGGCCTCACCTGCGCGGGACCGGTGAACGGCGGGGCCGGCGGGGCCGGCGGGGCCGGCGGGTACCGCACCCGCCGCGACTACCTCGACGCGATGCGGGCCCTGGTCGCGCACGACGAACTCGATATCCTGCTGACCTCGGCCTCCAACGGAGAGCGGATCGCCGGGGAAGGCACGCTGACCGAGATGACCCTGGCGGTCCGGGCGAACGACACCACCGACATCTGGAACCATCGCGGCGGCCGTTATCCCGCCGCGCCCTCGCGCCCCTTCCGGACGGCCGACCTGGCCGCCGTCCGCCCGTTCTGCGACCTCGTGCTCTACTCGGTGACCTTCAACAACGACGTCGATTACGACCTGGCCACGCTGGCGGCCTACGGTGAATTCCGCCAGCAGGCCGCCGCGCTCGGCCTCCGGCATTTCCTCGAGGTCTTCAACCCCAACGCGCCGGCCGGCCTGGCCCCCGATCAGGTCGGAGCGTTCGTCAACGACTCGATCATCCGAACCCTGGCGGGGGTCACCCAGCAGCAGCGCCCGGTCTTCCTGAAGGTGGCGTACAACGGCCCCGACGCGCTCGACGAGCTGGCTGGGTACGACCCGTCGGTCGTGGTCGGCATCCTCGGCGGGTCGGCCGGCACCACCAGGGATACCTTCGAGCTGCTGCGCCAGGCCGAGAAATACGGTGCCAGGGTCGCGCTGTTCGGCCGCAAGATCCAGCGGGCGGAGTCGCAGCTGGACCTGGTCACGCTGATGCGGTCCGTGCTGCGGGACGAGCTGAGCCCCGCCGACGCCGTCCGCGCCTACCACGACGCCCTCGCCCAGGCCGGGCTCGCCCCGGACCGCAAGCTCGAGGACGACCTCGAGGTGACGGACCCCGTGCTGCGCTCCGCATGATTGGCTGGGCATGACCGGCCGGCCGCGAGCGGGGATCCTCTGCGCCGGGACGATCCTGGTGGACGTGGCCAAGGTGATCGACGCCTACCCGCCGCTTGACCAGTTGACCATGATCGAGGAAATCTCCCTGAGCACCGGCGGACCGGGCCTTAACATGGCCGTCGACCTGCGCATGCTCGGGGCGGGCTTCCCCATCGGAGTGCTCGGCGCCGTCGGCGACGACGCGCACGCCGCCTTCATCCTGGCCGAGTGCGCCCGGTTGCGCATCGACACCGCCGGAGTCCGCACGGTGGCCGGCGCGGTCACCTCGTTCACCGACGCGATGATCGAGCGGAACGGCGGCCGGCGCACCTTCTTCCACCACAGCGGGGCTAACGCGCAGTTCGACGCGTCCACCGCCGACCTGCAGACCCCGGCCGCGCGGATGCTGCACGCGGGCGCCCCCGGCATCCACCTGGTCATGGACAACCCGCGGCCCGGCGGGGGCAACGGCTGGTCGGCCCTGCTGCAGCGGGCGCAGGCCGCGGGCCTGCACACCAACCTGGAACTCGTCAGCCTGCAGCCGGGCCGCACCGCCGCGGCGGCCCTGCCCTGCCTGCCCCACCTGGACAGCATCGTGATCAACGAGCTCGAGGCCGGCGCGCTGACCGGCATCGACGCCCCGGTGCCGGTCGCGGACGGGCCGGTGGACTGGCCGGCCCTGGAGGCGATGGCCCTGCGCCTGATCGAGCGCGGCGTATCGGGGCTGGCGGTCGTGCACGTCCCGGCCGGCTGCGTCGCGGCCGCCCCCGGCGGCCGGACCTGGCGGCAGGGCTCCGTCCGGCTGCCCCCCGGGCAGGTCCGCAGCACCACCGGCGCGGGCGACGCCTTCGCGGCCGGCGTCATCCTGGGCCTGCACGACGGCTGGCCCGCCGAACGCTGCCTGCGGCTGGGGGTCGCGGCCGCCGCGGCCTGCGTCCGCAGCCCGCACACCTCCGACGGCATCAAACCCGCAGCCGTCTGCGTGGCTGAAGCCGAGGGGGCGGGGTACCGGGCTAGTTTCCCGTGATGGGTAGGTCCGCTACTTCAGGGCCGGGAGAGGGGCTCGTTGACGTAGCGTGGCTGATGTGAAGGTTGACGAGCAGGGTCGGCCGATGCCTCCGGAGGAAGCCGGCGAGGCCGGGGACGCTACGGGGGTTCCTGGGCTTCCAGCGCGCGACGCTGGCGTGGAAGTGCCGCGGGTTCCCGAGCAGTGGGCGAGTGCGGACTTCACGGCCGACCCCGACTGGGAATGGACCACCGCCGCGCAGGATTCCGGCGACGAGCTGCGCCCTGTGGGCCGAGCGGGTCGACCGGTCCGATGCCATCGTGTCGGCCCGGCTCGGCCGGGGTGAAGCCGGTCCCTCGACGGGGAAACCGGCGAGTGACACCGTCATGATCACGAAGACTTTTTACCCCGGCAAGGGCTATAAGTCTTCGTGATCATGCGTGCGGCGCTTCCAGCGCCCGGCGCCAGAATTGCGGCACGCCTCGGCCCACAACTCGGTGACCGCCGAGGACGTGTCCCCGCCGCATTTGGCGATGACCAGCATCACCCGGTTGCGCAGGGCGGTTCCGTTCTGGCCGTCGGCCAGCTGGCCCGCGGCTTGCGTTCCATTGGATATCGCGAGTTCTCGATTCGTCGTCGTGATCGGCGGGCTGGCCGGCCCGGAGGCCGGCCAGCGTCGCTACTTGATGCGGATGTTCCAGCCGACGTCGATGACGTCGACGTTGGTGATGAGGCCAGGGTTCAGGGCCGCGATGGCCTGCACTGTGGTGCCGTAGGCGGCGGCCAGGGCGGCCAGGGTGTCACCGGGCTTCACCTTGTGCCAGACCTGGCCCGCGGGCAGCTCCGGAGTCACGGCGGTATCCGGGTGGCCGCCGGGCTGCCAGCCGATGCGCCACTGGCCGAAGTCGTCGACGGCGGCGTCATTGACGTCGTAGGAGGCGAAGAAGCCGTTCTGGTACATCGCCGCGCGCGGGTAGCGCTGGCCGCCCGACCAGGCCGCGGTCTGCCAGCCCAAGCCGATCAGGCTCGCCTCGAACAGGCGCTTGATCACCCAGTAGCCGCCATAGGCACCGGTCAGGTGCGGACCGCCGAGGGTGTCGTTGACGCCGTGAAAATAGTTGGCGATGGCACCGAGCTTGGCGCGGGCATTCTCCGGGGTGTTCGGCAGGTTGGGTGCGTAGTCGGGGGTGTTGAAGTCGACGCCGAAGTAGATCGGCCGGCCTGCCGGGCCGCCCGCGGCCGCGTGCTGCTCCAGGGCCAGGGCCGCGTACTCCTTGCCCTTCTGGTAGCCGCCCAGGGCGTCGGTGCCCTGGTACTCGAACGTCGATACGATGCCGATGCCGGCCGCCGAGAGCCCCTGGGCCTCGGCGCGAGTCAGCAGCTTCCCCTTCGTCTCCGGCGTGACGACGGTCAGGTAACGGCCCACCGCCGCCGCACCCATGTTGTGTAGTTGCGTCCCGCTGAACCTGGCGAATGAATAGTCCAGGACCTTGTGACTCACTGTGAAACCTCCCCTGTGCTGGGCACTGGCTGGTGGAGAACCGGATTCTGGTTCTCCGTACGCAGTTGTGGGGCACAAGGTGGCGCGCTGATACATGGACCACGAAAAATCCTGTGGCGGGCAACCCAGGGTGCTGGCTCAGCCGCCGCCGGCTGGGTCAGCTCAGCCGGCGCCGAAGCACACGAATCCGGCGGCCTGCTCTCGCTCCAGTGCCGTCGCGAGGGCAGCGGCAGGTGCGCGGCCACCGGCGATCGCCCGGTGATAGCCGGCCATGGCGGCCATCGCGGTGTCGTCCGCGATCCTGGCCACGCTGGCTACAACCGTCCCGGCGCCCGCGGCGAGCAGGGCCGTGACCATGCCGAACGTCTCGTCGCCGGGACGCACGTCGGTCAGCCCGAGGTCGCACGATGACAGCACGACCATGGCGGGCACCCGAGCGGCTCGCTGCAGGTCATAGCCGAGCAGCGGACCCCCGGCCAGCTCCAGCGTGGAGAACAGCGCGTTCTCGGCCTGATGCTGGCCATGCGCGGCCACATGGGCGATGGCCGCCGTGCCGAGCCCGGCGAGGGTGGCGGCCGGGGTCGCACGTGTCCCGGTGAGGACCGTCGCGCCCGGGCGGAGCGCGGCGATGGCCCGGACCTCTGCGTCACCGCGGGCGTTGCCCGGGCCGGCCACCAGAAGGGTGGCACCCGGTGGCGGTGGCCCACCCAGGCCGGTAACCCCGAGCCGGCCCATGGCGGCGTGCCAGGCGGTGGCCGACGGCGCCACCGTCACCGGCCGGCCCGAGCAGCCAGGCAGCACCGCCCATGGCACCGTGGTCAGCAGGCCGGTCGGGACAACGACCAGATCCCGGTCACCCACCTCGGTGAGCAGCGGGCTGAGCACGGCGGACGCGAGCAGGGCGGCATCTCGCCGGGTCGCCGCGGCCACGGCCGCTGTCATCCGGTCCGGCAGCGCGCGGCCGGCCTGGGTATCGAGGTCGGCCCGCAGCCGCAGCACGGCCTCCTCGGCGGCGGCGTACTTACCCAGCGGCCGCAACCTAGCCGAGCCATCGACGACGACAAGCGCTCGCAGCGCGATCCCGTCCTTCAGGTAGATGACCAGGGCCGAGCAGCCGGTAGCTTCGCGTACCGCGCGGAACGGGGCCAGCGCCGGCGCCGGGACGCCACGGTGCCCCGGCGCCACCCACGACTGCTCCCGGAAGTCGCGCTGCAGCCTGTCCACCCGGGAGCGCAGGTCGCCGGTCGGCTGGGCGGCCAGTTCCCTGGCGCGCAGCGTATGCCGGGCCTGCCGCAGTTCCTCAACGGCGGCCGCCACCGCCGGGTCGCCGGACGGCCGGGGCGCGGGCAGCAGCAGCGCCTGGGCCCTGGACCGTTCCGACCACAGGTACACCGCGGCCGGTGACCCGCGGGCCAGCGCCAACGCGAGCCCAGCGCGGGCCAGGTCCTGCCCGTGCACGGCGGCGCCGGTCTGCAGGTCCAGGCAGCCGAACTGGGTGCGATGCCGGTGCAGCGCGGCCATCCCGGCCAGCAGCTGCCGGGACGCCCGGTCCGGCCGGCCTGCGGCCGCGGCGAGTTCGGCCCGGGCCAGCCGCCACAGCAGCCGGGTGTCCAGCCGGTCGAGGCGGCCGGGCGGCCCGTAACGCGCCGCGGACCTGGCCGCCCGGCCGGGCTGGCCCGCTGCGATCAGCGCACGGGCCGCGACCAGGCTGGCGACGCGGGCGTCTTCCGGCAGACCCAGCCGGGCGAGCCGCCCGGCCAGGGCCTGGCCGCGCCCGGCGATCGCCGCCGCGTGGGGGGCGGGGCTCTGGCCGCCGGCCGCGGCGAAACCGGCGATCGCCGCGTGGGGGGCAGCGGCCTGTTCACCGGCCGCGGCGAAGTCGGCGCGGAGCCCGAGCAGCGACGCGAACGCGGCCCGGCGGGCGTTGTCCCGGCCGAGGAACTGGGACCGGGCCAGCCGCGCCCACTGCGCGGCGGCGCTCGGCCGGCCGGCCAGCAGCGCGGCTTCCGCGCGGACCAGCACGGCATCAGCGTGGGTGTGGCTGAGCCGCTGCGCCGCGGCCTGCTCGACCGCGCCGGCCAGCGCCCGGTCGGCCTCGGTGAACAGGCCGGCCGCTACCAGGGCCCGGGCCTGTTCTACCGCCAGGGCGGGCAGCCGGCCCGGGGCCAGCCGCTCGTACTCGGCCCGGGCGGCGGCGAACGCGCCCAGAGCCGACGGCAGGTCGCCGGCCAGCACGTCCATGCAGCCGAGGTTGACCCGGCTGAGCGCCGCGTGCAAGGCGAGCCCGTGCCGGGCCGCCACCCGCCCGCAGCGGCGCAGGTCGGCCCGGGCCAGCCGGATGTGGCCGGCTTCCAGGTGCACCAGGCTGCGGTTGTTAAGCGCCTTGACCAGGTCCAGCGGGCTCGATTGCTCGGTGAGCAGGGCCACCGCCTTGTCGTACTGGCGCAGCGCGTCGGTGTTCCGGCCGCTGCGCTTGAGCAGCAGGCCGCGCTGGGCGAGCAGGATCGGCCGCTGCGCGGGCGCGATGTGCTGCTCGGCCTCGTCGAGCAGCCGGAAGCCGACCTCCACCCGGCCGCGTTCCGATTCGGCCCACGCCAGGCTGATCAGCAGCCGGCCGCGGATCTGGGCGACGGCGGGGACGTCACGTCCCTCATCGGGCCCGATCAGCCGCAGCCCGGCGCGCAGCTGACGGACGGCGGCCGCGGGCCGGCCGTCATCGCTGGCGGCCAGGGCGGCCTCGTGCCTCCGGGCGGCCCGCTCGGCCAGCAGCGCCGCCCGCATCTCAGAGGGAGAACGCCGGCGTGACCACGCGCGGGGCGCCATCATCGGCCGCCGGGTGCACCAGCAGCTGCGCGATCCCGTGCGGAACGCCGTCGAAGGCAAAACGTCCCGCGGCGTCCGCGAGCACCATCCGGGCCAGGGCCGGCTCGGGCAACCGCAGCTCGACCCGCAGCGCTGCCGCGGGCGCCAGCCAGCCGTCCAGGCGGATCAGGCCATCCGCCCGGTCCGCGACCGTGATCATCACGGCGCGGCTGTCGGCGTCGAAGGTGATCGTGCGGGTGCGCTCGGTGCCGCGGGCGCCCGACCCGACCGCCAGCTGCTCGCTCAGCCGCGCCACCTCCGCGTCCAGGCCACCCGCGTCCAGGCCACCCAGCGCGATCGCGAACGAGACCCGCTCATCCAGATCGGCGGGAGGCGGGTCCAGCCGCGCGTAGATACCGGCCAGCCGGTCCAGGATCGCCTGGTCGTCGTCGTCCAGCGGGCCGCCCGCCGGACTTGCCATCATCCGCTCCAGCCGGGATCGGCCTGTAGCAGCTCACGCAGCTTGGCCAGGCAGCGGCCACGGGTCGGGCCGATGCTGCCGACGGGCATGCCCATCGCCTCGGCGACCGCGGCGTAGTCGGGCCGGGAGACCTGCGCGACGATGCGCAGCAGCTCGCGGCAGCGTTCCGGCAGCCGCTGGACATGCCGCCACAGCACCCGGTCCCGCTCGTCGGTGAGCAGCCGCTCGCCCGGGCCGGGATCGGGATCGGCCACCGCCTCCAGCTGCGCCGCGCCGTCCGAGGCCTGCCGGCGGGTGAGCTTGCGCACCCGCCAGGCTTCCCGCCGGGTGGCGGTGACCAGCCAGGAGGTCAGAGCCTGCGGCGAACGGATCTCGTGCAGCCGTCGCAGCAGCTCCAGCCAGCTGGTCTGGACGACATCGGCGGACTCTTCGGCGGTCAGTCCCTCGCCCCGGGCCACATGCCACAGCAGCGGGTTCAGTTCCCGGACGATCTCACCGAGCGCGGCGGTATCGCCATCCCTGGCCCGCCCCAGGCAAGCTCCGAGGCGGGCCGCGCGATCGGCCGCGGCGTGACCGCTGCCGGCCGTGCCGCTGCCAATTGCCACAATGGTCATGTTACGACCCGGCCGCTGGCTCCGGGAGGGCCGCAAGCACGGGCGGGAGCTCGGCGGCCAGCTCCGCGGCCACGGCGGCCGCGGCGAACGAGGTGCCGCTCCACCACGCGTACCCGTGGCCGTGGGGTGGTGCGGTGGCAGCGGCCGAAACGGAGCCGAGCTCCGCCGTCAGCGGCATGATGCTGATGATGTTCGTGCCCGCGCGCCACTCCGTGACCCACGGCCCGTAGTTGCTGTACGGGGCACGCTCGGTGGCCAGGGCGAGCTCGGTCGGCGTGTCGGGCCCGGTGAACGCGCCGACGCTCAGCACCGGTCGCTTCGAGTCGACCAACAGCTTCGACTCGGCGGCGAAGGCCGCCGGATAGACCGGGCCCTCGGCGCCGTCGTTGCCCGCCGAGGCGACGATCCGCACCCCGCGGTCGGTCAGCGTCTTGATCGGCGGCCGGAGGTCGTCCAGTTGCTTGTCGTCGGGGTCGGCTGGGCGCCCGAAGGCCATCAGCACGATGTCGACGCTGATGCCGGGGGCCAGCTCGGGGTGCTCCGCCAGCCAGGTCAGTGCCTCGGTGACATCGCCCTCGCTGACCTTGCCCTGGCTGTTCATGATGCGCATGGACAGCACCTGCGCGCCGGGCGCGTGCTGCCGGATCAGCCCGGCGATGAACGTGGCGTGGCCATAGTGACTGCTGTAGTCCGGGTACGGGCTAGGGTCATCGTCCGGTATCGGCGATTTCCAGCCGTAGTAGTCCTCGGCGTTCAGCACGAACGACTTCAGCTTGTCCGGCTGGACACCGGGGTCCAGCCACGTATGCGGCCGGACCCCGGTGTCCAGCAGCGCGATCACCCGCTTCGGGGCCGTTGACGGCCAGGCCTGACCGTGCGGCATCAGGTAATCCGGCGCCGGGAGCCAGGCAATGGTCCCGTGCCCGCTCTTCTTCCCGTCGGCGGCGAAGAGGTTGTTGTTGTTTCTCGCGTTAAGTTCGACGGTGCCCGCGCTGTACTGCTGGTCCGACTCGGTCACGACGTACCTCCACCCTTGGCTACGGCGGCGACCGCCGCCCATGGATAGGGTGCTCCGGACAGTCGCCTAGATACATCATCTAGCCCGACGGTATAAAACGTCTCCGGCATGCCGACGGTGGTGCGCGGGGCACGCAGCGCGGGCCGTTCGGCGGAATTAGTCGGTGAGGCCGTCGATGACCAGGCCCAGGCCGATGCCGAGCATCCAGACGTCCTTGGCGATGGCGATGCCCTGCTGGGTGGGGAAGGGGCTGCCGTCCTTGCGCATGCCGGGGGTCCGGGCGTACAGGCCGAGCAGGCCGCCGGAGAACGCGGTCAGGCCCGCGCCCGCCACCGCGGCCGGGACGACGGGCACAAGCAGCGCCGCGCCGAGCGCGATCTCGCTGGCCGCCAGCAGGCGGATGAAATCCTTCGGCTTGAGCTTGGCCAGGAAGGGGTAGGTGCCGACGGCGAAGCCGTGCAGCTGGGCGGCGGTCTCCTCGTCGGCGGACCACTTGCCCACCCCCGAGTTGAGGATGAACACGCCGGTGGTGATGCGCTGCGGCAGATGCCGGGCCTTGATCGGAAGCCGCATGTATTTCTCCCTGCTAGGTCGAGGTGGAAGGCACCATTGTTTACCCGACCGCGGGATGGTCATCCCCCGGGGTGACGTCTCAGCGGCCGCGGGCCTGCGGGCCGATGAGGCGGCTGGCGATGACCTGCTTCTGGATCTGGGCGGTGCCGTCGCCGATCTGGTAGCCGAACACGTCCCGGAACCGCTGCTGGAACGGCAGCTCGTCGGACCAGCCGTAGTGGCCGTGGGTCAGCAGGCAGGCCTCGATGGCGTTCTTGGCCACCACCGGCGCCCACCACTTGCACATCGCCGCCTCGGCGGTGTGCGGCTGGCCCTCCTGACGCAGCCACAACGTCTGGTAGCACAGCAGCCGGGCCGCCTGCACCAAGGTCGCGTGCTCGGCCAGCGGTCCCGAGACGCCCTCGAACGCCGCGATGGGCCGGCCGAACGCCTGCCGTTCCCGGCTGTAGCGGTAGGTCTCGTTCAGGCTGGCCACGGCCGCGCCCAGGCACTGCAGTCCGATCGCCGCCCGGCTGTAGTCGAAGTGGCCCATCGCGGCGGCGAAGCCGCGGCCGGGCTCGCCGACCAGGTTCTGCACCGGCACGAAGACGTCGTCCAGGTGCAGCGAGCCGCGGCCGATCGGCAGCTGGCCCATGTCGTGAAAGCGGCCCACGGACACGCCGGGCTGGTCCATCTCGACCAGGAACGCGCTCACCCCGGCCGATCGCTCGCTGCCCGGCTCCCGGGCGTAGACCAGGGTGGCGCCGGCCACGTGGATGTGGCTGACCGAGTTCTTCTCCCCCGACAGGCGCCAGCCGCCCGGCGCGGGCGTGGCCGTGGTCCGCAGCGCGGCGGCGTCCGAGCCCGCCTCCGGCTCGGTCAGGCCGAAGGCGACGATCTCGCGGCCGTCGATCATCGCGGGCAGCCACCGCTCCCGCACCGCCTGGCTGCCGCCCTCGGCGAGCTGCGCGCCGGTCAGGCCCACGGTGACCGGGGCCGCGGCCAGGTTCACGTCGGCCGCCCCGATCTCCTCACAGGCGATGCCGAGGGCAATCGGGTCTTCGCGGCCGGTGCCGCCGAACTCCTCAGGCAGGCCGATACCCAGCACCCCCAGCGCGGCCATCTCGGCGTGCAGCGCCATCGGGTAGGCGTGCTGACCGGAGCGTTCGCGGTAGCCGGGGGCGACCCGGCGCTCCGCGAACCGTGCCACCGCCTTGCGGAACTGCTCCTGGTCACCGGTGAAAGCGAAGGAAAGACCGGCCATCACGCGCTCCGTTTCAAGATCTCGCGGACGTCCTCGACGGCGTCGATCGCGGCCTCGCTGCTCCCGGCGAACGGGATGAAGTTCAGCGTGGTGCAGCCGGCCTGGACGTACGGGGCGACGAACGCGGCGACGTCGGCCGCGGTGCCGCAGGGAACATAGCCCTCGAAGCTGCCGAACGGCGTCCGGTACAGCGCCTCCATCACCGGCGCGACCCGGCCGCGAGCCTGCGCGGCACTGGTCCCGAACCCGCACCAGAACGTCATGCCGTGCTGCCAGTCGACGCCGGTGCGCCCGGCGTCGGCCGCGTGAGCGGCCACCGCGGCGATGGCGTCGGCGCAGCGCCCGGCCGAGGTCCAGATGCCCAGCCAGCCGTCGCCCAGCCGGCCGGCCCGGCGCAGCGCGGCATCGGAACGGCCGCCCACCACCAGCGGGATACCCGGCTCGGGCGCGGGCCGGATCCGCACCCGGTCCAGGGTGAAGAACTCGCCGTCGTGGCTGACCTCCGCCCCGGCCAGCAGGCGGCGGAGCAGGCCGAGGGACTCGTTCATCCGCCGTCCTCTGGTGGCCGGGTCGACGCCGCAGGCGACCACCTCGCGCCGGTCGTCGCCGCCGATCCCGAGCCCGAGGCGCAGCCGGCCCGGGGCGAACTGGGCCACCGTGGCCAGCTGCCTGGCCACCAGCAGCGGGTGCCGCAGGGACAGCAGGTACACGGCCAGGTAGACGCCCAGGTCCTCCCGGGCGGTGACCACCGAGGCGGCGTCGGTCAGGCCGTCGTTGCCGATCCCGTCACCGAACGTGACGTGGTCGCCGACCATCACGTGGTCCATCCCGGCCGCCGCCATCCGGTCGAGCAGGCGGCGGCGATGCGCCATCAGCACGGGGCCGGCCAGGGGCGGTTCGCCGGCCCACCGCGGCGGCATCAGGTTCACCCCGACCCGGACCCCGTCCATGCTCATTTTTGCTGCTCACCCCTGGGCTCACCACTGGGCTCACCACTGAGGAACTCGTCCTTGCGCTCGACGATCTCGGGGTCGCCCATGATCGAGTAACCGTAGAGCGCCTCCAACCGGAGCTGGTCCTCAAGCGGCCGCCCGACCACGGCCAGGATCGTCTCCTTGGCCGACTCGACCGCGGTCCGGGGGTTGCGCAAGATCTTGGCCGCCATGTCCTCGACGGTGGTCATCAGCTCGGCCCGCGGCACGATCCGGTTCACCAGGTGGAGCGCCAGGGCGCGTTCGGCGCTGATCGGCTCGCCCATCAGCTCCAGCTCCATCGCTATCCCGACGCCGCAGGTGTTGACCAGCCGGACGATCCCGCCGTCGGCGAAGTGCATGCCGCGGCGCATGTGGAAGAAGCCGAACTGGATGTCGTCGGCCGCCACCCGGATGTCGCAGGCCAGGGCCAGCTCGATGCCGCCGCCGATGACCCAGCCGTTCAGCGCCGCGATGACCGGCTTGCGGAGGTTGAGCCCGCGGGTGATCCCGCCCGCGAACCCGCGGTCAAGCACGCTGCGGCCCAGGCCGGGTCCGGCGGTCAGCCAGCCGTCCACGTGCCCGGCCAGGTCCGCGCCCGCGCAGAACGCCGCCTCGCCCGCGCCGGTCACGATGGCCAGCCGCGCGTCCGGGTCGTCGCGGAACCGGGTCCAGGCGCAGAAAAGCTCCTCGTCGGTCTCGGTGTCGATCGCGTTGCGCTTGTCCGGCCGGTTCAAGGTGATGTAAGCGATCTGGTTCCGCTTGGCGTACAGGACCTTGGCCATCATGCCTCCGGGTGGTAGAGGCCGTCGATGACGGCCTGGTACTGCGCGGTGACCTCGCCGCGCTTGACCTTCCCGGTCGGGGTCAGCTGCCCGCCGCCGAGCGGCCAGTCGTGGTCGAGGACCAGGTAGCGCTTGATCTGCTCGGGCCGGGACAGCCGCTGGTTGCCTGACTCGACCGCCGCGGCCACCGCGGCCAGCACCTCGGCGTGCCCGGCGAGCTGGCCGAACGGGACCTCGCCCAGGCCGTGCTGGCGGGCGAAGCCGGCCACCCCGTCCCGGTCGAGCACGATCAGGGCCACGTTGTAAGGCCGCCGGTCGCCGACCACGATCACCTGGGAGATCAGCGGCTGGCCGCCCTTGATGGCCTGCTCGATGTTGGCCGGCGACATGTTCTTGCCGAAGCTGTTGATGATCAGCGCCTTCTTCCGGTCGACGATGCGCAGGTAGCCGTCGTCGTCCAGGGCGCCGATGTCGCCGGTGTGGAACCAGCCGTCGGGCTCGAGCGCCGCGGCGGTGCGCTCGGGGTCGCGGTAGTAGCCGGGCGTGATCGTCGGCCCGGCGATCAGCACCTCCCCGTCAGGGCCCAGCCGCAGCCGCGCCCCGGCCAGCGGGGTCCCGACGGTGCCCAGCCGGATCCGGTCCGGCGGGCTGCAGGTCACGATGATCGTCTCGGACGAGCCGTAGAACTCGTTGATCGGCAGGCCGAACGCGGTCAGCTCGGCCAGCATCTCCGGCGAGCTGGGGGCGCCCGCCACGGCCAGGAAGTGGGCCGCCTCCAGGCCGGTGAGCGCGGCCAGCGGCCGCAGCAGGTCCAGGTTTCGCCGGTCGTCGCCGTCGGGCCCGGTTTCCGCCCCGGCATCGGGCCCGGGTTTCGCGTCGGCGCGGGGTCCGGTTTCCGCCCCGGCCGGGGGGTCCTGGGGGTGGGGTGGCGGTGGGGCTTGAGCCACGGTCCGTTCCGCCCATTGGGCCTGCTGGGCTTGGACCCGGGCCAGGCGTGCGGCCAGGGCCGTTTGCAGCCGGGCGGCCTGCGGGTCCGCGGTGATGGCCTGGCGCAGGCCGGCCAGCAGCTTTTCGTAGCTGCGGGGCACGCCGAAGAACCGGGTGGGCCGGACCTCGCGCAGGGCCGCGCCGAGCTGGCTGAGGTCGGCCAGCGAGGTCACCTCGTAGCCGTAGATGAACGCCGCGTAGTGCCCGAAGATCCGCTCCGCGACATGCGCCATCGGCAAGTAGGACAGGGCCCGGTCGCGCTCGGTGGTGGTGAACCGCTGCCGGATCGAATCCAGGCAGTCGAGCATCCCGCCGTGCCGGAACTGCACGCCCTTGGGCGGTCCCGTCGTCCCCGAGGTGTACACCAGCGTGCACACGTCGTCGCGTCCGGCCGCCGCGGTCACCGCCCGCACGTCGAAGTCGGCCGGGGCCAGGGCCTGCAGGCCGGCCAGGCTGAGCTCGCGGCCTTCCGCATCTTGGGTCACGACCAGGTGCTCGATCACCGGGCACACGGCCATCAGCTCCCGGGCCACCGCGGCCAGCGACGGCTCGGTGATCAGGACCCGCGGTCCGGCGTTGCCGATGATCTCCTGGAGCTGTGACACCGGGGACGTGACGTACAGCGAGAACGGGATGGCGCCCGCCAGCATGGCGCCCAGGTCGGCGACGTGGAACTCCATGCACGTCCGGAGCAGCAGCGCGACCCGGTCCCCCGGCCTGATGCCCAGCCGGGCCAGGCCGCCGGCCACCGCGGTGGCCTGGGCCGACCACTCCCCCAGGGTGAGCTGCCGTGGCGACCCGAACGCCCGCAACGCCACCCGCCCGGGGCTGGCCGCCGCCTGGACCAGGAACGCGGCCGGCAGGCTCGGCTGGGCCAGCGCCCGGTCGATGGCGCTGAGCTGAGTCGCACCGACCTGACCAGCACCGACCTGATGAGCAACGTTCATACCTGAACCAGCCTCCCCGGCCACGGCGCCGAACGGTGCTGCGTATTACACATTCGCATTGACCGATGCGTCACTGTAACATCGGGATCGGGGCCTGGCTAGAGGGCCGCGGCGCCATCGGGGAAGGTCATATGCTTCCGGCTGTGCAGGACCGGCATCTTCCGGCCATCCGGCCGCTCACCGCCCGGTCGGTGGTGCTCAGCACGCTCCTCGGCTATCACCCGCCGGCGCTTCCGGTCAGCGCCCTGGTGCGGGTGGGCGGCCTGTTCGGCATCGCCGAGCAGACGATCCGGGTGGCCCTGACGCGGATGGTCGCGGTCGGCGACGTCACCGCCGACGCGGGCGTCTACCAGCTCACGCACCGGCTGGTCCAGCGCCAGGTCCAGCAGGAGGAAGGCTGCTCACCGCGGACCAGACCCTGGGACGGCAGCTGGGAGATGGCGGTCGTCACCGCGAACGCGCGCTCGCTCGCGGACCGGGTCGCGCTGCGCCAGGACATGGTGCGGCTACGGCTGGCCCAGTTCCGCGAGGGCGTCTGGCTCCGCCCGGCCAACCTGGCGCGCCGTCCCGACGGGCTGACGGCCGGCCAGTGCGCGTTCTTCGCCAGCCATCCCGCCACCGCACCGCTCGAGCTCGCCCGCTCCCTGTGGGATCTGCCCGGCTGGGCCGACGAGGCACGACGGCTGGAGCGCGAGCTCGGCACCGCCGTCAGCCTCAAGGACGGCTTCATCGCCACCGCCGAGGTGATCAGGCACCTGCTGATCGACCCGTGCCTGCCCGCGGACCTGCTCCCCGCGACCTGGCCGGGGGCCGGCCTGCGCGCCCGCTACCTCGAATTCAGCACCCTTTATGCCGAACGGCTCCGCGACTACAGCCAGGGCTAACTCAGCCGCTCCGGCGGCTCCGTAGGCTCCGGGCGCTCCGGCGGCTCCGGCGGCTCCGGCGGCGTAGTGCGCGGTGTGCTCGGCGCGCAGGCGGTACTTGAGGACCTTGCCGCCCACGGTCTCCGGCAAATCGGTCACGAACAGCACCGACTTGGGCGTCTCGTAGCCCGCCAGCTGGGCCCGGCAGTGCTTGACCAGGTCATCCTCGCTGACCGTGGCTCCGTCCCGCAGCACCACGACCGCGGTCACCGCCTCGCTCCAGCGGGGGTGCGGCAGGCCGATGACCGCGGCCTTGGCCACGTCCGGGTGCTGGGCGAGCACCGCCTCGACCCGCAGGCTTGACACGTTCTCCCCGCCGGTCTTCACGATGTCCTTGTACCGGTCCACCATGATCCGCAGGCCGGCCTCGTCGTAGGTACAGCTGTCCCCGGAGTGGAACCAGCCGTACCGGAACGCGTGCCTGGTCGCGGCCTCGTCCCGGTAGTAGCCGGCCATCACGGACGGGGACCGGTACACGGCCTCGCCCGCCACGCCGGGCTGGCTGGCCAGGTCGGCGCCGTCCGGGTCGAACACGGTCGAGGCCAGGACCGGGCTCGGCACCCCGACGTAGTTGTCCTGCGGCGCCGTGGCCGCGTACAGCTCCGGCCACTCGTCGGGCCAGAACCGGTGGCAGGAGATCGACTCGGTCTGGCCGAAGATCTCGAACGCGCACAGGTCCTCGCCGCAGTGCCGCTTCATCGAGGCCAGCGTGGCCGGAGGCAGCGCGGCCCAGCCGTACACGATGACGGTAAGGCTGCGCGCGTCCAGCTCCGGCCGGGCGGTCAGCGCCGCGTCCACGGCCCGGACCATGGCCGGCGACCCGGCCCACAGCGCGGTCACCCGGTCCTCGGCGATCATCTCGGCGATGTGCTCGGCATTGGGCTTGCGGCCGAGCACCAGCGTGCCGCCGCTCAGGAAGACGGAATAAGTGAACGGCTGGTCACCTACGTGATAGATCATCGGCAGGTAGGTGCCGACCCTCAGGTCGGACTCAAGCCGCAGTCCGCGGGTCAGCGAGAGCGCGAAGCCGAATCCGGCCATGTAGCTGCACGCGTGCGAGATCATCACGCCCTTGGGCAGCGCGGTGGTGCCCGAGGTGAACAGGATCTCCCAGATGTCGTCGGCGTGGATCTCGACGTCCGGCTCGTGTGTGGGCTGGCCGGCGATGAGCTCGGTGAACGAGACGCTGTGCGCGGCCGGCGGCCCGCCGATAGCAATGGTGATGGCGGGCTGCAGGTCTTTCGCGGCGAACGGCTCCTGCGCCTTGGGCCACAGCTCGGCGTCCACGACGGCCAGCTTCGGCCGGACCAGGTCGATCATGGCGGCCACCAGGTCCGGGGCCATCATCGGGTTCAGCGGCGCGGCGACCAGGCCGGCCTTGGCGATGCCGATCTTGGCCAGGTAGGCCTCCACCGAGTTCTCGCAGAACAGCAGCACCACGTCGCCGCGCTCCAGCCCGCGGGCCAGCAGCGCGTGCGCCACCTGGTTCGCCGCCTGGTCGGCCTGCCGGTAGGTCAGCGCGGCGAACCGCTGGTCGGAGTAGGCGCCGGGCCGGCCCACGATGGCCAGCTTGTCCGGGCGGCTCCAGGTCACCCGCTCGATCAGGTCACCGACACTCATCCGTTCCCAGCGGTGGACGGCACGCCGGTGATGCAGGCTGGTCACATCGAGGTCCACGACGTCCTCCGGCGTTAAGCGCTAGTGATTCACGATTCACTAGTGTGCTACTATACGGGCCCGCTTCGCCGCTGGGAAGCGTGGTCATAGCGGATGGGGTGGTGTGATGGCGGACGTGGTCAGCTACCGGGTGGAGAACGGCGTCGCCTGGCTGACGATCGAACGGCCCGAGGCCCGCAACGCGCTGAACGCGGCCGTGCGGGCGGGCCTGTTCGCCGGGGCGCGGCGTTTCAACGACGACTCAGGCGCCAAGGTTCTCGTGGTCACCGGCGCGGGCGACAAGGCGTTCTGCGCCGGCGGCGACCTGAAGGAGATGGCCGATACCGCGCTGACCGTGCCGCCGCTTGACTTCATGCCCCAGTTCGGCCGGAACATCGACATCGCCAAGCCGACGATCGCCGCGGTCAACGGGGTGGCCTGGGCCGGAGGTTTCCTCCTGGCCCAGTGCTGTGACCTGTGCGTGGCCGCCGAGCACGCGACGTTCGCGATCAGCGAGGTGAAGGTGGGCCGTGGCGCCCCGTGGGCCGCGCCGCTGCCCTGGCTCGTCCCGCCCCGGATCGCGCTGCAGATCCTGCTCACCGGGGACCCGGTGAGCGCCCAGCGGGCGCACGAGATCGGGCTGGTCAACGAGGTGGTGCCGCTGGCGGAGCTGCGATCCGCGACGCAGGCCCTGGCCGAGCGGATCGCCGCCAACGCCCCGCTGTCCGTCCTGGCCGCCAAGCGGACCGCCTACCTGGCCCGTCCCGACGTCTTCGACGAGGCCGAACGGCTCTGGACGCCGGTCTACCTGTCCGCCGACGCGCAGGAGGGGCCAGCCGCGTTCCGGGACAAGCGGAAGCCGGCCTGGACCGGCCGCTGAGAGCTGGCCGGCCTGGCCCGGGGAGACAGCACCAGCCAACGCCGGGTTACGGCGCCAGCAGCGACCAGAACACGTCCACCTCGAAGTCGCCGGCCGGCGGGCGGGGATCGCCGTAGATCTCCCAGCGAGGGCCGGCCAGCCGGTACCCGTTCGCCTTGCTCCACTCGCACACCGCCCGATGAGTGTCGCCGATCGTCGCGACCGGGCCGGTGTGGGTCGCGGTGGCGACAAGCCCGCCCGGAAGCGTGGACGCGACAACCCGGCCGGCCGGATCGAATGAGCCGCTTACCTCAACGCCGACTTCGACGCTGGGGACGTCGTCCTGGTAGAGCATGATGTTGTGCCCGTGCTCGTAGAGCCCCGCCGGGGCGTCCCCCCGGAGAAAGCTCCACACCTGGTCCAGCATCGGCCCCCACAGCTTCGGGAATTCCGCCCACGTCGTCACCGCCGCTACCACCGCCGTCCGCGTCGGTTCGACGGTCTTCACCGTCACCTCGACAGTCATGGCGCGGATCATACGCCGGGGCGGGCGCCGCGCAGGAGCGAGGCCAGGCCGGCCAGCGCGGCCAGGGCGGCGGAGGTGGCGAACACGATCACCAGGCCGTGGTGGAAGGGGACGGAAATCAGGTTCGGGAAGAACTCCCGGCCGGTCAGGACCCGCTGGCTGGCGGCGGGCAGCGAGGACAGCACGCCGCCGGTGGCCAGCAGGTGCTGCACCGGGTTCACGCCGAGTACCGCCGCGAACAGCGACGACACCGGCGGCAGGGAGCCGATCTGGTGCGCGAGGGCGGCCGGCACGCCCTGGCTCTGCAGGCCGCTGCTCAGCGTCTTCGGCAGGCTGCTGGCCAGCCCGGCGATCATGAGGGAGAAGAAGACCGCGATCGACACCGCGGTGCCCGAGTTCTGGAAGGTGGAGCGCATCCCGGAGGCCACCCCGCGCTGCCGGGCCGGGACGCTGCCCATGATAGAGGAGGAGTTGGGCGAGGCGAACATGCCGCTGCCGATCCCGTTCGCCGCGATGAGCAGGGCGAAGGCCAGGTAGGGAAAGTTGGCCGGCAGCAGCATCAGGCCGATGAAGCTGCCGCCGAACACCGCCATCCCGCCGGTGGCGATACCCCGGGAGCCGAATTTGTCGGACAAGATCCCGGACACCGGCCCCGAGACCAGGAACCCGGCGGTCAAGGGCAGCAAGAAGACGCCGGCCCACAGCGGCGTGTCGCTGAAGTTGTACCCGTGCAGCGGCAGCCAGATCCCCTGCAGCCAGATGATGAGCATGAACTGCAGCCCGCCCCGGGCGATGGAGGTGGCCAGGCCCGCGAGGTTGCCGGCCGTAAAGGCCCGGATGCGGAACAAGCCGAGCTGGAACATCGGCTCGGCCACCCGGGTCTCGATGATGCCGAACACCACCAGCAGCGCGACGCCGCCGGCCAGCCCGGTGACGACCCAGGGGTTCGTCCAGCCCATGGTGTGGCCGCCGTAGGGCTGGATGCCGTAGGTCGCGGCGATCAGCACCGCACCCAGGCCGACGGCGAACGTGACGTTCCCCCACCAGTCGATCCGGCCGCGGTGCCGCTCACCGTTGTCCCGCAGCTTGCGGTAGGCCCACCAGGTCCCGTACACCCCCACCGGCACGTTGATCCAGAACACCGCCCGCCAGTCCAGCGCGGCCAGCAGCCCGCCCGCGACCAGTCCGACGAACTGGCCGGCCAGGCCCGCGATCTGATTGGTGCCCAGCGCGAAGCCGCGCTGGTCGGCGGGGAACGCGTCGGTCAAGATCGCGGCCGAGTTCGCCATCAGCATGGAGCCCCCGACGGCCTGCAGCACCCGCCAGCCGATCAGCCACAGCGCGCCGTGGCCGCCCTCGAACGGGTCGAAGGAGAGCAGGATCGAGGCGATCGTGAAGACGACGAAGCCCGCGTTATAGATCCGGACCCGGCCGAACATGTCCCCCAGCCGGCCGACCGTCACCACCAGCACGGCCTGGACCAGCCGGTAGCCCATGATCATCCACAGCAGGTAGCTGATGTTGCCTGCCCCCAGTGGATCCAGGTGGATGCCGCGGAAGATGGCAGGCAGCGCGATGATGACGATCGATCCGTCGAGCGTGGCCATGAACATGGCGGCGGTCGTGTTCGCCAGGGCGACCCACTTGTAGCGGTCGTTCCCGGCTTCTGCTGTGGCGGCTGCGGCGGTCGGCTCGCTGGTCATCAGAGGCTCTGCGCCAACCGCTCGAGCAGCGGCGCGACCACCATCAACTGCCTCACCTCGGCCGGGGTAAAACCGGCCTCCAGGGCGCGCGCCATCGCCTCGGTCCGCGCGTTCCGCTTGTCCTGCAGCACGTCGCGCCCGGCGCCGGTCACCGACAGGACCACGCGCCGGCCGTCCTGCGGATCGGAACGCCGGTCGATCAGGCCACGCGCCTCCAATGCGGCCAGCGTCGCCCCCATCGACTGCGGGCTGATCTGCTCCAGCTTGGCCAGCTCGCCGGACGTGGCCGGACCGCCCCGGTCCAGCCGCACCAGGGCCGAGCTCTCGGGCAGGGAGAGTTCACCCTCGGCCCGCACCTGCCGCAGTCGCCGCAACAGCAGGCCGATGCTCACCCGGAGCGCCGCGGCCACCTGACCAACGTCGGGATCTTGACTCATGCCGTAAGTCTAGCCTAATAAGTCTGGGCTTACTAAATATCGGCGCAGCCGACTTCCAGCAGCTGGTCCGACCCCCTCACGCCGATCCCGCGTGCCCCAGATCTCCCACCCCCACTAACACCGATCCCGCGTGCCCCAGCTCTCCACCCGTTACGAAAGGATCGGGATCTTCGGGCTGGATCCGGGCTTAGCGGTTGATCTGGTGCACGGGGGTGCACCGGATCGGCGCGGTACCCCCGTGGTCGGTCGCTGCGGGTGCCGGATGGCGGGGTTCCCTAGTCTCATGTGCACCTGCTGGCGCGTGGCTCCCGGATGCCGGCGCCGGCCGGGGCTTTGCGGCCGGCACGATGGAGAGTTGAGCCGGCTGGGGCCGGCTCAGGAGTACATCGTGCCGGCCGGATCTGATGGCGGCAGCGCGGGGGTGTCCCGCCTGAGTGGCGGAAGTGACGACAGGGGCCGGGGGTGCCTGCGGTCTCGGCCCGGCGCGGGCTGGCGGGTGCGGGCGATGCCGGACGTGCCGTGGCACGCGCGCCCTGTCCCGGACATCGTCCGGCAGCTGGCCCTGCCTCAAAGCCTGACCGTCGCCTCGACAGTGAGCCGACGTGCCGGGCGGATGTTCTCGGACTTGGCATGCGGGCCTGGCGGGTCTTTGTGGAAATCCGCAATTGGGGGCCTGGCGGGTTGACGGCGGGTGGGGTGGTGCTGGTTCGGGGGTCGTTGAGCAGGGCGTTGACGGTATGGGGTTGGTCGGTCAGGGTGGCCCAGATGGGCCCTGCCCTTGCCCAGGGCGATACAGCACCTGGAGGTCCAGCGCGGTAAGCAGATTCTCGATCAGGGGGCGGGTACGGCGGTGAGGTGGGGCAGTTCACCGAGCAGGGCGGGTCCTCGTGGGGGTGGCGGCGGCGTTGAGGGTGTCGGACTGGGTCTGGGTGGTGCGCTGGTCGCGGTATTCGCTGTTGCAGGCGCGTATGTGGTGATGGCAGCCACGATGGTGTCCTCGCGAACGGATACCGACGTGGCGTGCGCATGCACGGAGTCGCGTCGGCGTGGGTCTCGCGCCCCAGGGCCCAATTAGGGTGACCCTGTGCGCGAGGTGGAGTGGATCGAGGAATGGCCGCTGGGGCGTGGCCGGGCAGATGCGTCGGGAACGGTTGCTGACCTTCTGACCGGCGGCCCGTACCCGTCGCTGTCGCCGCCGGAGGTACCGCCCCTCGCGGTAGTGAACGAGATCCTTGGCACGTGCGGCGGCGGCGGCGGCATGAACGGTGGCCGCCGGTGGCGGCCGTTCGCACTGTCGGCTGGAGAATACGGCGAGCTGGTGAATGACCTTGTCGCGTCCTGCGGGTTCACGATTGCCGAGGTCCCGCCCTGGGTCACGAGTGGCGAGGATTGGCATGTGTGGCTTATGGAGCGGCGCCGGGGAGTCCCTGCCGGACAGCAGCGCCAGCTCAGCCGGCGGGCTCGCGATCTAATTAGCGGAACAGTTTGCGTAATACACCCCGTCATGACGCGGCGTGCCGGATTGCTGATGCGGACAACGCAATCAATAACGATAAATTACCAGATGAGATGAGTAATGAAGGGTTCACGGGCGGCTGCCGGGTTCGCGCAGGAAACAAGTCCCCTGCGCGTCTCCTTGGGCTGGGCGAAGCGCGCAATAGAAATAGAAACCGCGCTCTGGAGGTAGCCGCGTCGTCTGCTACATACTGCCAACGATGCGTGGCCATGCACAGCACCGGGTTAACGATGGACGATAGCGGCAACGCCGTACCTGCTTGCGGTCAAGACAAGCGCGGCGACCGCGCCTATCGCTATGAGCAATACGAGCAGGCGGATGGTCTGCCCCCATCCACTGTACGCTGCACGTCCGACCTCATCGATCAAATGCGTAAGAGGACTCGAAACCCAGTTTCCACGGTCGTTCATCGCAACCTTCTCCACGCGTATCTTGCTGGACCGATCTAGCCACAACACGATCTTGCATGCGAGCGCTCCAGGCGTATAGGCGTAACCATGGGAGGAATAAGGGGGGAATCGTTGGGGGGAGACGCGGCCGGAGAGGACGAGGCACGCCGGGCCGTCAGTCGTGAGCTTGGCTCGCTTCGCCGAGGCGCAGGCCTGACGGAGGATGTACTGCGGGATGCCACGGCGTTGCTTGCGCTAGATGCCGTGAAACGAGCAGCTGCCGCTAGGCGAGTTGAGGCCTGGAATGCAGCTGGCTATTGGTTAGGGAGTGGCTCGATCGGCCTGATCCAAATGAGCATATCAAGGCGATCATAGCAACAATTGGAATATCGATTCCTGGCCCCTCAGCCGCCTCCCGAAGACGGGCATATCGCGAGGCGCATCCGACCCTAACATCTGACGACTCTGTTAAATATCATGAGGACAGGGCACTTGATGCTCTGACGGATTGGTTTCTTA
>JBEKKH010000043.1:0-23679 GCA_050010815.1 Streptosporangiaceae bacterium | reverse complement strand
TGCCCGGCCGGATGGGTATGGGTGTGGCACCGGGCACATTCTTTGGTGCACGGTGCCACACCCACACCCAAACCCAGGCCGGTTCCGGACCAGCGCGCCGGAGGGCGGCCCGGGGCTGGCCGGGGCGGGACGAGCCAGGCTCGCGCCGGCCGGGCACCGGCGCGGGGGCCGCCTGGGTCTCGTCGCCCGTCTCGCCGCGGGCCGGGCAGGTCCTGACCGGTGGCGGCAACGACCCCCCGCTACAGCTTGACCGTTGCCTCGATCGTCAAGTGCCGGCGGGTGCCTTCGCAGTCGGCATACGGCACTGGGGTACCCCTTATCCACCACGCAGTCAGGGTGTCGGTGCCCGACGCCGTATTGGCGTGTAAATGCGTCATCAGTCACACCAGCATCACCTGCACCTTTTTTCGGGTCAGTCCGGATCCACCCCGATCTTTACGGGAAAACGGGATCACGGGACACTTGCGACCCACAAGTGCTCAGGGGTAATGCGCTCCGGAGACCAGCGTCGCTTAGACGGGCAGGGCCAGGTCCAGGATGGGCGTGGTGGTGGGCTGGGCGCTTCCCGGGGCGGGCTCGACGGTAAGGCCGAGCTTGTCGCCGTGGACGATCCCGGACGCGAGGACGGGCGAGGTCTGCCCGGACGTAGCTGTGGGCAGCAGGCCCGCGGACACGATCTTCTTCGGACCGATGAACCAGAGCTGGTAGACCTTGCCCGCGGGCAACGCAGGCAGCCCGCTGGTGGTGACCACCAGTTGGTGCCTGTCGGCGGCCAGGACCACGGTGGCCACGCCGCCCGCGGTCGTCGTGTGCGTGAGCAGTTTGACCTGCGGTGCCGACAAGACCAGGGCGATGTCCTGGTTCTGAGCTCGGGCCTGGTTCAGCTCCTGCTGAGTGTGGGCCTGCGCTAGGCCGAAAACCACCGCGACGGCGATTCCGGCGGTCGCGATAGCCCCTGATAGCCACGGCACCCAGGCCCGGGCCCGGCGCGGACGGGCGTGGGTCTTGACCTCGGGCGGAAGCTGTCGGATGCGCGTGGCGGCCACCAGTACCTGCGCGCGCAGTTCGGGCGGAGGTTGGGCGGCGGCGGCGAAGGCCAGTGAGGTGGCCACTTCGCGGAAGCCGCGGACCTCGCTGGCGCAGGACGGGCATCGGCTCAGATGCCGGGTGAAGCGCTCGAACTCCGCCCCTCCCTCGAGAGCGTCGAGCGCGTAGGCGCCGCTCAGGGCGTGCAAGTCATGACGAAGGAGCCTCATCAGCTCACCCCCAGGCAATCGCGCATTCGGATCAAGCCGTCCCGGATCCTCGTCTTGATGGCGCCTAGCGTGACGTTAAGCAATCCAGCCACCTGCCGGTAGCTGTGCCCCCCGTAATAGGCCAGGGTGATCGACTCACGTTGGATCTCAGTAAGTCCGGCCAGGCAGCGCCGTACTCGCTCTTGGTCCAGGCTCGCTTCCACCGCCTCGGCGACCTCATCATGTGGCGTATCGACCTCGGCAGTCCTGTGCTCTCGCTCGGTTGCTGCCGTGGTAGAGCGAATCCGGTCGATGGCGCGGCGGTGGGCGATGGTCATCACCCACGTCGCCGCGCCACCCATGGACGGGTCGAACCTCGCAGCGGTCCGCCACACTTCGAGAAGGACCTCTTGTGCTACCTCCTCGGACTGGGACGGATCCCGGAGAACCCTGCGGATCACGCCGTATATGGGGCCGACCAGCCGGTCGTACACCGCTTCGAACGCATCCTGGTCGCCACGTGCCACGTGGACGAGCAGGTCGTTTAGATCCCGCTCTCCCCTCCTATCCGTAGCCTCAGATCTGAACCGGGACGCGTCCGAATCGCTCGGGTTCATATGACACCTTCGTGGCCAAGGGCAGATCGGATGGGCGGGGACGAAGAATTTTTAAAACTCGATCCGTAACCGCCGGGTGACGCAGGAGAGTTAGGTGGAAATGTCCGCAATGACCCTCCCCCGCTCACCAGACCAGGCAACGGCGCGGCGGCATGGATAGGCGAGAAGGGCCGACCTCATGCTGGCCCGCTATTGCCGCTTATGCCGCCACGGCCACTATCGTATCGGCGCTTTCGCCGTCGGCCAAAGGCACTACTACACCACGTCGGCTCCGAATTGCGCGGTAGCCGGCACGATCGTCGTCACCGTGCTTTTCGGGCCGCTCACACTTACTTCGGCGTAGCCCAGGCTCAAAGGTCACTGGCCAGAGCGGGCGGCTCGGGGGTGTCCGGCGGGTCACCCTCAGGCGGCGGGGGGTCAGCGGGGGTGGTCCGGGGCGGCGGGGGGTCAGCGGGGCTGATCCGGGGCGGCGGGAGGTCAGCGGGGGTGGTCGCAGGGGGCGGCGTCTCCGGCTGACCGTTGTGCGTCATCATGGTCGACACGGCGGCGCGCATGGCCTTCAGGCCCGCGCCCCGCGGGACCTTGAGGGACACGTAGGCGGCGGCGCCGGCCGGGATGGGCAGCCAGAAGTTAACCAAGCGCCAGCCCAGCACACCGAGCGTCGCCACGCTGCGGGTGACGCCGAAGCTGACCAGCAGCAACGGCGCCACAGAATCGATAACGCCCAGGCCGGCCGGCGTAATGGGCAGCACGCCGGCCACGTTGGCGATCCCGTAGGCGGCGAACAGCTCCACCGGGTTGACGAACCGGCCGAAAGCGGCCACGAAGCACCACAGCGACCCGGCGTCGAGCAGCCAGTTAAGCGCGGCCCAGGTCAGCGACCAGAACATGGTGCGCCGGTCACGCGCCATCGCGGTCAGGGACGTGCTGGCCTCGCGCAGGCCCTGCTCCAGGCGGGCGCCGGTCAGGCCGGGAATCCGGTCGCCGATCGCATGCAGGATGCGGGAGGCGCGTCCGATCTCGTGGGTGATGCCGAAGGTCAGTGCCCCGATGGCCAGCAGCAGCACGGCGCCGATGGCGGCGACGGTCACGTAGATCGGATGGAAGCCGGCCAGCGGTATGGAGACCACGAGAGACAGCCACAGCAGCACGTTGAGCATCACGGTGGAGCCCAGGCCCTTGGTCGCCATCATCACCGCGGCGTCGTTTCCCTTGATGCCTTCCGCGGTGAACAGGCGGTAGCCGATCCCGGCGCTGCCCAGCGTCCCGGCCGGGATGACGTGCGCGATCGCCGCGGCGGCCAGGTCGATGCGGAACAGCCGGGACAAGCCAGGCCGAGGCGGATCGTCGGGGCCGGCCGGCGACAGCACGGCCCTGGTCAGCAGGCCGTAGCAGAAAAGCGAGAGGCACTCGGTGATCACGCCGGCGATGAGCCAGCCGGCGTTTACCCGCCCCAGCAGGGACAGGTCCTTGCTGGCCCCCACCAGTTCCGGTACGACCAGGTACTCGATGACCAGCGCCACGATGAACAGGACGATGCCGCGGCGCAAGGGCTTGACCAGGAACGGCAGCCAGCCACGCAAGCGCCGCCACCATCCCCGCCACTCTCGGCTCTCGTCGGTGCCGGCGCCGGATGGCCGGCCGGCCTTCGCCGGGTCAGTCCGCATAAAAGCCCTCTTACCCGGCTTGTCGGCAAGAACGCAGCCACACACGTAACAGCTCGTCCGGGGTTATCCTGCCGAGACAAGCAACCCCGAGAATCACCGAGCATAGCGAAGGGGCGGTCGTGGCGGACACGGCGCATGCGGTTCACGGGTCCCGGTCGATGTGGACCCTCTTCGAGCCCATCCACGCGGTGACCTACTTTGCCCCCGAGGCGCGGTCGGCCTACGAGCAGGCTGGCTTGCGCGGATTCTGGCGAGGCTACTTCGCCGGTCGAGCGGCTCCGCTTGGCCCGGCCGGTGCGGCGGTCGTCACCGCCTCGTTCTACACTTTCGCGCCAGCCTTCGTGGCCCGCGCAATCCCCGCGGTCTGGGAGCTGATCACGCCGGAACAGGCCCTGCGGACTCGCACGGCGGGCGCGGTCGAAGCGCTCGGCGGCCTGCTCGGCGGGCGCGAACCGGAGGTGGCAGCGGCCGCCGACCTGCTCTGGCAGGCGGCCAGCGAGCTGGACTGCGCGGGCCGGGTGCTGGCCGCGGCCAACGTCGCCCTGGACCAGGGATCCTCGGCTCTAACCCGGCTCTGGCAGGCGGCCACCGTGCTGCGCGAGCACCGCGGTGACGGGCATTTCGCCGCCTTGACCGCGGCGGACATCGACGGCTGCGAGGCGGTGGCCCTGCGGTGCCGCATGGACCTGCGGCGGGAGAGCCTGCAGCCGATGCGGGGCTGGACCGACCAGGAGTGGGACGGCGCGCTCGGCAGGCTGGCCGACCGCGGCTGGGTTGGCGCGGACGGCGAACTGACCAGCGCCGGCCGGGACGCGCATGCGGCGGTCGAGGCCGCCACGGACCACGCAGCGGCACGACCCTGGACTCGCCTGGGCCCCGAGGTCACCGCCGACGTCGTGAAGGTGCTCACCCCGCTCGCGCTGGCGTGCGCGAGCATACTCCCGTACCCCAGCCCCGTGGGCGTGCCTGCCCCCGGCACCGGGAGCTGAGCCGCAGGCCGGCCGACCGCGTCAAGCGGCTGGCGTCAAGCGGCTGGCGTCAAGCGGCTGGCGTCAGGCGGCTGGCGCTAAGCGGAGCGACCGCAGATCGGCCGGATCCCACGACCCGCGCTGGGCCAGTGACTCGGCCCGGCCGGTCACCTCGAGCTCCAGCAGGTCATGCAGGCGAGCCCGGTCCAGGCCGCCCGCGTCGGGAAAGGCGAGCAGTCGCTCACCCCAGGCCATCAGCGCACTGGTATCGGCCGGGCAGGCCAGCAGGCGCTGCCGGTCGCGCAGCGCGAGGACGAGATACCGTGCCGTCCGCTCGTCGGCCTCGTCCCTCCGCGCGGCCCGTAGCAGCAGGTCACACGCGGCGTCGAGATCGTCCGGGTCCGGTGCCTCCGCCTCCGGCCACGGGTCGCTGTAGCGGTCATAGCTGAGCCTGCCGACCGTCATCGCCACGTCCGGCCAGGCCGGATTATCGACCGGCAGCCAGTAGAGCAGCGCGGCGTGCACCGCGATGGCCTCATTGCGGTCGGCCCGGACGGCCGCGATCGCAGCGCGGTCCCGCTCGCCGGTCCGTCCCGCCGCCAGAACCAGCCGCTGCGCGAGCAGGATCCCGAGCAGTGCTCGCGCCTCCGCGATCATCTTCGGGTAGCTAGGCTCGTCGCCTCGCCCGACCAGCCGATGGCCGGGATAGCTGAACCGGCCGGCCCAATCACCCCAGTCACCTGGCCGCAGGCACGGGTAGGCGGCTCCATCGCCGCCGGCCGGAGCTCCGAGCACGGCGGCCAAGGCCGCGCGTGCGTGCTCGATCGCCTTATCCAGGTCTGGCCCGTTCAGTACCGGGTGATGAGCGGTGTCTGTCATCCCGATCCTCCCTGCGGGTAGGCCAGGTGGCGGCCGGCTCCGTCAGGGCCATGGCGGCCGCCACCTGGAGTCCTTGACGTCACGGACGACCCGACCGTGACATGGCGGGAGAAGATGTGACTGACTGATGAGGTCGGGCTCACCGCGACCAGCCGCGAGTCGCTACGGGAATAGCTCAATCTGATCGACGAAACCATAAGCCCCCCAAAGGCTAAGATTCGCAGTCGGTCATCGCTCGTCGCGGACAGCCAACAGCCGGTAATCGGTGCAGCAACCGAGTTCAGCGACATCGATAAGATCCCTCACCGGTCAGGTGAATACAACACCTGACGTCGGAGGTGATGCCAGCTTTCGCCCGCTGCCGAACGAGCAGGAATGGCCGGGCGAGCCAACCACCCGCTGCGCCACCCCTACGTCGTCCTCATCCCTTCGACCCCTTAAGACCCTTCCGCCGGCCCAGACGGTCACCCGCGCGGTAGTCAACCGCGCGAGGCCTCGCTCGGGCCTGGCAGCTCCTCCCTCATCCGCTCCGCGGCCCTCACGCTGGGACGTTGTCCGCACCTCAACGCGAGAACCAAGGAGAGCTTAATGTAGCTAGATAAAGCATGTCCATCTATACAAGATTTACGTCGATAAAGTTTTGCTTTCGGCCAGGGAGAGTTAGCAGGCAGAAGCGGCGTCGGAAGTGCCGCGCGACGAACGGAACCGAGGCGCGGCCAGGTTCAGGGGCGCGGCGGGTCGGCCGAGCGCTCGATCAGGGCGGCGGCGGCGGATCCGAAGGTGGCGGCGGGAGAGTAGGCCGCGCACGCGGCCCGCCAGCGATCGCGCAGCGGCTCGCTGATCGCCTCCGGCAGAGCACCGGCGGCCGCGCCGCCGGCCAGCACCTCAAGCGGCCCGAGCACGTAGACCTCGGCCAGGGTGGGCAGGTCGGCGAACTCGGCCGCCGGACGGGCGCCACCGGGCAGCCGGGTGGCGCGCTCGATCAGGCCGGCGCCAAGCTGCCCGACCGCATACCCCTCTCCGGCGCCGATGCACTCCACCGCGGCGAGTATCTCCACCGCCATCGCGTAGGACTCGGCGACCAGCAGGCCCGCGCCGAACTCCCCGGGGCTGGGTGCCAGCGGCCGGCCCCGGGCCAGCGAGGCCAGATGGTCTAGGTGCGCCCCTTCATGGATGCCGCGCCAGATCTGCTGCTTGACCGGGGTAGCGATGGAAGGCACCTCGGCGATCACGGTACCCGGGCCGGACAGTCCGGGCAGGCACATCCAGGTCCGCCGGGCCAGCCGGCGATTCACCGGCAGGCTCAGCGTGACGTGCGCATCGCTGGGCGAGGGCCGGAAGCGGACCCCCCAGGCCAGCTGCTGCGCGCTGATCAGCGGGCAGGGCGGATGGTGCGGGAGCGTGGTCGCGGTGTCCTCAAGCAGCTCACCGAACCACGAAAGCAGGCTCGCCGCTCGCCACACGATCTCGCGGACGCTGCGGATCGGTCCGCTGACGGGACGGGCATCCGGATACCACGACGGTACCGGGCCGGCGAATTGCCGCAGCCGGCGGAGCCGGTCGGCGTGCTGTCCACCCGAGCCGATAGGCAGGCCCCGGACAACCTCGTCCAGGCCGCTGAAGGAGGCCAGCTCGCCCGGGTTGGCGAGGCGGCGCGCGAAGCCGTCAAGCGCGAGGCAGCCGACGGCGACGTCGGCCCAGCCGCGGACGACCCACGCGTCGGCTTCCGCGCGGCGGGCCGGCACGCGGGCCGCGGCCCGCGCCGCGGCCACCGCCCAGGCGCGGGCTACCGGCGCTGGGACCTGCATCGACCCGGGCGCCAGAGCGCCCGGGCCGAGCACCTCACTACCCATCCGGCATTGACATGGCTTCGATTCCAGCTGGGACAGGCCCTCCCTTTAACGCTGGTATGCCTGCGCGAGCGTACGCCCGCGAGCCAAAGTAATACCTGAACTAACCAAAAAAATCATATGGCCTTTAGTCAGGAAAAGTACGGGCAGGCTAGGACCGATGGGTTCCGCCTATCATGATGATCTTGGGCCGGGGCTAAGGACCAGGTCAGCCCAGAGAGCCACCCCAGAGAGCCCAGAGAGCCAGCCCAGAGAGGAGGCCACGATGGCAGCGCAGGAGGAGAGGCTGGCGGCCATCGCGGCGGCGGCCGCGGCCATACTTCGGCAGACGCCTTATCACGTCGTCCGGGCCGGCGACGTGGCCGCTGCAGTGGAACTGCCCGGGCAGACCGGGCGTTCGGCCGTGTGGCTGTACAACGAGGTCCACAACCGCCGGGTGCTGGTCGCGCTAGCCGCCGCGCACGCCTGGCGGGAGTTCGCCGGCCAGGCAAACTGGACGCTGCCTGGGCCCATCGAGTCGGTGGCCGTCGCCCGGTCCGCCGTGGTCGCCGCGCTGGGCACGATCGTCGCGTTCCACCGGGCCGAGCACCAGCTGATGACCCAGGTCGGCTACGGAATCGGCGACATCTCCACCGCGGAAAAGCGGCAGCTCGCCGCGGGCACCGACCTCGTTCCGCCCACGTGGCCGGACAGCCCCTGGGGCCAGGTGGCTGCGGCGGCGTGGCACGGCCGGTGCGACGTCTTCTCCGACTTCCTGCGCCCGGTGCTGCGCGTCTGCGCAGAATCGGTCACCTTCCTGGCGGAGCCGGTCGTCGCGGAGAGCGCCTCCCGGCTGTCCGATGTCACCTTCCGGACCTGCCTGGCCGATCATGAAGGGCCGGTCGAGCTCGTCGCGCGCGGGCTGGCGGCGCTGTGGTTCGAGCGTGACCTGACCCGGGTCGCGGGGACCTTGCCGCGAGACCTGGAAAGCGGCGAGACCGCGCTGGCCGCGGTGGCCCGGCGGCACACCGATCCCCGGGCCGAGGCGAACGCCAGCGCCGTGGTGGTGCGGGTGCTGCTCGAGGCAGGCACCATGCACGCACGGTGCATCAAGGAGGCACGGCGGACGGTTTCGCTCTGGCAGGCCCTCACCGCCGACCTGGGCGGCAGGGCAGTGCCGGAGCCCGACGCCGCCGGCCATGACCTACAGCGGCTCAGCGACGCCGCGAGCCATCTGGGGATGGCCGCGGCCAGGTACGGCGACCGGCGGTCGGCCGCCCAGGCGTGGGAACTGTCCCGCCAGGTCGCCGGGCAACCCCTGGGCCATGACCGGTCAAGGATCGCGCGGGCGGACAACAACCTGGCCGCGCTGGCCGCCGAGACCGGCCGCGGCCCGCGCGCCGCGACCCTCATCACTGACGTCCTGCACACCCGGCTGGGCCTGGCCGAACGCCAACCGCAGGACCCGGCCGCCTGGCGCCGGCTGACCGTCACCGAACGCACCAGGGCGGACATCGCCCGGACCAACGGCAGCGTGATCGACAGCGTCAAGCTGGCCGGCGAGCTGCTGGCCGACCGGCAGGCCAGGCTCGGTCATCTCGCCCACGCCGATACCGCCGAGGCCCGTGCCACCTTGGGCCAGGCCCTGCTGTCCGCGGGACATCCCGTCGTGGCCCGTCGATACCTCGAAGAGGCCGCCGACACGCGCCGCAGCCGGTTCCTGCCCACCTCCTACCGCGTTCAGGAGGATCTCGTCTGGCTGGCCAAGGCGGCGCTGGTGCTCGAACGCCCCCGCGTCGCGCTTGAGCTGCTCGGCGACCAGGCGGCGGGAACCGACTGGTTCCGGGACCGGGTCTCCTTCCGGCTGGGCTATACCGCCCGGCGCCTGCTCGCGCTGGCCCACGGCCAGCTGGGCCGGTCGCAGGAGGCCACGACCGCCCTGCTGGCCGACCGCGAGCAGCTCGCCGCGCGGCCCTTGGATCCCGGCCTGGACCCGCTGGCGGCGGACTTCGACCGGTCCCTCGGCGAGCTCGCGCTGCTGGGGGGCGAGGCCGCCGGGGCCGCGGCCGCGCTGTCCCGGCTCGCTGCGGCCGAAGCCGACGCCGAGACGGGACCGCCGTTGCCCGCGCACGGCTGGACGCTCGTCCTGCTCAGCCGGGCGGCGGCCCGGCTCGGCGACGCCGGGCGGGCCGCCGAGTGCTTCCGTCTGGTCACTGACCTGGCCGCGGGCGGGATCGATCCCGGCCACCCCGTGATTCTCACCGCCCGTTACGACGAGGCGGTGCGCTGTGCCACGCTCGGCGAGACCGGCCAGGCGGCCGAGCTCCTCGCGCCCGTGCTCGACCGAACCCTGCTGGCGCACGGGCGCCCCGGACTTGGTGAGGCCCATCCGCTGCTGACCCGGGCCCGCACCCTGGCCGAACGCCTCGGCATCACCGTCCCCGACCCGATGACGGACCTCGACGGGGCGTCGCTGGACATCGACGCCTAAGTGGCCGGGGGCAGCCGGGGGCGCGGGGGCAGCCGGGGGCGCGGGGGCACCGCCCGCGGGGGCACCGCCCGCGGGGGCACCGCCCGCGGGGGGATCACCCGCGCGCAGCGGCGCGGTGTGGTACCGCCCCTCGTGCGCCAGCACGGGCCGCTGGTCGCCCCGCAGCTCGTCGTATTTCTCCTCGAGTTTCCGCCTGTCGTTCCACTGCCGGCGGAGCTGACCCAGGTACTCGGGGTTCCCTTCATAGGTACCGCGCCAGGTCTGCGGCATCTGCTCCCTCGACCGCCCGGGATCGGCGTGCCCGCCGAGCGTGATCCGCGACGGGATTATCCCGCTGGCCTGCCCGCAGACCGGGCAGTCCTGCCGTTCCCTGGCGGCGATCGGCGCCAGCTGCTCGAACAGGTGCC
This sequence comes from Streptosporangiaceae bacterium, assembly GCA_050010815.1. Lineage (GTDB taxonomy): Bacteria > Actinomycetota > Actinomycetes > Streptosporangiales > Streptosporangiaceae > Palsa-504. The sequence goes on along the minus strand of JBEKKH010000043.1, from coordinate 13,586 downwards.
CGTCCGGGCAGCGGTAGTCGTAGAGGGGCATCTGCTCACCAGTTCTGGATGGACCGGGCGAAGATGCCGGCGATGTCGTCCTCGCCGACCGGACGGGGACAGGTGGCCAGCAGGCGCTGCTGCTTCATCGTGCCGGGCACCAGGTCGCCGATATCGGCTTCGGTGTAGCCGACGGCGCCGATCCCGTTCGGGATCTCGATGTCTCGCATCAGGTCGATGACGGCGGCAGGAAGCTGCTCGCCCGGGTCGTTCAGCTTCTCGGAGTCCGGTGCGAGCAAGGCCGCGGCGCGCAGATGCCGTTCCGGCGCGCTGGGGAAGCTGAACCGGAAGGCCTCAGGCGCGGTCAGTGACACCGACATCCCGTGCGGCACCATCGGCTCGGCCTGCGGGTAACCCGGCGGCCGGTAGTCCTTCACCATGCCCGCGATCGGATAGGCGTTAGCGTGCGGAATGTGCACGCCGGAGTTGCCGAACCCCATGCCGGCGAAGGTCGCCGCCAGCATCATGCTGCTGCGCGCGGCCAGATCGGACCCGTCGCGGAAGGCGGTGCGGAACGAGGCGGCGAGCAGGGCGAGGGCCTTCTCGCACCACAGGTCGGAAACGGGGTTGGACCCGCAGTAGGTGACCCGCTGCTCGGCCTGCTTGCGCTCGAACGTGGTGTACCAGCGCGCGGTGTAGGACTCCAGGGCGTGGCACACGATGTCCATGCCGGCCGAGGCGGTGACCTCCGGCGGCAAGGTGAGCGACACCAGCGGGTCGATCACCGCCAGGGTGGGACGCAACCGCCAGTGGCTGATGCCGGTCTTGACCCGCATGGACAGCACGTCGAGCACGCACATGGCCGTGCTCTCCGAGCCGGTCCCGGCCGTGGTCGGGACCGCGATCAGCGGCTTGAGCTGGCCTTTGGGTGCCCGGCCGCCGCCGATCGGTGCGTTGATGTAGTCCATCAACGTCCCCTCGTCGGTGGTCAGCAGGTTCACCGCCTTGGCGGTGTCGATGGACGAGCCGCCGCCCACCGCGACGAACCCGTCCCACGGGCCCTGCTCGCGGGCGTAGCCGGCGGCCTTGTCCATGCTGTCGTCTGTGGGCTCGACGTGACAGCCGTCGAAGATCTCCGAGGTGATCCCGTGGGCGGTCAGCGAGTCGGCGATGCGCGCCGGTATGCCGAGTTCGTTGACTTTAGGGTCGGTGAGGATCAGCACCCGCCTGGCCCCGTACTGGGCCATCTCGAAACCGATCTCGTCCACCGCGCCCGCGCCGAACTTCAGCGGCGGAGCGCCCCAGGTGAAGATGGTCTCCTCGGTCAGGTCCAGGCCGGAGCGAGGGTCGGAGGCGGCGCTCATCGGTAGTTGCCGGTCGGCGCGACGCGAAGCTGGTGGATCTGGTCGGGATCGTGCCCGAACACCAGGGTGGCGTCGGCGGAGGCCGCGATCCCCCGCAGCTTCTCGACCGAGGCGTAGAACTGCTCCAGGTTGTTGACGATCGCGGCCGGCACGACCGGGGGCCCGTAGCTGGCGCCCATGTACACCGCGTCGGCGGTGAAGATCATCGTGCCGGTCTCGGGCAGGTCGACCCGCATGGACATGCTGCCTGGTGTGTGCCCAGGTGTCTGGATGAAGCTGACGCCGGGCAGGAACTCCGCGTCGCCGGAGACCGTCTCGAAGTCCAGCCCGGCGTAGTCGGCCTTCAGGTGCGCGCCGTTGAAGGCGCCGTCGAAGCCGAAGGCCCACTCCTTCTCCGCGGCGCTGCAGACCAGGCGCGCGTTCGTCTCCTTGAACAGCTGGGCGTTGCCGGCGTGGTCGAAGTGCAGGTGGGAGAAGACCACGTAGTCGATGTCACCCGGCGTGATGCCGAGCTGCTTCAGCCGGGAATCGAGGTACTCCTCGTCGGAGACCTTGTCGTAGGGGAAGAAGTCCTGCAGCCCGGTCGGGGCCCATCGCTGTTCCCAGTCCCGCGGGCAGCTGGTGTCCCACAGCAGCCTGCCGTCGGGCGTGTCGACGAGGACGCAGTGGGTGGGTACGTCGACCCACTCGGCCGGCAGGTGCTTGTTCTGCCGGGTGCGGATGGCCCGGCCGGGCGCCAGCAGCAGCCAGGTGAGGTCAGCGGTCATGGCCCCGCAGGGAATGACGGTAACGGTGGTACCACTAGTCATCTTGACTCCCTTTTGAATCGGCTCTACCCCGAGCGTGCGTCGTGGCCGGGTCGGTGTCAACGGTCCGGGCCCGCAGCTCACGGCGGAGCAGCTTGCCCGTCACGGTCTTGGGCAGTTCGTCCAGGATCTCCACCTCCCTGGGGTACTTGTAGGCTGCCAGCTTCTGCCGGCCGTAGGCGACGAGCTCGGCGGGCGTCACCGCGCGGCCCGGTTTCAGGCTGACGTACGCCTTGACCGTCTCCCCGCGGTAAGGGTCGGGGACGCCGACCACCGCCGCCTCGCGGACCGCGTCGTGCTCGTAGAGCACGTCCTCGACCTCACGCGGCCAGACCTTGTACCCGCTGACGTTGATCTGGTCCTTCTTCCGGTCCACGATATAGAACCAGCCGTCACGGTCCATATAACCGACGTCCCCGGTGTGCAGCGCGCCGCCGGGCAGCGCCCGGGCGGTCTCCCCGGGCTTGTTCCAGTAGCCGGGGACCACCTGCGGGCCCTGGGTGACCAGCTCGCCGATCTCGCCGGGCGGCAGGTCACGGCCGTCCTCGCCCACGATGCGCACGACGGTGTTGTAGACCGGGACCCCGACCGACAAGGCGCCGGAGGCCTGGTCCACCGGCGCTTCCCCGCCCAGCGGGACGGCGTGCGACGGCGACGTGGTCTCGGTCAGGCCGTAGATGTTATGGATGTACTGCCCGAAAGTGTCCGAGAACGCCGTCACGGTGCTCGGCGGGATCGGCGCCCCGCCCGAGTAGATCTTCGTCAGCGTGGCCAGTGCGTCCCGCCGTGCGTTCGGCGCGTTCATCAGCGCGATGAAGACGGTGATCGATCCGACGGTGAACGTCACTTGCTCGTCCCGGATCGTCTCGATCGCGGCCTCGGGGTCGAACCGGTGCGTCAGGACCAGGGTGGCCCCGGTCAGCAGGGACAAGGCGACGTGCCCGATCGAGCCGGTGATGTGGAACAGCGGCGCGACGCCCAGGATCACGTCGTGGCTCCCGATGCCGATCCAGTCGCGGTAGGTCTGGGCGTTGAACACGATGTTGCCGTGCGTGGTCATCGCGCCCTTCGGCGGGCCCGTGGTTCCAGAGGTGTAGGTCAGGAAGGCCACGTCGCCCGGTCCGAGCTTCGGGTCCCCCGGCGGCCGGTGCCCGGCGAAGCGGCTGGTCAGCGAGGTCATGTCCTGGGCACCTGGACAGCTGAGCCGGCTGAGGCCGCCGAGCACCCGGTCGTCGCCGCGGGTCTGGTACTCAAGCGCCGAGGTCGTGATGACCAGGCGCACGTCGGTGCCGCCCACCACCTGGCGGGCCACGTTGGCGTACAGATCTTCGAGGCAGACGAGCACGGTGGCGCCGGAGTCGCGCAGGATCTCCGCCAGCTCACGCTCCTTGTTCATCGGGTTGACCGCGACCGCGATCCCGCCGGCCTTCCAGGCGCCGATCATCGCGACGACGAACTGCGGGACGTTCTGCAGGTACAGCGCCACCCGCTGGCCGGCGGAGAAACCCGCGTCGGCCAGCGCGGCCGCGAACGCGCTGGATTCGGCGTCCAGCTCACGCCGGGTCAGGACGCCGCCGAGGTAGCGGATGATCGGCGCGTCCGGGTCGCGGGCGACGGTGGCGCCGAACATCGCCAGCGCGCTGCCGAACTCCACCGCGATATCGCGCGGCTGACCCGGGTCGTAGCGGGCGAGCCACGGCCGTTCGTCGTAACTGCTCATGGTCGGGACCTCCTTTGTCGCCGGGACGGCAGGGCGATCAGGTAGGCGGCGACCGCAGCGGCCAGGCCCGCGCCGGTCAGCCAGACGGTGCTGGCCTGGTGCACCGCGAACGCGGCCAGCACCGCCCCGGCGGCGATCAGCCCGGCCACCAGCAGCGGCAGCTGGCCGCGGAGCCACCGGCCCGGACCCGGTAGCCCCGGAATGCCCGGCAGGCCCGCGGGCAGGTCGGCCAGCAGCAGGTAACCGAGGACGAACAATCCCTCGGCCGCCATCACGGCGACCCCGGCGGCGGAGGCGGCGCAGGTGATGACCGCCACGGTCACGGCGAGCGCGGGGCCCCGCCGCCAGCGCGCCGCGGCGAGCACCGCGAGTCCGCCCAGGCCCGCCAGGGCGTAGGTCCAGGGCGGCGCCCACGCCAGCGGCCAGGCGACGGCCAGCAGGCCGAGCGTCACGGTCGCGATGCTGGCCAGGCGCATGGGCTCCCGGGGGTTCATCGCCGGACCGCCGGGGGCAGGCGGAGCGGGGCGAGCACGCTGTCGAGTTCGGCGTCGGCGTCCCAGCGCAGGACCGGGACGCCCAGATCCCGCAGCGCGGCCCGGGTCGCGGCCCGGTCGAGCCGCCAGAGCCGCAGCGCCAGGTCCTCCCGGCGCCCCCGCGCCGACGCCGGCCGCGGGCGGACCGGCGGCTCGTCCCGCAGCGTGTCCACCACGACCAGCGGGAACCCGCGCTGCCGCAGGTCGCTGAGGGCACCGAAGGCACGCGGGTCGAGCAGCGGCGAGAACACCACCACCAGCGTGCCCGGCGGCAGCGCGGTCCGCGGGATCCGGCCCACGTCGGGCGCGACGAAACTGTCGTAGCGGGCGCGCAGCATCATCTCGGCGATGCGGTAGAACTGCCGCATCCCACTGGCCGGCCCGAGCCAGCGCAGCGCGCCGCCGAGCACCACGATCCCAGCCCGGTCGGCGAGCCGCAGGTAGGCCGTGACCAGCGCGGCCGCCCCGTGCACCGCCGCGTCCAGGGTCCGGTCCGCGACCGGGCCTGACCCGCCCAGCGAGTCGATCATCACCACCAGGTCCGCCGCGCGTGCCGCGGCCCGCTGGTTGACGTGCAGCTGACCACGGCGGATGCTCACCGCGCGGTTCACGTCCCGGAGCGGATCGCCGGGCACGTACGGTCGCAGCCCGGCGAACTCGACGCCCGCGCCGACGGCACGGCCGGTGTGCTCGCCGATCCGCCGCAGCAGCTCGGCGGGCACCAGCCGGGACCGCATCCGCGTCGCCGCCGGGAAGATCTCCAGCTGGTCAAGCCCGACCCGCACCGACGTCTGGAACCCGCCCCGGCCGGCCCAGCCGGACACCAGGACCGCGCCGGGCGAGTACCGGCCCCACCGGTCCGCCCGTACCACCCACTGCGCCACGCACCGGGCGGCGGTCCCGGCGGCGCGGCCGTCCGCGAGGAACATCCGCCTGGCCTGGGCCGGGTCCGCGAGCGTGACCTGCGGCGCGGGCTCCAGCCGGAGCATGAGCTCCTCCGCCGGGCCACCGCGGACGGCCGCGGTGATCGTCACGTCCTCGCCCTCAAAACAGCGCGCCCCGGACAGCATGACCTCGACCGCCAGCTCTGCCATGGGCCGCCGCCTGGGCATCAGCGCCAGCGCCCCCAGCGCCGGCGCGGCCACCAAGACCAGCGCGACGTGGCCGGTCAGGACCGCGGCGACCAGCGCGAGCAGCGCCGCGGTGGCCAGCCTCCTGGTCCGGGCGGACGCCGACCAGCCGGGGCGCTCCGGGTCCTCGGCGGACAGGGAGCCACGCGCCGGCTCCGGGTCGGTGGCGTGAGGTGGGCGGGGGGACGCAGCGGAGTCCGTTCGGCCCGAGAATGGATTTTTCACCGGATGCTTCTCGGGACGGGTACCTCGGACAGGATCTGACGGGCTACGTCCTGCCCGGTCACCTGCCTCACCCACATGTCCGGGCGCAGGACCAGGCGGTGCGCCAGCGCGGGCACGGCCACCGCCTTGATGTCCTCCGGCGTCACGTACGGCCGGCCGTCCAGCGCGGCGTGGCCGCGGGCCAGCTGGATCACCGCCAGCGTGCCGCGGGGCGACGCACCCACCATGACCTGCGGATGGGCCCGAGTGGCACCGACCAGGGCGACCACGTAGCCCAGCAGGTCCGGGTGCAGCTGCACCCGCTCCAGCGACTCCCGCATGCCCAGCAGCCGGGCCGCGTCGGTGACCTGGGGCGGTACCGCGGCGGCGGACCCGCGGGCAAGCCGGCGGCGGACCATCTCGGCCTCGCCGTCGGCGTCGAGGTAACCGAGGCTGACCCGGGCGATGAACCGGTCAAGCTGGGCCTCGGGCAGCGGGTAGGTGCCCTCGTACTCGATCGGGTTGTCGGTGGCCAGCACCACGAACGGATCTGGCAGCGGCCGGGTAACCCCGTCCGTGCTGACCTGCCCCTCCGCCATCGCCTCCAGCAGGGCCGCCTGGGTTTTGGGCGGGGTCCGGTTGATCTCGTCGGCCAGCAGCAGGCCGGTGAACACCGGGCCTGGCCGGAACCGCGGCTCCCCCGTGCTCAGGTCGAGCACGGTCACGCCGGTCAGGTCGGCCGGGAGCATGTCGGGGGTGAACTGAACCCGGGTGAACTCCAGCCCGAGCACCGTCGCGAACGTGCGCGCGAGCAGCGTCTTGCCCAGCCCGGGCAGGTCTTCGATCAGGATGTGGCCGGCCGCGAGCACGCCGAGCAGCACCATCTTGGTGGCCTCGGGCTTGCCCACGATGATCTGCTCCACCTCCGCCAGCACGCGTTCGGCCAGCCTCGCGGTGTCCTGGACCGTTCCGGCCAGCACCTCGGTCACGGTGTGTCCTCCCCCTCGAGCACGGCGATGACGCGTTCCAGCGTGGCCAGGTCCACGCCGGGTCCGTCGATGTCCGCCGACGGCGGGCGGTGCAGGTCAGCGGCGGCCGCTTCCGGCCGGCCGAGCGCCGTGGCCAGCCGGGCCAGCGTCGGGCGGAGTATGTACTCGTAGTGCCGGCGCGACATCTGGGCCCACTCCAGGTCAGAGGCCAGCTTGCCGTAGGCGGGGAAATCCGCCGCCCGTCCCGGCTCCTGCCGCAGATCTTTGGGCCGAACGAGCCGTGGTGCGCGCCCCGGTATCGTTCCCCGGGCCACGACCAGAACCGCGACGGCGGCCAGCGTCGCCGCGTCGATCAGCCCGGCCGGGCCGGCCGCGGCGTACCCGGCGCCCAGGACCGCCGCGAGGCCGACCACGGCCGCGGTGATGCCGAGGCGGCCCGCGCGGGTCACGGCCCGGCTCCGGCGGGCGCCCCGGCCCCGGCTGCGGCTGCGGCGGGCGCGAGAACGCCCAAATCGGCGCGCATCCGGGTGAGGGCGGCCGCGGCCGCGGCCGAGTCGGCGGAGGTCATCGGCTCGGCGCTGTACCTGGCCCGGCGGAACAGGCCGGTCAGCACCTCGGCCGGCCCCGCCCCCGATCTTCGCCTGACGATCCCGGCGGCGGTGGCACGGGCGAGCACCTCGGCCGGGGTATCAGCCGCGGCGGGAGCCGAACCCGCGGCGGCGAAGCCCTGCTCCATCGCGGTGTAACAGGCGATGATGGCGGCCCGGGGTTCGTGGTTCGCCTGCAGCGCGGCGCTGCCTGCGGCCAGGCCCTGGGCCAGCGCGGCGACACGATCGACCCGGTTCGGCCGGCCCGGCAGGCGCCGGCGGCGGGTCAGCAGGGTCAGGACGAGCACGACCACGATCGCGATCACCATCCCGGCGATCAGCGGCCAGGGCGAGGACTGGGCCGGCGCGTTCGGCGGCTGCGCTCGGCTGAGCGGGTTCACCCGGGGGGCCAGCGGCGGAACGGGCGCGTGCGTGCGGGTCTTAAGGGTGAAGAGCACGACCAGCGGCGTGACGAGGAGGCCGAGCGCGAGCAGGACGCCCGCCGTCTTGGCCCACCACGGGAAGTACAGCCGTTCGGGCTCCTCCTCATCGCGGGGGCGGCGCTGCCGGCGCGTCGCGGCGAGCAGGACGATGAACGCGACGAGCGCGACCCCCTCGCAGGCGGCCATGGCGGTGACGAGGCCGGCTCCGGTGGCACCGGCTACGGCGGCGTTCGGCGTGTGCGAGAACGCGCCGCGGGTCCGCAGCCCGATGACGGTGACCGCGAGCAGCACGGCCACCGCGGCCACCCGCCGGGCCTCGGAGATCCTGACGCCGCGGGGCCGGCCGCGAGCACTGACGCCGCGGGGCCGACCGCGGGCCACTGACGCGGCTGGCGCGTCCGGCGTTTCGCGCATGGCTCACCCGTTCTCGCGCAAGCGAGGCACGGACCCCGTAAGTCCGCTTGGTCAGCTTATGTCGAGCGCCGGACCGCGACCATAGCCGTGCTTGCTCAGGGAACCCGGATGTCGTGGTGCTCGGCGGCAAAGTGCCGCTCGGTGTCGGTCAGGCCAGCGGCCTTGACCGGGACGACAAGGCTCCAGTGCTGGCCGACCGGGCAACGCTGGACCCGCGCCACGATCAGGTCGAGTTCCTTGAGCTTCACGCCGGGAATCCAGATCGTGGTGAACAGGTGACCCTCGCGGCACCGCACGACTGTATTGGTGCCGAAGTTATAACCGAGGCGGCGCCCGATAAGGGTGGCCCCGGCGATGACGCCGGTCATGATCAGCACGGGCTTGATGGCTCGTTTGGCCACTTGTTTTACCGCTCGCCGCAACATACCGGCATTATGCCACCACGCTGTGGTGACGGTGCAGGGCAATGCCTCGGGGTTTAGGTGTTTGGGCTTTCGTGGGCGGTTCCTGTTTCAGTTACGCTCGGTAGTTTCCGTTTTCCGGGCATGACGGCGGCCGGCGTGCCGTGCCGGTGACGGGCCGGTTCCACGGGCCGACCGGGGTCCTTCCTGCTCGACGGGATAGTGGTTCCGCTGGTCAGGCTGGCTTGCTGGCCATGGTGATGACTGCCGGGGCGATGCGGGTGATCGTGTCCCCGTTGCCTGCGTGCGCGAAGGTGCTGGGGGACTTGGACTTGCGGGACCGGTGCCGGTCCCGGTCGCAGATGTTCCGGAACCTGCTGATTGCCCTGGTCAGGGCCTGGTAGCCGGTCCGTCCGGAGCGGATAGCGGCGAGGATGAGGCGGCGGGCGCGGGCCAGGGACAGGTCGCGGCAGCGGACGGACTGTCCTGCCCGGCGCCCTTTGCGGGCCGGCTGCGCGGCGCGGGCGGCGTCGCGGGTGACGCCGCGGGTCATCTCGGTGCCGGCGGCCCAGGCCGCGATCTCCTGGGCGATGAGCTCCGGGCTGCCGGAGCGGAGCATCGCCCCGGTGCCCGGCCCGGCCCCGTGGAGCGGGGCCTTGGCCTCCCGCAGCCCGGTCTCAGAGCCGTCCCACCGCCATTTACAGAGCCCGGCGAGCTCGGGGCCGGGGTATTCCTCCCAGTCGAGGAGGTCGGTGACCAGGCAGAACATCTCCTTCACCTCCTGGCCCTCAACATCGACCCAGTACTCGATGACGCGGACGGTCATGGTGACGCCGTCACCGGAGACCTCCGCCAGGTACGACTGGTCAGGGAGGATCTCCGAGATCTTCTTCAGCGGGATGTCGCTCTTGAGGCGGACGAGCACGTGCGTGCGCTCCGCCAGCGCGGCGATCCGGCGGACGCCGTGCCAGAGCCGGTCCAGCAGCCAGACCTGGTCTTCCGAGAAGACCTGCGGGAAGTCCCGCATCGCCGCGTCCAGCAGTCCCTGCTCCGCTGCGGCCTTGTCCGTCCCGGCCGGGCCCCAGGGCATGGCCAGCAGCGACCGGGTGAGGCAGTCATTGAGCGGGTACAGCCGCACGCACGGGTACGGGGCCGAGTCGTCCGCCGTGCCGACGGACCCGAACGCGGCCCGGTTCGCCGGCGTGTCCGGCACCCGCAGCAGCGACCCGTCGCCCGATTTCGCCGCCAGCGGCCGGCTCTTCCCGGCGGTCAGGGACTGGCCGTCCTGTTCCCCGTGCTCATCCCGCGCCGCCGCCAGCACGGCGGCCTGCAGTTCCTCCAGCGGCGCCGGGCCCAGGGCCCGGCGCCAGTCCAGGCAGGCCCGCTCCGACGCCGGCCGCCACCGCTTCGACCACGGCACCAGGGCCAGGTCCCCGGCCAGCGCCGTGATCACGTCGCTGGGCTGCGCTTCCGGCATCAGCGCCTGCAGCACCATCACCCGGATCATGAACGCCGCGGTCAGCAGTCGCTCCCGCTCGCCCTTCACGAACCTCTCATCCAGCACCGCCCGCTCCGCGATCCCGTCGATCACTCCCGGGCCGGCCTGCGCGTCCAGCCAGTCCTCCAGCGGGCCCAGCGTCGAGTGCGCGCACGGGCTGCCCTGCGCCCGGACCTGCCCGTCCCTCGTCACCTGCGCTTCCGCGACCGCGACCACCTTGCAGAACACGACCGCGGCACCCGTGCGGACGGTCTCCGTCCCCCCGATGACCAGCGCGGAGGGGGCATGGCCCAGGCGTGGCCCCGGCCCCCACGGGTTCCGCATGTGTGGTCCGTGTGACGCGACGATACGTGCGTAACCTGTGGTGCGGCAGGCCCGGGCAAGATTGTGGTGGATTCGGGCTTCGTGGTGGATTTGGTGCGCTATTGTCCCCCCGATCCACCGCAGAGCCCGGATCCACCACGGAAATCGCGGCTGGGCGCTGCTTTCTATATCGTTATGGCGTTTCCGGCACCCGATGTCATCAGTCCGCAGACCGATTTTCCCGGTGCGAGGAATCCTTACGTGAATCGGTGGCGGAAACCGCGGAGCGCGAGAAAAGCACCCGTAGCTGCGGCGATGACGCATTCGGGACACGCGGGCTTGCCACGTTGCATATGACCTACCCGAAAAGCAAGGGAGTGTGCAACACCGTGATCGGTGGGCCGGCCTGGGATACGGCGCTGCGGTGGCGATGATCGGGTAACCCGGCAGCAAATCAGGTCTGGAACGTTCCGTCGGATCCTTCCGTACGCCAAACGGTACCGCTGAGCGCTGGTATTGCTGATGTTTATCACCGCGCTAGATTCGCTCATAGCGGAGGTGAATCCACTGTCCGCACACGCATCCGGCCACGGGTCGAGTTCGACCACTTCTGGCCCTGCTGGCCCGGGGGCGGACCCTGCGTCGAGCTGCACCGCACCCAGTTCGCCCTTCAGGGCAGCAGATAGCAGCTGATGACTGGGGACCGCCGTTTCGGTGTCGGGCGCAGTCCGGCCTAGATGATCATTTAGGTCCCATGGCACCTTTGTCCGAGCTCAGGACGAGCGATACCATCGGACGATGGAGTGGTTGGAGACCGTGTCCCGGGCGCAGGCGTCAGGTGCGCTGGCTGAGGCGTACACCGCGATGGTGGAAGAGCGGCCCATGCCGCCGGTTTACCGTCCCGCCCACGGCGGCGCACCCGGAATCATCCGTGCGCACAGTCTCGACCCCGACTTGCTCCTACGGACGTTCAGCGTGTCGGGTGCGCTGGCGACGACCAGCCTCCCCTGGGCTGACCGGGAACTACTGGCGAGCGTCACCTCACGCACCAACCAGTGCTTTTATTGAACGTCCGCTCACGTGGAGTTTCTGCGTGTCGCAAGCGGTGAAGCCGCGCCTTCCCTGGCCGTCCTCCGAGGAGAGGACGAGTCCCTAGCGCCGCGGGCCCGCGCCCTGGCCAAGATCGCGGCGACGTTGACCGCGGAGCCGTGGGCCCTCACCCGGGAGGCTATGGAGGGCCTGACCCACCATGGGCTCGACGAGGAGCAGATCGAGGCGGCCATCGGCGTGATCTCAATGTTCAACTACTTCACCAGGGTCGCCGACGCGACTGGTATCGAGTTTGACTACACGACGCCGCTGCCGGCCTTTAGGCCGGACCTGCGCCAAGTTACGGCATCTCGACCGGGCCGATCCGTCTCGTCTCGTCCGGCTGCGGGGTCCCGGCCCCGGCCCCGGCCCCGGCATCCGAAGCTGCAGCGGGCCTGGGAATCGTGGCGGACCTATGTCATGGAGGCCGACGAGCCGCTGAGCCGGCATGAACGGCGGCTGCTGGCCTCCGTGGCCGCCGAAGAGACCACGGACTGGGCCGGCGCCGAGGCCCTGAGCGAACCTGGGTCCGCTGAAGGCAGCGACGACGTCCTAGCCGAGTTCGCCCGGAAGCTCAGCCGCCAGCCCTGGCGTATGCAGGGTGAGGATCTTGAGAGTCTGCGGGCATCCGGCTACTCCGAAGTGGCCGTGCTGCATGCGATCTCCGTGGTCTCCCACCAGAATGCGGATTCGCGATTTGTCGTTGGCCTCCGCGCCGCCGGCCGAACGTGATCCCGCGGGGCAGGTCCGGTCTCCTCGGGGGCAGGTCCGGTCCGCAGGTCCGCGTGCGGCTAGGCGCTGCTCAGGCGAGGTAGTGGCCCCTCCTCGATGCCGACGATCGGTGCCGAGGCAGGCCTCGGGTGTCACGTCCGGTCATGGGTCATCCTGCCGATGCCGGCCAGGCAGTTCCCGGGATTCCAGCGGCTAGAGCATGCCCTGCCGGGGAGGCGTGCCCGGATTCGCAGGCCGGGTATTTTCGTACAACTGCGCACGATGATTGACAGAGTGTAGCTATCCGGGTTGACGATGGACGTGCGATATTGCCGTGTCCGAACGCACTGGAACCCGGGTAGGAGGCGTTGGCCGGCGGGGCTTCAGAGCCAGCCGCGTTCGTCGGCGAGGCGGACGGCTTCGGTGTGGTTGCGGGCGCCGGCCTTGGCGATCGCGGTGGACAGGTAGTTGCGGATGGTGCCTTGGGACAGGCAGAGTTTGCCGGCGATCTCGGCCACGGTCGCGCCGGGGCGGGCGGCGACCAGCACGTCGCGCTCCCGGGCGGTGAGCGGGGAGACACCGCTGGCCAGGGTGGCGGCGGCCAGCACCGGGTCGACGACGCGCTCGCCCGCGGCGACCCGCCGGATCGCGTCGGCCAGCTGCTCGGGCGGGGCGTCTTTGACCACGAAGCCGTAGGCGCCGGACTCCATGGCGCGGCGGAGGTAGCCGGGGCGGCCGAACGTGGTGAGGATGAGCGACCGGCACTGCGGGAGCTCCTGGGCCAGGACGCCGGCCGCGGCCAGGCCGTCGATGCCGGGCATCTCGATGTCGAGCAGGGCGATGTCCGGCTGGTGCGCCCGGGCCGCGGCCACCACCTCGTCGCCGCGGCCGACCAAGGCCACCACCTCGAAGTCGTCCTGCAGCCCGAGCAGCACGGCCAGGGCGCTGCGGATCAGCTCCTGGTCGTCGGCGAGCAGCAGCCGGATCATCGGGCTGGCCCCGCGAGCTGGACCCGCAGCCGCCAGCCCGTCGGCTCCAGCGGCCCGGCATCGACCACGCCGCCCGCCGCGGCGACCCGCTCGCGCAGCCCGGACAGGCCGTTACCGGGTGGCGCGGCGCCGCCCACCCCGTCATCGGTGATCTCCACGCTGGACGCGGAGAGCCGGATCGCGCACGAGCTGGCGTGCGCGTGCCGGACGATGTTGGTCAGCCCCTCGCGCACCACCCAGCCGAACAGCTCCCGGTGCCATGACCTCGATCATGGTCGGGCCTGCAACGTCATGGTTGAGGAAATCACCGCAGTCGACCCAGCTGGCAACGACGTGGTGGTCTTCGGCGAGGAACCCAGCCCCGACCGCTTCTGGGCAAGCCGCCTCGCCATCCAGCTCCTGGTATTCAACCGTCATGCTCGAGAG
>JBEKKH010000042.1:0-23743 GCA_050010815.1 Streptosporangiaceae bacterium | reverse complement strand
CCTGAGAAAGTTTGCACGGTGGTTCCCGAAAGTGGTTCCCGGATCAGCATCGGATATCAGGTGGTAGCACGGCATAGGAACGAGCGCCCGCCACCGCATCAGCTGACCCCTCGCTCCGAGGGCGAGTTGGGGCCGGGGCGGTAGCGGTCCTGCAGCATGGACTGCTGCGAATCCGCCTCCCTGACCGGAGTCCCAGCGAAAATGGCCTGGGACTGTCTGTCGGCGATCTTGTAACTCCCCAGCGATGTCATGGTGGGCGCGCTCGCGCGGCCCGGATCGAGCGCAGACAGGTTGCACCCATCCCCCGGTTACCAAAGCTCGCCAACTACGAGGGCAACCACCGCAGAGCAATAGGCGAGTAGCCCGACGACACCAACCCCGTCCGTCAAAGCGAGGCACCCTCAGATCCCGAACCTGCTATTCGGCGCCCTGATAGACCTGCCATCCGTGACGGGACCTGTATCCGGGCGCCACGAGTTCATGCATGGTGCATGATTGACGGTAGACTGTGGGCATGAGCGAACCTACGGATGCGGGTATCGTCCAAGTCCGCGACGTCGATCCGGCGACACTCGCGGTCCTGCGCGATCGGGCGAGGTCACTCGGCCAGTCGCTGTCGGGTTACCTGCGCGACCTGATGGACGCCGATGCCGCCGCGGAGACCAACGCCGAGGTCATCGCCCGGATCGCCCGCGACCGGGAACCCGTGGACCTGACCATGAACGACATTCTCGCGGCGCGCAACGAGGGGCGGCGTTGAGCCTCACCTACGTCGTCGACTGCTCCCTTGTGGTCGATGCGCTGTCCGCGCGGGAGGGGGATGACGTGCTGCGGCAGCGACTGTCCGCACCGCGCACGCTGCACGCCCCGCACCATCTCGACGTAGAGGTCGCGGCCACCGTCCGGGGACTCGCGGCCGGAAAGAAGATCACCGATTACCGCGGGGAACAGATGCTTGGCGACTACTCCCGTCTGCGGATCACCCGCCATCCGGTCTGGCCCTATCATCCCCGGATGTGGGAGCTGCGTCACAACCTGGGAGCGTACGACGCCGCCTACATCGCGCTAGCCGAGGCACTCGGCTGTGAGCTGCTGACCGGCGACGTCAAGCTGAAGAACGCCGCTGGGCACCATGCGACAGTGATCGTCTCCCGTTAACACTCCCGGATGCCTTCTCCGCTCGCGAAGCGGTTTCCCACGGCACGTGACCGAGTGTGCATCTTGTCCCGGTTCCAGTTCGCCGCCTTCGCGCTTACATAGCAGAGCTAATGGCGCCGCAGGGAGTTACCCGGCTGTTTCGCCTTCAGCTAGAGCTGGAGCGATGATTTCGATGGCCGGGAAGTACGTCCGGTACCGGCGGACATCGCGGGTCAGCAACCGGTAGCCCGCTACGGCGGCATGCGCGCCGATATAGAAGTCCGGCATTGGCGATCGCTTATCACCGCCGCCGCGCCTGTAGCGCACGAACGCTTTCCCGGCAGCGAAACCCGCCAGGTAAGGCAGCGGCTCACGTTCGTAATCGCTGGCGGTGCAGCAGCTCATCGAGTTCTTCGACGGTCTCGTAGCCTACCGAGACCTCGGCATAGACCAGGGGGTTGATCACCACTCGCCCGGCATCCAGGCCCACCGCGATCTGTTCGGCCGACCAGTCGGCCCACTGCTCGTCACCGGTAATGACATCGAGCAGCACGCAGGAATCTACCAGTGTGGGAGGTCGGATCGCCGCGGGGTCACTCGGCACGAAGCAGCGCCATGATCTGGTCAGTACTCATACCTGCTATGTCCCGGCCAGAGGGTGCCGATAAGGAGCAATAGTTCCTAGGTTCACAGCGCCGCCGAGCGCGACCCAGGGACCTAACAACGATTCCGGCTCAACGATCACATCGCAAGGAGAGTGTCTTCCCGCAGGCTGGACTTGTGGCCGCACACCTGGCATCTCGCATTCAGCTGGGCGTGTTGCTCGCCAGGGCTGTCGCGCCCCTGCCTTTCCAGGCCCTGAGCGTAGAAGAACAGCTGCTCGATGGGTGCCCGACAGAACGGGCACCCCGCGCGAACCGCCTCACGGCTCAGCATCTTCAGTATCTCATCACGGCTGACCTCGGTGATTTCGCCAGCTGGGATGAAGAAGACGCTCTCGGCATCGGTGAAGGCTATGACCTTGCGCTTGTTATCTGGAGGCAGGCGCCGGGGGTGTGGTGATGTGCCGCATAGGTCCTGCGGTGCCCACGGCGCTGGGTACCGGGGATGCTCCCTGGCGTGAATTTCGTCCAGCGCCTGGCGGATGGCCTGGGCGAGATTCGGCATGATTACGCTGTTCTCCGGCCGGCGGTAGGTGATACCCCGGGACGCCTTCCTTAGGTACCCCACCTGCATGTCCGTGACGGTCAGTCTGGGTGTCACCGGGTTGCCCGCCAGGTCCGTCGGAGCGCCCATCATGCCGCCGAGCGCGATCAGGTCATCGAGCGCCGCCTGATATTTCGAGTCGCACACGACCACAGTGTCCGGCAGTCGCTGCAGACGGTTGAGGTAGCAGATCTCACGGAGCAGGCCCGGGCCGGTGAGAGGTTGTGTCATCGGCGTGTCGATGAAGCGTTCCCAATCGCTGGCTGCGCCGATTTTGGCGCTGGCCGGAGGGAAGGGGAATTCCGGGAAGTCAGCGTCCTTGGGGCTGATGAACAGGATGATCGCGTCGGCACGGTGGATCCGGGCGAGGACATCGCGCCGCCAGCTGGCGTCTGTTGATGCGATGAAATCGATCTGGTTTTCCGGCCTGGCGCCGGGTCCGAATGCGACCTGCCAGTGCTTCTCGATCAGCGGGCGGTCTGAAGAGTCGCCGACGAGTTCAAGGCGGTCATCGTTATGCAGGGACAGCGCGAGGCTGTTGAGGATGACAAAGTTACTGTCGTCCTCCATGAAGGTACGCAGGAACAATACCCGGCGGCCTCTCATCAGCTCACCGCCGGGTTTGATGGCCACGCCAGCCCCATCCTCCCGGGTGTGAACCCAGGTCAGCCCGGAAAACCGCGGACTGCCCTCGTTGAAGGCTGACAGGTTCCCGTGAGGCGAGCTGAGGTCCTCTCTATCTGCTTCGTCGACATGGCCGAGCACGACCAGGAACGGCGGCTTTGCGGTGAAGGCGTCGATGTACCGGCGCAGCCCACGCATTTCTTCGTGCAACTCCATCTCGGAGGCCGGCATCAGCATCATCGCCTGTTCGAGCTGATTCCTGGCCGCCCTGAGGTCTTCCGCACGCCGGCGATGGCGGAACCTCCGGACAAGGGCACGAGCCGCGTGCTGCCCCAGCAAGCCGCGATTGTGGTCGGTCTCGGATGGATCCGCCGCGGCATCGACCAGAAGGCGGATCGCCGTGTCGATGTCCGCCCGTCCCTTGGTGACCTCCCAGCGTCGGATCAGGTACTCGGCGCGCAGGCCGCGGTAAAAGTTCCGTCGCGGTTCGCCGCCCAGTTCGGTCGCCTGACGCAGCCCGCCGAGCGCGCTGTCGATCAGGTCCGGGCTCAACATGCGACCTCCGGCCTCCATCACCTGGGTACTCATGAGCATCAGGCCCTCTTCGCAGAGCCTGAGCAGGCCATCGCGGATCTGCTGGTACTTGACCAGGGCGGCGGGTTCATCCCGGCCCGCCTCGGATTCGCGTTCGATGCGTCGCGTCAGCGACTCGATGAGGCCGTTGAGGCCCTCCATCCAAACGTGGCTCAGACCGGTATCCCGCCGGAGCACGGCCAGCGCTTGTTCGAGTGCGGTGTCGTCGTCGAATTCGCGAAATCGCAGAGTCAGCGCCACGAACACGCTCGCCCCGAGTTCGCTGAACCGCGGATCGTCGGGCCGGATGGCGTCCAGCGCTCGCTGCCCGCAGGAAATCGAGCGGTACAGGTCCTCCCGGTTGCCCTCGGCCTGAAAGCGCCCCCACAGGGCAGTCGTGAGATTAGCAAGGTGGGAGGCGCGCGCGGGAGCGCCTTCGGGGAACAGGCTGACTGTTCGCTCGGCGACCTCAACCGCCTCGGTCCAGGCGCCGGGCGATCCGGTTTCGTCGGCAAGCCACGCGATGGCGCCGAACAGGTTCGATAGTTGCCTTGCCGCCGCCTCAGGAGCGGCGGCCAAATACCGGGCAGACTTCCTGCCCGCGGCGACCGCCCCGTGGAGGTCGGCGGCCTCTCGTGTTTGGGGGTACCGGAGCTGCAAGAAGTAGCAGAGATCGGAAAGATCTCCGCCGGCCGGCGGATCATTCAGCCGGCACACCTCTTGCGCGGCCTTGATGATCAGGTCCAGATCGGCTTGGGGGCCGTTACGGTTCAGCCGGTCCCACAGCTGCCTGATCTGGCTCCTTAGCAGCATGACCCGCTCGTCGTCTTCGAGTTCGGGAAGGACCGCCGTATCGACCGCGAGCAACTCGTCAAGGCTCGCCGGCCGTTGGTCCGCCAGCCACCGTCCCATCAGCTGGTCGCGCAGTTCCAGCATGGTCATGAGCCACTCGGCACCGCCGCCGAACTCGTCAGCCGCCATGCGGCGGGCCCTGATGGCATCATCGCGGTCCGACGTTGACCCGCGCTGTCCGAAACGAGCCGTGAGCACGTCGGCCTGAGCCGCGAACAACCGGCCACGCTGCTCGCCCTTCACGCCCCCGATGAGTACCCAGCCGAGGCTTACGACCTTGTCCAGTTCGGCTGCATCACCGCTGGCCTCGAACAGCGCCAGCCGCGCATCGCGAACCATGGCGAGCAGGTCGGCGCCGGTCTCATCGGCGGGCCCGAGGCGTTCCCCATCGCCCTGGCATAGGCTGATGACCACCTTCAGATCCGCCTGATCGCCGGTCACCCCATACCGCTGGACCAGCATCGACGCGAGCATCGCGGCGAATAGTGCACGGTTACGATCGGCGTGACTGTCCACGACATCGGTCCCGATGCCAATGGCCTCATCGAGGTCTTCGAGATTGCCGGTGTGCTGGAAACGCCGCCAGAGCCCTAGGGATAGCCGCGCCTGGCAGTCATTCCTGATCGCCAGGCGTTCGCCCGATTCGGCCAGCACCAGACGGACCGTCTCGATACCCGCGTCAAGTGCCGCGCCGTCGTCCTCGTCGATGCCGTAATCTAGCGATCGCAGGCCGTGCCGTGCCCGTGCGTCGAGCATCATGTCGCGCAGTACCGCGTCCGTGAGGGGGCGCAGCGGCACGGGAACCGCCCCCGACGCGGCCAGGTCATGCAGCCTCAGCATGAGCAGCCGGGATACATCATCCAAGTCATCCTGTCCGCCAGCCTGGGCGCGGCACCACAAGAACATCGCGGCTACACAAAGCGCAGCCAGGCCATCATCGTTATCCGGTGCAGCCCCGTACTCGCCCATGAGGCGGAACGCCGCCAGTGCAGGCTGATCGAGGACCTCAGCCCGCTCGCCCGCATTGATGAAGGCGGTAACGCGCCGCGTCAGGTCGACCAGTGTCGTTTCCATGTCATGGAAACCTGGTCGGGCCCCTCTGTGTCACCACGCACGCCAGTCCAGCGCCCGCGAACTCACCCCGGTCCCTTTTCACCGCAGCCATACTCTCCTCAGATCCGTCACATTAAGTGCGACCAGGCCGAAACGGACGAATGCCCACATTCTTATCTTCGTTTCATACTGAACCCCATTGATGCACCACCCAGCGCCTCCGCTGCCTTGACGGAAGCCGAAGGAGAGACGGCCGCCAAGGCGACCGTGCCGGCAAACACACGAAACAAAGCCTAACTTAGCCGCGGCATCGCGGATCAGATGGAATGCGAGAATCAAGGTGCAACGCTGGCGGTACACCGTGTCCTGCGGCGTAGATGCACGCTCCATCGAGCAGCCGCCGGATTCACAGTCATCGCTTGGGAGATTCCAAAATTTTGCGTCAGAATTCAATTTACTGGAGAGGCTATCTTCCACCCTACGGCAGGTCTTTATACAAGTTACTCATTTCGGCAGATCCGGACGTCGGGGCGGCGCGGAGTCAGCCACGGATCGTCAGGCTAGGCCCGGCGTCAGACAGCCACTTTGGCGATCAGGTACCGACCAATCGGACGATAACTTGGGCGGCTCCCACCGGATGGTGAACCACGCTCTTCGATGAGCGACTTCGGACCTGCTACCACCCCGGTGGTAGCAGGGTCCAGCACAGGCGCTTGCCGATCTTTGCTAGAAGCGGCACCAGCGCATCCCCGTGAACCTTCCGCGTGCGCTCCGATTTCCAGCCCATGCTCGAGCCAGTCATGGGCAGCTGCTTCGACCTTGCAGGGCCGGGACGTGCTCAGCCCGGCATCAATTTCCTCGCTCTTCCTCAGCGCCTCGATGACGTCCTACTTGGTCCGCACTCGTAACCGAAGATGATGCTGCCATGAACCCTGGGCACCTCCCCCTATGGGAGCTGCACCGGTGGTTCCCGGCTGTGGTTACCCGGCCTCCGATTAGCGTTTCAAAAAGGCCATCTAGCTGCAAAAACCTGGTGGGCGCAACTGGGTTCGAACCAGTGACCCCTCGCTTGTAAGGCGAGTGCTCTACCGCTGAGCTATGCGCCCCCGCGCCGCTCGGCGACTTCAGCGGCGGGATCGCAGCCAGGTTACAGGTGCCGGCGGCTACAACGCACCGCATAGGGCTCTTGGCCAGGGACGCGCAGGCCTCTCCAGCGTCGATCCGCTTGACTTTACCCGTGAAGGATCCTTGGCTGACTGGAGCGATGATCAATTCGGTGGCGCGGGACACGCCCGGTGCTGGGCGGAGCCGTGGGCCCCACGAAGGATCGATGAGGAGAATCGTCATGCGGACCGCTATCCACCCTGCCTCCGCTCACGACCTCGGCGCCGTCGCCAGCATCCTGACCGACGTTCACGGTGCCCCCGATTCGGGCGCCGCCTTGCTCCGGCACGCTGCCCCGTCAGAGGCGGAACTGCCCACCCATCCGTTTCGTGCCGGGGGGACACGCGGCGACTGGATTGCCGCACCCGGTACCGCCAGCACCGGCGTGCTGCTCTACCTGCATGCCCGCCGGTTCCAGTTCGACGAACCTCCGGGCGTTTTCGCCGGCCGCTTGTCCGAGGCGACCCGGCTGCCAGTACTGCTCCTGCGGTACAGGCTCGCGCCCGCGGACCCGTACCCGGCGCCCCTGGATGACGTGCTCGACGCGTATCAGGGCCTGCTCGACCAGGGCACCCCGCCTGGCCGGATCGTGTTCGTGGGCCACTCGGCCGGAGCCACCCTGACGCTGTCGGCCCTGCTCGCCCTAGGACGGCACTGAATAACTAGTAAGCCCCGGTTCGGTGTTTCTGCCGGCTATGTGTTCGATCGTCTGGGATAATCTTGTCATGCAGGGTCGTACCAGGCTGGACCGTGAGCTGCTGGACGCGGGCGAGATGGCCAGGCACCTGGTGCCCTCGGGCAGCGTGTTCGCGTTCCTGGCGGAGCACCGCACCGAGCTGTTCGCTGCCTGCCGGCCTGGTGGGCTCGGTGCTGGTGCTCAAGGAGCTGTATGACCTGTCCGATGCGCAGACGGCGGATGCGCTGAAGTTCGATATCCGGTGGAAGGTTGCGTGCGGCCGGTCGCTGACCCAGGTGAGCTTCGACCCTTCGGTTCTGGTGTACTGGCGGAAGCGGATCGCTGCCTCTGCCCGGCCGGACCGGGTGTTTGACGCGGTCGCGGAGGTGATCGCGCAGACCGGGATCTTGCGGGGCCGGCGTAAGCGGTGCGTGGACTCGACGGTGTTCGATGACGCGGTGGCAACCCAGGACACCGTCACCCAGCTGGTGGCCGCGATCCGCAAGGTGGCCCGGGTGGTGCCCGGTGCCGGCGCGGTGATCGCGGCGGTGTGCACGCTGGATTACTCTCGGCCGGGCAAGCCGCCGATCGACTGGGACGACCCGGCTGCGAAGCAGGCCCTGGTCAGTGACCTGGTGAACGACGCGCTGGCGGTGCTGGCGGAGCTGACCGGGGACGGCGCGCCGCAGCGGGATGCGGCGGCGGCGGACGCGCTGGGGCTGCTGGCGCTGGTGGCCGGGCAGGACGTGGAGCCCGCGGACGGCTCCGACGGGACGGACGGGCGGTGGAAGATCGCCCGGAAGGTCGCCCCGGACCGGGTGATCTCCACCGTGGACCGCCAGGCCCGGCATACGCGCAAATCGAAGTCGAAGCGGAGGGACGGCTTCCGGGGGCATGTGGCGGCCGAGCCGGAGACCGGGCTGGTCACTGACTGCGAGATGACGATGGCCGCCGGGGAGGGCAGCACCGATGCGGAGAACGGGGTGAAGATGGCCTGCCGCGACCGGTTCAGCGACCCCGGCCCCGGGACACCGGGCGGCCAGCAGGACGCGGTCCCGCCGGACACCTGCGACGGCACGGAGCCGGCGAGCGGGCAGGACGGCGGCCGGCTGGAGGTTTACGGCGACTCGGCCTACGGCAGCGGGGAAGCCCGCGCCGCCTACCGCGACGCCGGGCACGACACCATCATCAAGCCCAAGCCGGTGCAGCCGGCCGTGCCGGGCGGGTTCACCCTGGATGATTTCACCGTCAACCAGGACGACGGCACCGTGACCTGCCCGGCCGCGGTCACCCGGCCGGTGAGCCCGGCCCGCACCGTGACCTTCGGCGCCGCCTGCGCCGGCTGCCCGCTGCGGGAAAGATGCACCACCGCCAAAGACGGCCGGTCCATGACCATCCACCCGCACGAGCAGCTGCTGCGCGAAGCCCGCGCCCAGGCCCGCACCCCCGGATTCAGGCAGGCCTACCCCACCCGGTCGATGATCGAGCGGATCATCGCCTGGACCGCCACCCAGAACGGTCACCGCATCAGGCTCCGCTACACCGGCACCGCCAAGAACGACGCCTGGCTGCACAACCGGTGCGCCGCGATCAACCTGCGCACCCTGCTGCGGCACGGGCTGACCCGCCAGAACGGGGCCTGGGTCCTGGCCTGACAGCCAGGCCAGGACCCGGGGCCACGCCTGCACCGGCCTCAGACGCCGTCCCGGAGCCTCTTGGGCTGCCGCCACAGGGCCCGCGCAGCGCACGGCGGCGTATTTCCGGGTTCCCGAGCCCGATCAGCCCGCCACAAGGCCATCCGTCCGATCCGGGTTATTCAGTGCCGTCCTAGGCCAGGCTGCTTCTCCGGCGAGTCCCTGGTCTCCAACGCGGGCCGCGACGTCGTGACGATGACCGAGCTCGAGCAGACCCGCGAGGCGTACCTGGGCGGCACCGATCCGGCCATGGCGCCGGCATCGCCTCTCGCCGACGTGCCCGGCGGACTGCCGCCGCTCCTGATCGCCTGCGGCGACAGCGAGATGTTCCTCGATGACGCGACCCGCTTCGCCGAGGCCGCTGCCGACCAGGGGGCCGATGTCGAGCTGGACATCTTCCAGGGCATGCCGCACGGGTTCCCCTTGCTCGCACTCGAAGCCGCCGGCACCCTGATGAACCCGGTGGCTGAGTTCACGACCAGCCGGCTCACCGGTATGTCCGGGGCGGCCGCCCGCGAGCTAAGCGTCCGGCGGATCGGCTGGGCCGGTTACGAGATCGTCACCGAACGCGGTACGCGGTTGGTCATCGACCCGTATCTGCGGGGCTCGGAAGGGATCCACAGCGGCATCCCGGCGAGCCCTGTTCCGGTCGCAGACCTGGCCGGCGCCGACGTCATCGCGGTCACCCACGCCGGCTACGACCATCGTGGCCAGGCCCTGCAAATTGCCCAGGCCGGCCACGCGGTACTCGTCTGCGGGTCCGCGTTGTTCGCCGCCGCCATGAAGGCCGGCTTCCCGCCGGACCGGCTGGCCGTGATGGTGTCCGGGGTGGAATTCCAGTACCGCGACATCACCCTGAAGTCCCTCCCCGCGCGGCACGAGTCCACGATGACGATCGACGGCGCCTTCGTCGCCGACCAGCCTCAGAGTTTCCTGCTCACCACGGCCGACGGCGCCCGCGTCTTCTGCGGCGGCGACACCTCCCTGTCCGAAGACCTGCGCACCTGGGGCGAGATCTACCATCCCAGCATCGCGATCGGCGGCATCGGCGGCTTGTGGCTCGGACCCGTGAAGCTCATCGAGCTCCCGCCATCCGAGGCGGCCGTCGCGGTCCGCTGGCTGGGAGTATCCACCGTCATCCCAGTCCATCACCATCCCTCGGACCCAGCCCCAGCTCAGCTCGCAGCCGAGCTGGCCGGCTCCGGGATCGAGGTCGCCGCCCTCGATTTCGGCGCGACCTGGACGGCGCCGCGGAGATGGCCTGCGCCATCACGGGCCGGGGCGGAGGCCCCGCAAATAGGTGGTGAGCAAGCGACGGCAGGTAGCGTCCCAGGCGGGGTCGGCGGGACGTGGCTGGGCCAGCATCGCGCCAAAGACGACGATGTCGCGTGAGTTGGTCCCCGGACGGAGGGTTGCCTCGGCGATGCCTCGGTCGATGATCCGCTGGACGACCTGGTGAACCTCGTGCCGGATGGCCACGGTCGCCGGCGAGGTAAGGGGCGGACCGCCATGCAGCGGCAGCATGAGCTCGTTGCGTTGGCTGATCGCGGCTTCGATGAAAAGCCGGAGACCGTCGGCCGGGGTAGCTCCGTCTCGTTCGGCCGATCTTGCGTTGGCCAGCACCTGTTCGAAGGAGTGGTGGGTGAGATGGCTCAGCAGGTCGGCACGCGTGGGGAAATGCCGGTAGAGGGTGCCGACCCCGACTCCGGCCTCGGCCGCGATCGTCCCCATCGGAACATGCAGTCCTTCTCGGTGGACGGCTGCCGTCGCTGCGCGAATCAGGTCCTGCTGGTTGCGCAGCGCGTCGCTGCGTAGGCGGCGCGAGGACACGGGCCGGCTGGTTGCGGGGGCCATCTGGTTATTGAACCTCGGCCGGACGGGATCGAGCGAACCCTCGCTACACTTTAATCGGAAGAAATCGTCCATTTAGGGAGAGTTGTCATATGCGAGTGCCGGCACATTCGAACCAGCCACGGGCGGCATGACTACCCGGCTTCCGCGGCGGGAACAACCTGGTCCTCCGGACTATCTTCGGCCGAGCCCCGCGAACGCTCGACAGCTTTCTCGGCGAACTCGCCGCATGAACCCGAACTCGCCACGCATCCGCCAAGGTCTTCCGGTTCCCTGACCCGGACCGGCGTCACGCTCGCCACTGGGATTCGCCGGCCCGGGACATCGCGATCAGGGGAATGACGGACCGGGCTGACAGCTGCGCCAGCGTGAGCACCAGGTCGGCGATGTCCGACGTCGGGATCATCTCGGCAGGATCGATTCGGTCGTGCACCCAGGCGCTCATGTCGGTATCGACGTAGCCGGGCGCGATCGCGGTCGCGGTGACGCCTGCGGACGACTCCTCGGCGTTGATGTACTGGCACAGCGAGATCAGCGCGGCCTTGCCGGCGCCGTAGGCGGCCAGGCCCGGCTCGGAGGCGATACCGGCCATCGACGCGATCGCCGCGACCCGGGCCCCGTGGGCGGGCCGGGCCGCCGCGGCCCGGCGCAGCGCGGGCAGGCACTCCTGGACGAGGGCGAAGGGCGCGCGGACGTTGACGGTCATCTGCCGGTCAAAACGCCGCATCGGGTACTCGGCGATGCGACCGCTGGTCCCGGTCCCGGCGCTGAGCACGAGTACGTCCAGCGAACCGAACCGTTTGACGTGACCGCGCACCAGCGCCCGGATGTCGTCTTCGCTGCTCATGTCGGCCGGCACGACCTGTAGCTCGACGCCGCTATCGCCTAGGTCGGCGGCCAGCTTGGCCAGCGCGGCCTCGTCTCGTCCGCTGAGCGTCGAGCGGTAACCGGCGCGCGTGAGCCGTTCGGCGACCGCGCGCCCGATTCCGCCGGTGGCTCCGGTGATCAGGGCACTCGGCGTGGATGGGGGCACGGCAACCTCCAGAACACGTTCATGTACCGCTCGACTAGCCAGTCGGCTAGCACGTTTCCTGCCCAGGCTATCGTCGCCTTATCCTGCTATGAAGAGCAGACCGACCGCCTGGACGGCCGGGAGTTATGAGCAAGGGTGCAGGAGGATCCTATGATCAGCGCGGCGAATCACGTCCCGCTGACCCCGCTCAGCTTCCTGGCCCGGGCTCGGCGGGCCTTCCCCGGCAAGGTCGCGGTGGTGGACTCCGACGAGACGCCGGTCAGCTACGCCGAGCTGGGCCGGGACTGCGACGCGCTGGCCGGGGCGGCGCGGGCCGACGGGGTGCAGCCGGGCGACCGGGTGGCCGTGCTCGACCTCAACTCCCGCTGGCTGCTGGCCGCCCACTTCGCGGTGCCCGGCGCGGGTGCGGCACTGGTCGCGCTGAACACCCGGCTGGCCGCCAGCGAGTACCGCGACATCCTGACCCACTCACAGGCCAAGATCCTGCTCGTATCTGGCGAGCTGCTCCCCCGGCTGGACGTGCGCACGGCCGCCGATCTTCCGGTCGGGCGGGTCGTGCTGCTGCCCGGAACCCCCGCGACGGCGCTGCCCGGCGCCATCGGCTACGGCGAGTGGCTCGCCGGCCAGGACGGCCAGGGCATCATGCTGCCCCAGGACGAGGACGCCATGATCGCGGTGAACTACACCAGCGGGACGACCGGACGTCCCAAGGGTGTGGTCTACACCCACCGGGGCGCCTACCTCAACGCGGTCAGCGCCGCCCTGGAGTTCGAGCTCACGCCGGCCAGCTGCCTGCTGTGGACGCTGCCCATGTTCCACTGCAACGGCTGGTCGATGGCCTGGGGCGCGACCGCGGTCGGTGCCACCCATATCTGCCTGGGCTCCTTCGACCCGCAGCGGGCGCTCGACCTGGCCGGGCGGTACCCCGTCTCGCATCTGTGCGGCGCGCCGGTCGTGCTCAGCGAGCTCGCGCGAGCCGGGGCGCAGCGAGCCTTCGTGGCCGAACGCCCGCTGCGGGCCGCCGTCGGCGGTGCTCCGCCGACCAAGGAGACCATCGCCGCGGTGCAGAAGATGGGCATTACGGTGACGCACCTGTACGGGCTGACCGAGACCTACGGGCCGTCCCTGGTCTGCGAATACCAGCAAGGCTGGACCGACCTGCCCGCCGGCGAGCTGGCCGAGCGACTCAGCAGGCAGGGGGTGCCCGCGATCTCGGTCGCCGACGTCCGGATCGCCGATGGCCAGCTAAGGCCGCTTCCCGCCGATGGCACGAGCACCGGGGAGATCCTGATCCGGTCCAACACGGTCGCCGCCGGCTACCTCGACGACGAGGCGGCCACCGAGGAGGCGTTCCGCGGCGGCTGGTTCCACACCGGTGACCTGGGCGTCATGCACCCGGACGGCTACATCGAGCTGACCGACCGCAGCAAGGACATCATCATCAGCGGCGGGGAGAATATCGCCTCGGTCGAAGTCGAGAAAGCGCTCGCCGCCCACCCCGATGTCGTGGAGGCCGCGGTCGTGGCCCGGCCCGATCCGCGCTGGGGCGAGCGGCCGGTCGCCTTCGTCACCACCGGACGGACCGACCTCAGTGAGCGCGAACTCACCGAGTTCGTCCGGCAGCGGCTCGCCCACTTCAAAGCCCCCGATCGGGTGTACTTCGAAACCCTGCCCAAGACATCGACGGGAAAGATCCAGAAGAACGTGCTCCGCGACCGAGCCCGCGACCGCGACCGCGCTCAGCCAGTCGTCGGCAGCGCCGGTGACCAGTAAGCCTGCGATGCCCGGAGTAAGGAAGAGATTCTCCGGTCGATCCACGAGGAATTCATTCAGCTGCTCACGGCGAAATACGTCCAGCGGGTCAGCAGCGGGGCGGAGCCAGCAGAGCTGGTCCTGGGCGCCATGAAGGACATACTCTCCCTCATGGTCACGCTGCTGCTGACGGGCATTCAGCCCTCCGCTGTCTAGCCCTCCGCGGTTCTGCTGCGATGCGCGCCGAGCCAGGCCGCGGCGGCCCGGGGCGACGCGCGGGACAGCCAGGCGTCCTGGATCACCTCGGTCAGTTCCTCCCGGGTGAGCTCGCCAAGCTGGCTCGCCCGCACCAGCACCGACAGGTGACCGTCGAAGTGCGGGGTGGTGAAGAACGGCGATCCCGGATCCTGGATCAGCGCGTGCTTGTCGGACTCCGACGGTACCCAGAACACGATCACGTCCGGGTAGCGCTCGCCGGTGCCGGGATCGACGGCGTCCGGGCGAGGATTGCGGAAGAAGACGAACGACCTGCCGCTGACCTGGTAGACGGGATTCCCGGTTGACCCGTAGCTGACCTTGGTACCCGGCATGCCCAGGGCCAGCTCATACACGTCGTCGATGCGGGCGCGGCGCATAGCCCTAGCTTAGGTCGCCTGCAGGCTGTTACCCTGACCTGCAGGCACGGCCAGTGGGTCCGTGGCACGATAACGGCATGAAAATTGCCCGGCAGATCGTCGTCTTCGACGCCGCCGATTTGAACGCAGAAAGCACCTTCTGGGCTGAGGTGCTCGGCGGCACGGTCGACACGGAGGACGACTGGCATGGTGTTTACGTCGACGGCGAGCCGCGGCTAGGCGTCCAGCTTGCACCCGGCCACGTTCCGCCGGAGTGGCCCGATGGGGCCGCGCAGCAGGTGCACCTCGACTTGTTCGTCGATGACGTCAAGGCAGCCCATGACGAGGTCATCTCGCTCGGAGCCAGGCTGCTCAAGCCCACCGCTGACATCGAGTCGACCGAGGGGTACCAGGTCTACGCCGATCCCGCCGGGCACCCGTTCTGCCTCTGCTGGGGCTGAACAGCGGTAAGCAGCCAGCCGCCCTGGACGCCGGTGCCGCCGGCCAGGGCGGCGTCGAGCAGCGACTCGGCCGCCGACCGGGATGCCGCGGCGATCGCGGCGTTGTGGTCAAGGTTCGCGGCCTGCATCCCGCCGTCATAGAGCAGGTGAAGCTGACTGGCGAGCAAGACCGGGTCAGGTGCCCCGGCCGCGGCGGCCAGCTCCTGGAACAGGTCCTTCAGCCAGCGCCGGTACTCCCGCGGAACCTCGGCGGCGGCGGTTCCCGGCCGGGCCTCGGCCGAGGCCCGGTTGAACCGGCAGCCGTGATACCCCGCGCGGGCGAAGAGCGCGGCCTGGGCGTCGAAGACGCTCAGCAGACGTTCCCGCGGGTCGTCGTGAGCCTCCACAGCTGCCCGCAGCCTGGCCGTCGAGATCTCCATCCGGTGCTGCAGGTAGGCGCGGATCAGCTCATCCTTGCTGCCGAACGTGCTGTAGAGCGAGGCCCGCGCGACATCGGCCCGCTCGATGACCCGGTCGATGCCGACGCTGTTCACGCCCTCGGCGTAGAACAGCTCATCCGCCGCCGTCAGCAGCCGCTCGCGGGGCGAGGGGCGCCCGGATCTGGCCAGGGCGCCAGCAGCGTTGCTGGGCATGGGCACCTCCTAGACCGATCGGTCTACGTCCATGGTAGCCGGAACCGCACAGGCGCCCGGCATCGTGTACAACCACGCCGGCCTAGGGGAATGTTTCCGCATCCCGGGATAAAATGGACTCACAAGTCCAAAAGGAGCCAGGGATGATCACCGCCAAGGGAACCGTGACACGTCAGCGCATCGTCGACGGTGCCGCGGCGGAGATCCGCGCGCATGGCGCGACGGCAACCACGCTAGACGATGTGCTGGCCCGGACCGCGACGAGCAAGGGCCAGCTGTTCCACTACTTCCCCGGCGGCCGTGAGGAGCTCCTGCTTGCGGTGGCGGACTACGAGAGCGAACGCGTCCTGCAAGATCAGCAGCCCTACCTGGGCCAGCTGGACTCCTGGGATGCGTGGCAGTCGTGGCGCGACGCGGTCGTGCGGCGGTACCGGCAGCAGGGCGTGCACTGCCCGCTCGGTACCTTGATCACCGAACTGGGGCGGTACTCCCCCGCCGCCCGGGCGGTCACCGGGCGCCTCATCGAGCGGTGGCAGGGCGACCTGCAGGCCGGAATCGCCGTTATGCAGCAGCGGGGCCGGATCTCGGCGGACCTGGACGCCGCCCGGACCGCGGCCGCGATCGTGGCGGCGATCCAGGGCGGAGTCACGATCCTGATGTCCACCGGGAGCAGCCAGCACCTCGAAGCCGCGCTTGACACAATGCTGCTCTTCCTCCACGGCCAAGCGAGCAGCCCTGCTGTCGTTCCCTGAAAGGCTAAGGGTTGGGGATCGGGGCCGATTGCACATCGGACCACAGATCCTCCGGTTCACCACCGCGAGTCTCGGGGAGCAGCCGGAACAGCACCATGACCAGTGCGGCCGGCAAGAAGGTGACCAGCCCGGCTACCACGTACCGGTGGGCGGCCTCGGCTACCGCGCCGAACACGACCAGGCCAGTCACCGCGCCCAGCACGCCCGACGCGAGAGACCAGCCCGCCACCGAGGCCCGGATGGACGTGGGGAACAACTCGTTGATCAACGACCCGGCGGCCGGGGCAAAGACCGAGCCGGCGAATACGCCGACGATGTAGCCGGTCAGCAGGGCCGGGGCGGAGCCAGAGTAAGTCAGGGTGGCGAGCAGGGCTACCGTCACCATGGCCAGCGCGCTGGTCAGGCGCCGCCCCACCCGGTCCGCCAGCCAGCGTCCGGCCAGCAGCCCGGCCAGTCCGGCGACACCTGCCCCTACGACCATGGCGGCGGTCACGATGCCACGCTGGTGCAGGAAATTCTGCGCGAACAGGAAGACGAAGCTGTTGGCCGGCCCGGTGATCACCGAGGTGGCAAAAGCTAGGATTACGACCACCGTCAGGCGCCGCCGGAACGGCGGGGCCACGGCACCAAACACCGGGGTCGGATGCTCAGATCCGGCCGCGGCCACGGCGAACCGATCAGGTTCCTCGATCCACCGCCACAGCAGGGGCAGCAGGGCCAACGGGACCAGCGCCAAGACGAATACGCCGCGGAATCCGAGCGCGCGTTCGGCCAGGCTGTGCACGATGGCCACAACCCCGGCGCCAGCGCCGTACCCGGCGGCGATGAGCGCGACGGCCTTGGCCCGGTCCGCCGAACCTGTCTGCTCCGCCGCGGTGACCTGCGCCAGCGCATTAGTCGCGCTGAGCAGGGGACGCCCGCTGGCGAAGATCGCCACGAACCACCAGTAGCTGGGGCTGACCGCAGCGACCCCCGTCATGGCCAACCCTAGAGCGACCGTGACGAGCAGCATCGTCCGGCGGCCGAAGCGGTCGGCCAGGCCGGTGATGGGCAGCGCGCCCAGCGACGCCAGGCGCATGATGGCCAGTCCGATGCCAAGCTCGGTGCCTGATAGCCCGGCCTGGTCGGCGAGGGATGCACTGACATTCACCTGGCCGAACCCCTTGGCCACGTCGCCGAGAGAGGCGACCACGCCGTTTTGCGCGAACCCTGAGGCGAAGGCGGCGATGGCGATCGCGACCACGGCCCTGTCGTTCCAGCGATGCAGACGAAGCCCCGCCATCAGCTTGCGCTGACCGCCAGCAGGGCGCGGACGGCGGCGGCGTGCTCGACCCCGGCCTGGGGGGAGGTGGCGGCCGGAATGAGCGTGATGTGCTCCGCGCCCGCCTCGAGGTAGGGCACCAGCTGCTCGGCGACCTGAGCCGGCGTTCCGGCCGGGGCCAGCCGCTCGAATTTTCCGAACGGCAGGTGGTACAAGCCCTCCAGCTGCGCGGCCAGCAGCGACCGGGCCCGCGCGGCGTCGGCGTCCAGGCCGCACCACACGTTGATGCCGTACCAGGACGGAACCGGGCGGCCCAGGCCGGCCGCCGCCTCGGCGATCTGCTCCCTGGTCTGGGCAAAGCGGCGGGCCGAACAGAAGATCGCCAGCCAGCCGTCGCCGTAGCGGGCGGCGCGCCGGACGGCCGCGTCGCCCTTGCCGCCGATGACGAGCGGGACCGGCGGGCTGGGCGCCGGCTTGACGCGCGCGGACGTCAGCTCGAAGAACTCCCCCTGGTGGTCGACGGCGTCCCCGCTGGCCAGCGCGCGCAGCACCTGAAGGCACTCGTCCAGGCGGCGGCCCCGGGTGGCCGGGTCGACCCCGCTGTTGCTGACCTCGCTCCGGTCCTCGCCGCCGACCCCGGCGCCGAGCACCAGACGTCCCGGGGCCAGCTGGCTGATCGAGGCGAGCTGGCGCGCCGTCAGCAGCGGATGGCGCAGCGCCAGCAGGTACACGCCCACCAGCACGGGCAGCCGGTCGTGGTCCGACAGCGCGGCGGTCGCGGCGGTGAGCCCGTCGAAGCCGGTGCCGTCGTGGAAGCTGACGTGATCGCCGACGCACACGTAATCGAGGCCGGACGCTTCGATCAGGCCAAGCAGCGCCCGCCGCCGGGCCGGCTCGGCGACCATCAGGCTGTCGTGCACCGAGATGCCGACCTCGGTCACGACAGGTCTCCGGAGCCTTCGGGGTCTTTGGGTTCCGGCCCGGGCAGGCTGGCGCACAGGGAGCGCAGGATGGCCGCGGCCTCCTCGGCCATGTGCGGGACGAATTCGGCCACGCTGATGATGTCGCCGATCGCCGACGCGACCTGGCCCGCCAGGACGAGGCCGTTCGTCACGTCCCCGTCGGTCTGGGCCCGTTGCATCGATTCGATCTTCCAGCGGGTCAGCTTGACCGGGTCGGGCTCAGTGTCGCCGGGGTGGCTGCTGGCCAGGAGTTCTTCCGACGCAGCGTTACGCAGGCCGCGGCACGGTCCGTAGACGCCGTTGAAGGCAACGTCGTCACCTTCTCGCGCGTCCAGGAGCGCTTGCAGGTAGGCCGGGTGCCAGTCGGAGTTGTCATGGCTGAGGATGAACCGGGTCCCCATGGCGACGCCCTCGGCCCCCATGGCCAGCGCCGCCGCCAGGCCTCGGCCGTCCCGCACACCGCCGGTGAGCAGGACCGGGATGTCTACGGCCTCGGTCACGCTCGGCAGCAGGACGAAGCTGTGCACGGCCTTGCTCGGGGCATGGCCGCCCATCTCGAAGCCCGCGGCGATCACCACGTCGACGCCGGCCCGGGCCGCCTTCACCGCCTGCCGTGTCGACCCCACCTTGTGCTGGTGGACCAGGCCGGCGTCCTTGATCATCGCGACGTATCCGCCGGGGAACCCCGCCGAGGTGGTCAGGACGGTGAGCCGCCGGGCGATCGCCGCATCAGATTCACGGGCCGCGAGGGCCGCGCGCACGTACACGTCGGTGAACGGCAGCACCTGCCCGGAGGCGTCCACGCCGACCGGGATGTTGACCGCGAACGGCCGGTCGGTCAGCGCGGCGCACTCCTCGATGTGCTGCCGGAAGGTCCGGGCGCCGGCGGCGAGGTCTTCCGGCATCCCGGGCATCGAGACCGTCCCGAGGCCGCCGGCGGCCGACACGGCTGCGGCCAGCTTGGGCGTGCGGAACGGGCCCAGGCCCTCCTGCACGATCGGGTGATCGATGCCGACGAGGCGGGTGTAGCGGTTCACGATCGGCGGCACGATGACTCCCTGGTAGTCCTTCCCGGCACCTGCATAATGTTTTACACTCTTGGTAACTCGTTTTCCAGATCCGTAGAGTATTCGAGGTAAGGAAGCTGCAGAATGCCGGACGCGACGGCGCCGCTGGCGCGACTCGCCGAGGTGGCCCGTAACCCGCGAGGGTACACCGAGCGCTGGCGGTCGGCCCATCCCGGCCAGCCGGTCGTCGGGGTGCTGCCGATGAACTTCCCGCGCGAGATCGCGTATGCCGCCGGGACCTTGCCCGTGGTCGTGCAGGACGACCAGCAGCCGGTGACCGAGGGCCGCTCGCTGCTGGCCGAGTTCTACTGCGGTTACACCCGCAATCTCGCCGACCAGGCCGCGACCGGCCGCTTCAGCGGATACGACGCCTTGTTCCTGGCCGATCACTGCATCCAGCTGATCGGCGCGGCTGACGTCATGCGGGCGGTGCTGCCGGACATCCCGGTGTTCTTCGGGATGCTCATCAGCTCGATGAGCGACACCTGGGCGCCCGGCAAGACCGCGGAGATGATGGGCGAGTTCAGGGCCGAGTTCGGATCCTTCACCGGACGCCCGGTCAGCGACGAGGCGCTGGCCGCCAGCATCGCCGCGCACAACCGGGACCGGCAGCTGATCCGCGGGCTCTTCGACGAACGCAGCTCGGGCAACGCCGCCTTCACCCCCGGCCAGCTTCAGGACATCGTCGGTTCGGCCATGGTGATGGACCCGGTGGAGCACTACGACCTGCTCGCCGAGGCGGCGCAGGTGGCGCGGGCCGCGCCGCGAGACGACCGGGTCCGGGTTCACCTGTCCGCCCACCTGTGCCATGCGCCCAAGCGCGAGCTGCTCGACCTGATCGAGGACAGCGGGGTCATCGTGGTGGACGACGACCTGTTCCACGGCCGGCGCTACGTCTCGACGGACGTCGATGAGACCGGCGACCCGATCGAGGCCATCGCCCGCTGGTACGCGCAGCGCAACGTCAACATCCCGTGTCCCACCCGGGTCCAGTCCGATGTCGATTGGGACGCCTACCTGGTCGGCGCGGTGCGCCGGAGCGGGGCCGAGGCCGTCATCCACCTGCTGCCCAAGTTCTGCGAGCCGCACATGCTCTATTACCCCGAGCTGCGCAAGGGCCTGGATGAG
This sequence comes from Streptosporangiaceae bacterium, assembly GCA_050010815.1. GTDB lineage: Bacteria > Actinomycetota > Actinomycetes > Streptosporangiales > Streptosporangiaceae > Palsa-504. Next base: position 3,251 of record JBEKKH010000042.1, on the reverse strand, counting down.
GCCGGAATTCCCCAGCTGCTGCTCGAGACCGAGCACGAGGGCCTGCCGGCCGAGTCGTTCCGGACCCGGGTGGAAGCACTGGTCGAACGCGTCCGGCGCAAGCGGCCGGTAACCGCCTGAACACCTTTGAACCCTCGCCGCTAGGAAGGAACCAACCATGGACGCCACGCAGGACCGGTCCAACCGGCTGTCCGTCACCCGGGCGGGCGGGCAGCTGATCACGGATTACTGGGACGATCTGTTCCAGGCCAGGGAGCAAGGCAAGCAGATCGTCTGGTACAACGGCGGTGCCCTGAACCCGATCTTCCAGGCGGCCGGCCTGGCCTGGTGTCACGGCGAGGCGTTCGCGGCCAGGCTCGCGGCCCAGCGGCTCGAGGGCCCGGCTCAGCTGGCCGGCGCCGAATACGGGTACAACGCCGAGCTGTGCTCTTACGCCCGGACCCACCTGGGCTGTTCGGTACTGACGCTGGGAAATCAGGGGCACAAGCTGGCAGGTAACGAGGGCGAGCACAGCGGCGTGGTCGGGATCAACGAATCTCAGGAGCTGGCGGCCCGGCTACCCTCGCCTGACTTCTTCGTCAACAACTACGCGGGCTGCAGCACCGGCCAGCAGTGGGACGGGATCTCGTTCCGGGTGTTCGGCAAGCAGCTGCCGATCTTCAACATCTCGCACCCCTTTCTGTGGGGCAACAAGCCGGACGCGGGCTACCTGCGCGGTGAGGAGTGGGAATCGGCCTCACGGTACGTGGCCGGCCAGCTGCGCGAGCTCATCTCGTTCCTGGAGACCCAGACGGGACGGCCGTTCGACTACGACGCGCTGAGCGAGGCCATGACCTATATCAAGCGCGCGGCCGAGCTGCGGCGCGAGGGCCTGGACCTGTGCAAGGCCAAGCCCGCGCCGGCTACCTTCTGGGACTGGATCGCCTGCGTCGCGCCGATCAATTTCCTGCCCGGCGACCAGCGGCTGGTCGACTACTTCGCCGACGTTAGGGACGAGATCGCCGAGCGCCTGGCGGCCGGCGCGTCCGGGGTGCGGGATGAGAAGTACCGGCTGTACTTCGACGGCATCATGAACTGGAACAAGCTCGGATTCTTGTCCAGGAAGTTCGCCGAGCACGGCGCCGCGGTGCTGTGCGGCCGCTACATCCACAACGCGTTCTGGCAGGAGCCGCAGCTGATCGACACCGCTGACCCGCTGCTCGGGATGGCGCAGCACTACCTGCTCTGCCCGACCAACCACGGCACTAAGACGCTGGACTACCTCACCTTGCGCGACTGCCGGGACTACGACGTCGACGGCATCGTGTTCCACTCCACCCGGACCTGCCGCGCGTTCACCGGACCGCAGCGGCTGCTGGCCAGGTCCGCGCAGGACAAGCTCGGCATCCCGTCGATCTTCTTCGAGGGAGACGTCGCCGACGCCTCCTTCTACAAGGAGGAGATCCTGGAGAGCAGGCTGGCCGCCATGCTCGAGGCCATCGACGTCCGCCGGGCCCGTGGCGGCCACCTGGCCGGGGCCCGGTCCTGATGAGCGGCCGCTACCTCGGCGTCGACCTCGGCTCGACCACTGCGAAGGCGGTGGTCACCGACGCCGGCGGCGTGATCCTGGCGGCCAGCACGGTGCAGATGGGCGCGGTCAGCCAGCGGGGCATGCAGCGGGCGGTCGACGCCGCCCTGGCCGAGGCGGGAATGACGGCCGACGACCTGGACGGCACGGTGGCGACCGGCTACGGCCGCCGCCTGGTGCCCGGCACAGCGCGGACCTACACCGAGATCACCTGCCACGCCCGCGGCACCGCCGCGATGTGCCCGGGCGTCCGCCTTGTCATCGACATCGGCGGACAGGACAGCAAGGCCATCACGGTGGACCCGGACGGCCTGGTCGAGGACTTCGCGATGAACGACCGGTGCGCCAGCGGCACCGGCCGGTTCTATGAGGTACTGGCCCGCGCGCTGGAGTGCGACCTCGGGGAGCTGGCGGACCTGGCCAGCCGAGGCGGCCGCGACCTGGAAGTCAGCAGCATGTGCGCGACGTTCGCGGAGACCGAGATCGTCTCGCTGCTCGCCCAGGGCCTGCCCCCGGCCGACATCGCCTCCTCGGTCCACCGCGCCATCGCGGCCCGTACCCTGGCGCTGGTGGCCCAGGTCGGCAAGCGGACTCCGGTGGTGCTGACCGGCGGCGTCGCGCGCAACCGGGCGGCGGTCCGCTTCCTGGCCGAGGCGCTCGGCACCGACGTCCAGGTGCCGGCCCGGCCGCAGATCACCGGCGCCTACGGCGCGGCCCTGCTGGCCATGGAGTCAGCCGGCCGGGCGCCCGCCGGTCCGGCGCCGGGGTCCGGTGATGCGGACACGTCCGTACCGATGTTTCCCGGGTCCGCGGGGTCCGCGGGGTCCGCGGGGTCGGACCGGTCCTGCGCCGGCTGCGACGGCGACCTCGCCTCGGCCGGCGCCGCCACGAAGGTCAAGCTCGGTCCGACGATCAGGATCGGGCCGTCGTAACGCGCAACCGGCTCGATGGAACATGGTCGGGTGGCTCTTCTGGGGTGAGGGTCAAGCTGTGAGGGAGTGGCTCTTTCGGAGGGAGCCGGGTATCAGGTGGCGAGGCCGGGCCGTCGTGGCAACGGCTGAGCCGACGGCATAGTGATCATGTCCTCTCGGCAACGCTTTCCCTGGCGTCCCCCTGCCCGCTTGTGGTCCCGCCCGCCCCGCCCGGCGGCCGTGTCGGACGCCCTGACCGGGATTACGCGGTGGATCCGGGCTTGGCGGTGGATCGGGTGTACGGGGATGCACCAGATCCGCCACGTAGCCTGGATCCACCACAATCTTTCCTCCGGCCGCCGCACCACCGGCCCGGAAGGTGCTATCCCGTCACTCCAGCAGCTCCGCACCCATGGAGCATAGAGCCGGCCCTGGCCGGCTTAAGGTCGATTTCCACCGTGCCCGGCGCGACACGGCACGGAGGCGGCCGCAGGTAACCCGTGATGCTGCCGGGACAGCAGGCGACGCAGCTAACGTGAACCGCTTCCGGTCACGCACCGGCCGTCCCCGCTCAGGCGCACCGATCGCGGATCTGCGATCCTTACCGTCCCCCGCAACCACCCAAGGCGTGTGACCCGTGATACTGCTGGGTCCTGCGCGAGCTAGCCGACGAGAACTCCTCCAAGAGGCGTACGAGGTTGTCCCGCGCTTGATAGCGACAACGGGCACTGTCTGGGCCACCAGACAACAGGCACCAAGGGCTGCCTCAGGAC
>JBEKKH010000041.1:0-24125 GCA_050010815.1 Streptosporangiaceae bacterium | reverse complement strand
CAAGTCGATCGCTGGCTGGCGGAACTCCTCGGTGCCGAGGCCGGCGTGGCCCTGGTGGCGGTCGGCGGGTACGGCCGCAAGGAACTGCTGCCCCGCAGCGACCTGGACGTGCTGCTGCTGCACGGCGGCCGCGACGACATCGCGGGCATCGCGGACCGGATCTGGTACCCGGTGTGGGACTCCGGGGCCGAACTCGACCACGCCGTCCGCACCGTGCCGCAAGCCAGGCGGGTGGCCCGGGCGGACCTGAAGGTCGCGCTCGGACTGTTGTCCGCCCGGCACGTGGCCGGCGACCCCGATCTGACCGAACGGCTCCGGGCCGGCGCGCTGGAGGACTGGCGCTCGGCCGCGCCCGCCCGGCTGGCCGAACTGCACGCGGCCCACGACGAGCGCACCAGGACCTTCGGTGAGCTTGCCTTCCTGCTTGAGCCCGACCTGAAGGAGGCCAGGGGCGGGCTGCGGGACGTGCACGCGATCCAGGCGGTGGCGGCGGCGTGGGTGGCGCCCGCGCCCGGACCCAAGGTCCGCACGGCGTACGAGCAGATCCTTGACGCCAGGCACGCGCTGCACGAGGTCACCGGGCGGCGCCTGGACCGGCTCGTGCTCGAGGAACAAGACGAAGTGGCCCGCGCGCTCGGGCTGCTCGACGGCGACGTGCTGCTGCGGATGCTGGCGGGCGCGGCCCGGACCGTCGCGTACGCGGTCGACCATGCCTTCCGTCAGGCGGACCGGCTCCGCGGGCGCAGGCTCCGCCGCCGCCGCGCCGAGCGCCGGCCGCTGGCCGACGGGGTGGTGGAACAGGACGGCGAGGTCGTGCTGGCCCGAGTCGCCGATCCGGCCCGCGATCCGGGCCTGGTGCTGCGGGCCGCCGCCGCGGCCGCGCAGGCCGGGCTGCCGCTGGCGCCGCGGACGCTGGACCGGCTGACCGAATGCCCGTCGCTGCCCGTCCCCTGGCCGACCGCCGCCCGTGACTCGCTGCTCGCGCTGCTCGGGGCCGGCCAGGCCGCGGTCAGCGTGTGGGAGGCGCTGGACACCGAAGGCCTGGTGACCGCGCTGATCCCGGACTGGGAGCGGGTCAGGAACCGGCCGCAGCGTAATCCCCTGCACACGTTTACCGTGGACCGGCACCTGGCCGAGGCGGCCGCGCACGCCGCCGCGCTGACCCGCGAGGTGGCCCGGCCCGACCTGCTGCTGCTCGCGGCGCTGCTGCACGATATCGGCAAGGGCTGGCCGGGTGATCACAGCGTCACCGGCGAGGTGGTGGCGCGGGACGTCGGGCGGCGGATGGGCCTGCCCGCGGCGGACGTGGATCTGGTCGCCTCGGCCGTCCGGCTGCACCTGCTGCTGCCGATGGTGGCCACCCGGCGCGACCTGGACGACCCGGTCACGGTCAAGCAGGTGGCCACGGCCGTGCGCAGCCGGGCCCTGCTCGAGCTGCTGCACGCCCTGGCCATCTCCGACGGGCTGGCCACCGGGCCCGCGGCGTGGAACGACTGGAAGGCCACCCTGGTCGCGGACCTGGTGCGGCGGGTGGAGAGCGTGCTGGACGGCGACCCGACGCCGGGGCCCGTACCGCTGCGCGACGATCAGCTCGCGCTGGCCGCCGAGGGCGCCCCGGCCGCGACCGTGCGCGGATCCGAGGTCACCGTGGTCGCGCCCGACCGGCCTGGCCTGCTGTGGCGCGCCGCCGGGGTGCTGGCCTCGCACCGGCTGGCGGTCCGCAGCGCCAACGCGACGTCGATCGGGACCATCGCGGTCACCGTGTTCGACGTGGAGCCCGAGTACGGCGATCCGCCCGATGCCACCCTGGTGGCCGCGGACCTGCGCCGGATGCTGCATGGACGGCTGGACGTCGAGGACCGGCTCGACCGCCGCGCGCGGGCCGTCCGGCCGCGCGGCGCGACGATCCCGGCGCCCAAGGTGGTCCTGGTCGATGACGCTTCGGATACCGCGACGGTGGTGGAAGTGCGAGCCCACGACGCGCCGGGGCTGCTCTGGCGGGTCGGGCGGGCCCTGGGCGAATGCGGTCTGGACGTGCGGGCGGCCCGGGTGGAGACGCTCGGGGCCGAGGTCGTGGACGTGTTCTACGTGACCGACGGCGACGGCAAGCCGCTGGTCGGCGAGGATCTGCGCCGCGCGACCGTGCACTCCGTGCTGACCGCGCTCGGCGACTTAGACCCCCATGGCGTCTCTCGCAGCAAGCAAGACCCGGGTACCACGGACCGTTCGGTAACCTGGTCCTGTGTTTGACACCCTATCTGACCGGTTGACCCAGGTATTTTCGACACTGCGCGGCCGGGGACGCCTGTCCCCGGCCGACATTGACGCGACGGCCCGGGAAATCCGGATCGCCCTGCTCGAAGCGGACGTGGCGCTGCCGGTCGTCAGGCAGTTCATCTCCCGGGTCAAGGAGCGGGCCGGCGGGGAGGAAGTCTCCGGTGCGCTGAACCCTGCCCAGCAGGTCATCAAGATCGTGCACTCCGAACTCGTCGGCATCCTGGGCGGCGAGACGCGGCGGCTGCGGTTCGCCAAGGTGCCGCCGACCGTGATCATGCTGGCGGGCCTGCAGGGCTCGGGTAAGACCACGCTGGCGGCCAAGCTCGCCCTGTGGCTCAAGGCCCAGGGCAACACCCCGATGCTGGTCGCCGCCGACCTGCAGCGGCCCAACGCGGTCCAGCAGCTCCAGGTCGTCGGGGAACGGGCCGGGGTACCGGTCTACGCGCCGTTCCCAGGCAACGGCGTGGGCGACCCGGTGGCCGCCGCGCGTGACTCGCTGGAAGAGGCGAGGCGCCGCCAGCAGAACATGGTCATCATCGACACGGCGGGCCGGACCGGCATCGACGCGGAGATGATGGCGCAGGCCGTCGCGATCAGGGACGCCACCCAGCCGGACGAGATCCTGTTCGTGGTCGACGCGATGATCGGCCAGGACGCGGTGGCGACCGCGCAGGCCTTCCTGGACGGGGTCGGTTACGACGGCGTCGTGCTGACCAAGCTCGACGGAGATGCCCGCGGCGGGGCCGCGCTGTCCATCGTGGAGCTGACCGGGCGTCCGATCATGTTCGCGTCCTCGGGGGAGAAGCTCGAGGACTTCGACGTGTTCCATCCGGACCGGATGGCGTCGCGGATCCTCGACATGGGCGACATCTTGACCCTGATCGAGCAGGCCGAGAAGACGTTCGACGCCGACCAGACCGCGTCGCTGGCCGGGCGGCTCGTCTCCGGCGAAGGCTTCACGCTCGAGGATTTCGTCGAGCAGCTGTCGATGGTGCGCAAGCTGGGCCCGATCGGCAACCTGCTCGGCATGCTGCCGGGGGCTCAGAAGAACAAGGCCCTGCTCGAGCAGGTCAACGACAAGGACCTGGACCGGGCCGAGGCGATCGTCCGGTCCATGACGCCGGAGGAACGGCGCAACCCGAAGGTCATCAACGGTTCCCGGCGGGCGCGCATCGCGGGCGGTTCCGGCGTCGCCGTGGGCGAGGTCTCGCAGCTGGTCACGAACTTCTTCGAGGGCCAGAAGCAGATGAAGGCGATGTTCAGCGGAGGCATGCTGGGCATGCCCGCGATGCCCGGGATGGGCGCGGCCCGGCGGGCGGCCACCAAGCCGGCCCGCAAGAAGGGCAAGAAGAAGGCGGCGCCGCGCAGCGGTGACCCGAGGCGCGCCGCCGAGATCGCCCGCGGCGCCGGCGCCCCGGGCGAGCCGAACGGAACGGACCCAGCCCTCCCGCGTGGCCTGGGCGGTCCCGGCGGACTGGGCGGCCTGCCCGGCGGCCTGCCGGAGGGGTTCCCGGAGAGCCTGGCCGACGGGCTGGCTAACCTCCCGCCCGGCCTGAACTTCCCGTCCCTGGCGCAGGACAACGTGCCCGCCGCGTTCCGCGCCAACCCCAACGCCAAGCGCCGCAAGAAGAAATAACGCGTCTCGCCTACTCCGGGCCCAGCGCGCGGACCGTGGAGATGGTGTCCGCCTCGGCGGCGTTCTTGTCGTCGCGGTACCGCAGCACGCGGGCGAAGCGCAGCGCGAGACCGCCCGGGTAACGGGGGCTGCGCTGGATGCCGTCGAAGGCGATCTCCACGACGAGCTCGGGCCGGACGTAGACGGTGTAGGCGTCCCGGTGGTCTTCCAGGGCCAGGAGCCGCGTCGTCTGCCAGGTCAGCAGCTCATCGGTTAGGCCCTTGAACGTCTTGCCCAGCATGACGAAGCCGCCGGTGTCCGGGTCCCGGGCGCCCAGGTGCAGGTTGGACAGCCAGCCCCGGCGCCGCCCGTGCCCCCATTCGACCGCGAGCACCACCAGGTCCAGGGTGTGCCTCGGCTTGACCTTGATCCATCCGGCGCCCCGGCGGCCCGCCGCGTACGGGGCGTCAAGCGCCTTGATCACCACGCCCTCGTGCCCGTGCGCGATCGCGTCGGCGAAGAATGCCGCCGCCTCCGGCACCGAGCCGGTGACCAGCCGGGGCGTGAGCAGTTCGGGTGGCACCGCCCAGCTCAGCTCGGCGTGCCGCCGCCAGGCGGGCAGGTCGATCAGGTCCGCGCCGTCCAGGTGCAGCGCGTCGAACAGGAACACCGACAGCGGGACGTCGGCGCCGTGGCCCTGGCTGGCGGTGCGGGCCGCGGTGTCCTGGAACGGCCGCGGCCGGCCGTCCGCCCGCAGCGCGATCACCTCGCCGTCCAGGACCGCCGCCCGGACCGGCAGTTTCGCCAGCGTCGCCACGACGTCAGGGAGCCTGCCGGTGATCTCCTCCAGCGTCCTGGTGAACAGCCGCACGCTGCCCTGGTCCAGATGGGCCTGGATCCTGATCCCGTCCAGCTTCCACTCCACCGCGCACCCCGCGTCGCCGATCTTGGCCAGGGCATCGGCGATATCCGGCGCGCTGGCCGCGAGCATCGGCCGCACCGGGCGCCCCACCTCCAGGCCGAACGCCGCCAGTGCGTCCCGCCCGCCCGCGACCGCCGCCGCCGCCACCGCCCCGAGCGACCCGCGCAGCATCATGGCCCGGCGGACCTCCGCCACCGGCACCTGCGCCGCCCGCGCGACCGCCTCGGTCATCACGCCCTCCAGCGCGCCCTGCCTGAGCTCGCCGGACAGCAGGCCGTAAAGGAACTGCTGCTCACCCGCGGTGGCCCGGCCGAAGAGCTCGCTGACCAGCGTCTTGCGCGCGGCCGCCGATCCCTTGCCGGAGATCGCGCCGATGGCGGACAGGCCGGAGTCCACCTCGCTCAGCGTGAGCGAGGGCACCTCCGCGGCCGGGAACCCGCCCTTCAGCGCGGCCCAGCCGACGCCGATCTGCCGCTGCGGCAGCTCTCCGGACAGGTAGGCCACGGCGATCGGTACCTCGAGCGGGCCGGCCCGGCGCAACGCGCCGGCCAGTGCCTCGATCTTGCCGAGCCGGGCGCTCGTCGCGGTCACCGCCCGCGACACCTCGGCGATCTCAGCTAGCAGCACCCGACCACCCTCGCTCAGCCGAAGACCATCAGCTCGCGCAGCTCGTCCACCCGGTCAGGGGACAGCGAGGTGTAGGCGCACAGCTCGTCCGCGCTGCCGAATCTCCCGAGCCTATCGCGTGCGGCCAGCACGTCGCTCACCTGCGCCGGGGTGAGCTCGAGCGCGCCGGAAAGCACCGGACCTGGCACGTGGTTGACGTCCACCAGCCCGCCGTCGTCGTACTCCCGCGGCAGGTCGGGCCGCCCGATCTTCAGGTCCCTGGCCAGGTCGGGCCGGGTCGCGAGCAGGTGCCGCGCGTCCTTCCTGCGGTCGATCCGGCCCTGCGCCTGCGCCACGGCTTCCCGGTTGCGCTGCCGCGGACCGAGCGCCAGCGGCGCCACGCTCCGGGCCGGGCGGAACGCGATGGCCGCGTGCACCGCGGCACACCCGGCCAGCGCGACGATGAAGCCGCCGACCCCGGCGCCGGCGTTGCTGCTGGAGCTGGTCGCGCCCAGCGCGACGATCATCCCGAGGGTCGCGGCCAGGAAAGCCGCGAACACCGCCCAGTCCCGGCCGCGGCGCTGGATGATCGCCAGGGCCAGGGACGGCACGAAGGACAGGAAGCCGATCGAGACGACCGGCACCGCGGCCCACAGCACCGGCCGCAGCCAGCTGCCGTCGGATCCCCGGCCCGCTCCTGCGTGGGTCGGCTCCCCCAGACCCCGCGGCGCAGGCGCAGGCGGGGGCGGCTCGTTCCAGCCGGCTGGCGTCATGCTGCTCTCTCCCTTAGCTGTGCCGCCCCTTACGGCGGCTGAGCCCGCGGCGCCGGCCGCTGTCCGGCGCCCATAGCCAGTATCCGACCGGGAACAGGCGGACGTGCAGGTGATCGTCGACCAGCCCCCACAGTCCGCGGCGCGCGAACAGCGCGATGACGATCGCCACCAGCCCGAGGATGATCAGGTACCAGGCGTTGTAGGACTGCAGCGTCTGTTGCAGCACCATGTACACGATCGTGCCCAGGATCGGTCCCTCGATCGTGCCGATCCCGCCGATGATCACCGCGAACGCCATCTCCGCCGTCCACTGCACGCTGAACACCGCGCCGGGCTGCACCTGGAGCTGGCTGATCGCGAGCACCCCGCCGACCGCCCCGCAGCCGATCCCGGCCACGACAAAGACCAGCAGCCGGGCCAGGCCGACCCGCGCCCCGGAGCTCCGGGCGGCGACCTCGTCGTCCCGGATGGCGGTGAGCACCAGCCCCAGCCTGCCCCGCAGCAGCAGGTAGACGGTGGCCAGCGCGATGACCGTGACGGCCAGCCCGGCCCAGTAGGTGTCGGCGGTGAGCAGCGTCGGGCTGTACCCGGAGACGCCGGGCAGCGGCATGCCGGTGCCGCCGCCGATCGAGGAGAACTTCTCGATGACGAGCATGACCGTCGCGGCCAGCACCCAGGTCGCGATCGCGAAGTACCCGCTGCGCAGCCGGGACACCAGCCACCACAGCGGCAGGGCGGCGACCCCGCAGCCGATCGCCGCCACCGGCAGCGCGGCGAACGGCGACGTGCCGTGCAGGGCGAGGATCAGGACGAAGTACGCCCCGAGCCCCACGAACGCCTGCTGTCCCACGGACACCAGGCCCGCGTAGCCGGCCAGCAGGTTCCACATGCTGGCCAGGGTCAGAATGATGAAGCCCTGCACCATGATCGTGGTGGTGCCGGCGTACACGATGTACGGGAACAGCGCGAGCACCACCACGACGACCAGCGCGCCGATCCCGGTCCAGGCCACGTTCCGGCGCGACCGGGTAACACGGTAATTTTCCGCCGAACGGACAGTGGTCTCAGTAACCAGGCTCATGACTGCGCCCTCCGGCTGGTCAGGCCCTGGGGTCGCAGGATCAGCACGGCCAGGAACACGATGTATCCCGCCAGCACCTGGTCCGAGACGTTGATCTGGCTGCCGATCTGCTGGGCCACGCCGAGCACCACGCCGCCGAGCAGCGTGCCCCACAGCGAGCCGAGGCCGCCGATCACCACCGCGGCGAAGGCGAACAGCAGGATCGTGTCGGTCCCCGTGGTCGGCGCGAACTGGGAGTACATGCCGTACCCGATGCCGGCCAGCGCCACCGTGCCGAACGCGATCGCCGCCGCGATGCCGAACACGTGCCGGTAGTCGATGCCGGACAGCTGGGCGGCTTCCTTGTCGTCGGCCACCGCCCGGATCATCCGCCCGTACCGCGAGGAGGACAGGAAGTACTGCAGGCCGAGCAGCACCACCACGGCCACCGCGAAGATCAGCAGCAGCAGGTAGGCGATCTGGATCTGCGAGCCGAGCGAGAACGAGTCGGTGATGATGGCGTTGCCGACCCCGAGCGAGTGGCTGTTGGCGTTGACGAACTGGAGCAGTGCGTTCTCGATCACCACCGACAACCCGAACGTCACGATCAGCGTGGTCAGCACGCCGCGGTCCAGGGCCGCCTGGATGACGGTCCGCTGCAGCAGGTAGCCTCCCGCGGCCATCACCGGCACCACGATCACGAACGACCACAGCACCGGGATGTGCGTCACGGTGATGACCCCGAGGGCCACGTAGCCGCCGACGACCGCGAGGTCCCCGTGGGCCAGGTTGACGACCTTCATGACCCCGAACATCAGCGAGAGCCCGCAGGCGAACAACGCGTACAGGCCCCCGGTCAGGATGCCCTGGATGATGTCGTTGACCCAGACCATAAAGACTCCGTTTCCTCGGAGGGGGCGACCCCTCCCAGACCCACCCCGCTTACGGGGGGGCTACCCGCCCCCCCGTACCCCCCGGGCCCCCCTACGGGGGGACGGGCGCCACCCTCGGGTCTCACGGACCCCTCGGACCCCTCGGACCCCCCGGGCCCTCCGTACCCCACGGGTCCCCCATGCCCCACGGGGGCTGCGGCTGAGCTTCCTAGGCCGAAGTAGGCGGCTTCTACCTGTTCGGGGGTTACGTCGGATGGGCGGCCTTCCAGGGTGGTGCGGCCTTCTAGGAGGCACTGGATGTGAGAGGCGACTCGCAGGGCCTGGCTTACGTCCTGTTCGACTAGGAGCACGGTCAGGCCGGTGGCCAGGATCTGCGGGAGCATCTCGTAGATCCGCTGGACGACCACCGGGGCCAGGCCGAGGGACAGCTCGTCGAGCAGCAGCACGCGCGGATTGGCGACCAGCGCCCGGCCGATGGCGACCGATTGCTGCTCACCGCCCGACAGCTGCGACGTCTTTTGGGACCTACGGTCCTTCATCCAGCCGAACAGGTCGTAGACCTGCTCGATGTTCCACGGCCCTTTTCGTGCGTAGGAGGCGCCGACCTGGAGGTTTTCCTCCACCGAGAGCGATCCGAACAAGCGGCGTCCCTCCGGCACCATACCGATTCCCGCGATGGCCCGCTTCTCCGGCCGCAGCCTGGTCACGTCTTTGCCGTCGAGCAGGACGGAGCCCTCGGTGGGGGTGTGCAGGCCCGCAATCGTGCGCAGCAGCGTCGACTTGCCCGCGCCGTTCGCGCCGATGATCGCGTATACCTCACCAGGGAACACCCGCAGCGAGATGTGCTCGAGCGCCTGCAACTGCCCGTGGTGGACGGTGAGGTCCCGGACTTCAAGCAGGGCCTCGCCCCCGGCCTCGGTCATGGCAGGCTCCGCTCGCCCGTGGGGCTGACGTCCTCGCTCAGAGTGCCGCCGGTGAGCGAGGCGGTGATCGCGGAGCCGAGGAAGACCTCGCGGACAGCCGGGGTGGCCAGCACCGTGCCGGGGTCGCCGTCGCCGACGAACGAGCCCCCGGCCAGGCAGATCAGCCGGCCCACCACGGCGGTCAGCGCCCGCACCACGTGCTCGATCCAGATCACCGCGATGCCTTCGGCGTTGACGCCGCGGACGATCTCGACGAGCTGGGCCACCTCGGGGTCGGTCAGGCCACCCGCCACCTCGTCAAGCAGCAGCAGTTTGGGCTGCGAGGACAGGGCGCGGGCGAGTTCCAGCCGCTTGCGCTGGAGCAGGCCGAGCCGGGCGGCGGGCAGGTTGGCCTCCCCGGTCATGCCGGCCCGCTCGAGCGCCTCGGTGGCCGCGGTGTAACTGGCCCGGCTGCGCAGCCCGCCGCCCTGCTGGGCGGCGACGAGCACGTTCTCGAACACGGTCATATCGGTGAACGGCCGAGGCACCTGGTAGGTACGGCCGATGCCAAGCCGGCACCGGGCCGCGGCGTCCTGCCTGGTCACGGCGCGGCCGTCGAAGGAAATCCGCCCGGCGTCCGGGGACAGGTCGCCGGAGATGAGGCCGAACAGGCTGGTCTTGCCCGCTCCGTTCGGCCCCACGATCCCGACCGTGTCCCCGGCGCCGACGGACAGCGACAGGTCCTCCGCGATGACGACCCGACCGAACCGTTTCTTGACGTGATCGAGCTCGAGCAGCGAACTGGCCATCCGGTCAGCTGTTGGTCGGCAAGAGGTCGGCGGTCGTCTTCACCTGCGGCTGGAGGGTGTTGTCGACCACCTGCAACTCCAGCGGGTACTTGCTGCTCTTCTGCCACTGCACGCCGACCGGCGGGGTGATCACGACGCCGGGGGCCGGGGCCGAGCTTGAGGTGAAGTTCAGCGGGCCGGCCAGCCCGTTGATGTTCACCTTGTGAATCGCCGCGGCGACCTCGGTCTTGTCGTGCGGGTTGTTCACCGAGGTGAACGCCGCGTAGGCAATCTCGAAGAGGCTGTAGTTGCTGATGTTCGCGTTCCACTGGCCGTTTCCGGCCGCCGTGTAGTCGCTGGCCATCTGCGGGCAGGTCTCGCCCGTGAACGAGGACGTCCACGGCATCGTCGGGACCCACCAGGTGTCCGTGGCCACGTTCTCGACCAGCGATCCAAGCGCGTAGGCGTCGGTGGGGAAGAGCAGCACCTTGGCCACGGTCGCCAGCTTGGGCCGGAAACCCTGCTGCACGGACTGCTTCCACATCGTGGCGAAGTCGGGCGGCAGCGGCACGTTGGTGAAGAAGTCGGCGTTTGCCGACTTGAACGCGGAGATCATCGAGGAGTAGTTCGTGGTGCCGTCGGTGTAGGCCGCCGACATGTCGAACGTGTAACCGGCCGCCTTGGCGAAGGTCGGCCAGACCGAGCGGAACGCATTGCCGTCCGAGTCGTTGGGGAAAGCGGCCCCGGCCACCTTGTCGGTGTGGAGCTGGTCGTGAATCCTGTTCCACATCGGGATGAACGCCTTGCACAGGTGCTCGACGCCGAAGAAATACATCACCACGTACTTGGGTGCCACCGTCGGCTTGGCGGGGTTGCCGTGCAGGTTGATGTACCAGGATTCCCACGGGATGTTCGCGCAGACCAGCGGGGTCCCGAGGGTCTCGGCGGTGCTGGCCACCGCGTTGACCGTCTCCGGCGTGGACGAGGCCACCAGCATGTCCACGTTGTCGGAGTTGATGGCCTGCTGGGCCAGCTGGCCGGCCCGGGTCACGCTCGACTGGGTGTCGTAGGAGTTGATGGTGACCTTGTATGTCTTGCCGCCGATCTTGAATCCGGTCTTGTAGGGCGTGGTGGCCCTGATCTTGCTCAGTACCCAGTTGTCCGCCGCGCCGAATCCCGCCAGCGAACCGGTGAGCGGATGGATCCAGCCGATCGTGATGTCCTTGGTGCCGGCCGAGGTGCTGGACCCCGAGCTGGCCCCCTTGATGCTGGAACTGCAGGCCTGAAGGAGTCCGCCGCCCCCCACGACGGCCGCACCCGCGCCGGCCGCGCGCAGCAGGTTACGTCGGCTGAGCTCTGCTAGCCGGGGGGGCGACCCCCCTAGACCCCCCGGCTTCTGGGGGGGCTGCCCGCCCCCCCAGACCCCCCTGGCCCCCCTTGCGGCCCCACTGGCTCCCCGCGAGGACGTCGTATTGTCGGGCTGGGCAGTCTGGTCACTCATGTGCAATCGATCTCCTTTGAGGTCGCGCCGAGGCGCGGGAGTGCGTCTGAGGTGACACCGCGGTATCCCTGCGGATCCTGACATGGGGGATATTGCGAAGTCATGAGGCTAACATCACCGAATTCCCTATGCGGGCCCGCTACGAATGAAAGCAACGAGCGTTTGGCCTCATTAGTGGCATGCCTCAGTGCGGAAGGGCCTGGTGGCGGGCTCCCATCACTAGTGAGTGCGTCCGGCCGCCGTGCTCCTAGCATTATGTGCGCTATGCGAACGAACGTGCAGATTAAGAACAGTATCGCTACGCTAGGATGCTCGTTCGTGGATAGTCAACGTAAGTTATGCAACTGTTTCAAAGCGTGAGATATCCGAGGTCGGCGCTTCCTACCCCCCAGTAGCTCCCCTCCCGCCGCCTCCCCGCCCCCTCCCCGCCCGTTACCGGGTCCGTGTTCCTGTGAGGTAGAAGGGTCCGGTGTGAGCACGGAGGTTGGCGCGGGACGTCTAAGGCAGTCAAGGCGGGCCGCGGACGACGGGGTTCGGGGACGATTACTGGTCGGGACCAGTTGTCTGGCACAATGAGACGCTGACCGCTAGGTCATGGTGACGCCCTCTGCTCGTTCGCCCGGCCTAGCTCATCTGTGCGGTCCCGCCGGTTGTTCCCCCGGCCGATGCGGGTCCGCCGCTTCGCATCTATCGCTGGGAGAAGACCACAGTCGTGGCTGTCAAGATCAAGCTGAAGCGCCTGGGTAAAATCCGGGAACCTTATTACCGGATCGTTGTCGCGGATGCGCGCACCAAGCGCGATGGGCGCGCCATCGAGGAGATCGGCAAGTATCACCCGAAGGCTGAGCCCTCGTTCATCGAAGTGAACTCCGAGCGGGTGCAGCACTGGCTCTCGGTGGGCGCGCAGCCCACGGACCCGGTCCGCGTCCTGCTCAAGATCACCGGGGACTGGCAGAAGTTCAAGGGCGAGCCGGGGGCAGAAGGCACGCTCCGGACGGCGAAGCCGCGTGAGGACAAGAAGGAACGCTTCGAGGCCGCCGCCAAGGAGAGCCAGGCACGCAAGGAGGCCAAGGAAGACAGGGGGAGCAAGACCGGGACCCAGTCCAGGGCCACCAAGCCCGCCCGGGAGACCCCCGCCAAGGAGACCCCCGCCAAGGAGACTCCGGCCAAGGAGACCTCAGCCAAGGACACCGGCGCCAAGAGCCCGGCTCCGGCTAAGGCCCCGACCGCGGACGTCCCGTCCGCCGCCGGGCCCGCCACCGGCACCGGCACCGAGGCCACCAGCGCCGAGCCCGCCAGTACCGAGCCCATCAGCGCCGAGCCCATCAGCGCCGAGGCCACCGGCGCCAAGGCCGCCGGCGCCGAGCCCATCAGTGCCGAGGCCGCCAGTGGCGAGGCTTCCGGTGGCGAGGCTTCCGGTGGCGAGGCCGCCAGTGCCGACGTGACGGCCAGCGAGGCTCCTGCGGAGGCGGCCAGCGTAAGCGCCCCGGCGGCTGACGCGACGGCTTCGGCCGGCGAGTCAGGGAGCGGAGCCTGACGTGCTTGAGGAAGCCCTCGAGCACCTGGTGCGGGGCATCGTCCAGTATCCGGACGACGTCCAGGTCGCGAGCAGGACGCTGCGCCGGGGCAATGTCCTCGAGGTCCGGGTGCATCCCGACGACCTCGGCAAGGTCATCGGCCGGGGGGGCCGTACGGCCAGGGCGTTGCGCACGGTGATCAATGCCCTGGCGGCGGGCCGCTACGTGCGCATCGACCTGCTGGACGCCAACGAGGTCCGCTGAGCTGATGCGGCTGATCGTCGGCCGTATCGGTCGCCCGCACGGGATCCGCGGCGAGTCCGTGATCGGGGTCAGGACAGACGAGCCTGACCTCCGGTTCGCCGTGGGCGCGGTGCTTGACGTCGCTCGTACCCTTCCCGCCGACGCCCGGGGGGAAGGGTACGTGGGCGACGGTCAGCTCAGCGTCGACTCGGTTCGCTGGCACTCGGGGCAGCTCCTGGTCAGGTTCGCCGAGATCACGGACAGGACCGCGGCCGCCGAACTGACCGGCAGCTGGCTGAGCGTCGATTCGAGCCAGCTGCCGGACACCTCGGACCCGGACGAGTTTCGTGACCACGACCTGATCGGCCTGTCGGTGCGAACCTGCGCCGGTGATCTGGTGGGCGTGGTCACCGACGTGCTGCACTACGGGCAGGACCTGCTCGTCGTGCGCCCGGCGGAGGGCACGAACGAGCACCTGGTGCCGTTCGTGAAGGCGATCGTGCCCGAGGTCGATGTCAGCGCCGGCGTGATCGTGATCGATCCGCCGCCCGGCCTGCTTGAACCCGTAGACCCCGCGCAGACGCAGTAGCGGCGTGGCCCGTGTGACCACTGCCCGTTCGGCCTAAAAAATCCCGGGAGAGGGCGTGGGGCTTCGCATCGACATCGTGACCATCTTTCCCGAATATTTCGAGAGCCCGTTGCGGGTCTCGCTGATCGGGAAGGCCGCGGCGCGGGGCGACATCGAGTTTCGCGTACACGACCTGCGGCGCTGGGCCACTGATGTCCACCACACCGTGGACGACGTGCCGTTTGGCGGCGGTCCTGGCATGGTGATGAAACCTGACGTCTGGGGCGAGGCCCTGGATGAGGTAATCGGGGTCATCGGGCTGGGCGCCGGCCCGGTGGCCAGGCTGGTCGTGCCGACGCCGAGCGGGGTGCCGTTCGGTCAGGAGATGGCGGCCAGGTACGCGGCGGAGTCTCGGCTTATCGTCGCCTGCGGCCGGTACGAGGGCATCGACGGCCGGGTGGTCGAGGAGATGCGCACCCGCCTGCCGGTCGATGAGGTGAGCATCGGCGACTACGTGCTGGCCGGCGGCGAGGCGGCCGCCCTGGTCATGCTGGAGGCGGTGGGGCGTCTGCTACCCGGCGTTCTCGGCAACGCGTCCTCGGCTCCAGACGACTCGTTCGGCGGCGACGCGGACCCGGGCGGGTCCATGCGCGGGCTGCTCGAGGGCCCCGTCTACACCAGGCCGCGAGCCTGGCGCGAGCGGGAGGTGCCCGAGGTGCTGCTGTCAGGTAACCATGCCGCGATCGCGCGCTGGCGGCGAGACGCGGCCTTGCGCCGGACCGCCGCCCACCGGGCAGATCTGATCGCGGCGCTGCGGGACCTGGACCGGCACGACAAGCAGGTGCTCGCCGAAGCCGGATATGATCCTGCTGCGGCTATACAAGCCGGCCCGGAGGCTTCCGAGGACGGATTTCCGGCGGCCGAGCCAGGCCCGTCTTGCGCTGGCTTTCCGATTAG
Organism: Streptosporangiaceae bacterium; assembly: GCA_050010815.1. Taxonomy (GTDB): domain Bacteria; phylum Actinomycetota; class Actinomycetes; order Streptosporangiales; family Streptosporangiaceae; genus Palsa-504. Next base: position 9,503 of record JBEKKH010000041.1, on the reverse strand, counting down.
CGGCGAAGATATGGCACACTGAAGATCGCTGTCTTAACAGGCACGCGGCCGGGAGCATCCCACGACGCCACCTGGCATCACCGGCTGCTGCCGGGCGCCGCACACGAGACCACCACCGAGGAAACCCTGTCATGCATACCGCGATTGCCGAAATCGAGCAGGCCCAGACCCGGTCTGACATCCCGGACTTCAGGCCCGGGGACACGCTGAAGGTTCACGTCCGGGTCACCGAGGGAAACCGCTCGCGGATCCAGGTGTTCCAGGGCGTGGTGATCAGGCGTCAGGGCAGCGGCGCCCGGGAGACCTTCACCGTCCGCAAGGTCAGCTACGGCGTGGGCGTCGAGCGGACATTCCCCGTGCACAGCCCGTCGCTGGACAAGATCGAGCCGGTCACCCGCGGCAAGGTCCGCCGGGCCAAGCTGTACTACCTGAGGGACCTGCGCGGCAAGGCGGCCCGCATCAAGGAGCGTCGCGACCAGACCGGCAGCTGACGTGCCCGGCGGGCAGGCGACGGACGATCAGGACGATCCTGGCCCTCTCTCGCCGGCTCGCACTCGTGAGCCGGACGGAGATACGAGTGGCTCGCGCCGGAACCCCAATGCTCCGGCGGATAAGAAGAACTTCTGGCGCGAGCTGCTTACCATCATCGTTGCCGCCGCCGTGCTCACCCTGCTGGTGAAGGCGTTCGTCTTTCAGGTGTACAAGATCCCGTCGGCGTCGATGGAGAACACGCTCCAGATCGGTGACCGGGTTCTGGTCAACAAGCTCATCTATCGCTTCCGCGGCATCGCGCGCGGTGACGTCGTGGTGTTCAGCGGGCAGGACTCGTGGGGCCCCGACGCGCCGCCCGCGTCGGGCGATCCGGTGGTGCGGTTCTTCGACGCCGTGCTGTCGGACATCGGGCTGCGGAGCAGCCAGACCTATTACATCAAGCGGGTGATCGGGCTGCCCGGCGATCGGGTCGCCTGCTGCACCGACAACAGGGTCACGGTTAACGGGGTTCCGCTGAGCGAGGGTTCTTACGTCTATCCGGGTAACGACCCGTCGGCCTTCTCGTTCACCACGAAGGTGCCGGCCGGCTATGTGTGGGTGATGGGCGACCACCGGGGTGACTCGGACGATTCCCGCTACCACACCGACGAGCCGGGCGGCGGCGCGATACCTGAAAACGAGGTGGTGGGCCGGGCGTTCCTGGTCATCTGGCCGCCATCGCAGATCCGCGACCTGCCCATTCCCTCCACCTTCGCGCAGGCGGCGCTGCACGCCGGCGCCGCGGCCGTCCCCGTGCTCGGCGTCAGCGGAGCGACGGTCGAGGCCGGCCAGGCTGCGCTGGGCGCGATAGCGGCGGCCCCTGTGGCGGGAACCGCTGGCGTCGCCGGGATCATCGGCGCTCCCTTGCTCCTGCGCCGCGCTCGCCGCCGCCAGGACTAGGCACGCCGGGACTAGGGCTCCGGGGTCAAATGACCTATCGGCCTGGGGCATGAGCTCCGAGGCGGCCAGAAAGGGAGACCGGCCGCTCTGGCGCGAATAGCGATTTCCGGCGCAATTGCCCGGCTGTCTAACGGCGTTGTGAGCGCGGGGTTGCGCCCAGGTACGGCGAGCATGGCGCTAAGCTCGGGGGAATGACGGCGACAGCCGCAGCGGTGCGGGTTTGCGTGTGCCGCCCAGGTCCGGTCCGCGAGATGTCCGGCCCGCCGGGCGCGAGCCTCGTGGTCCCGGTACGCGAGGAGCGTAAGCGGAAGGGGCGCGGATGAGCGGCGCTGGCCGTGGCGTGACGCCTGGTGCCGAGCCAGACGCCGGCTCGGATTGGGACACTGGATCCCAGGCACTGGACCAGCCCCCTGGCGTCAACCCCCCCGGCGTCGGCCCTTCTGCCGTCGGCCCTTCTGCCGTCGATTCTGACCGGGGGGCCGCGGGACGTCCAGCTGGCGAGGTTCCGGTAACCACGGGGGATTCGGCGGGGGAGACCGGGGCGGCCGGTAAGGCGGGGGACGCTGCTGGGTCGGACGCCGAGACGAGCGCCGAGTCGGCCGGTGATGACGCTGGGGCGGAAGGTTCAGCGGGCACGCCAGGCCGCAAGACCCCGACCAGGGGCAGCCGCGGCGGACGGTTCCTCCGTGAGCTGGTGATCCTGATCGTGGTCGCGCTGGTCATCGCGGTCGCCATCAAGACCTACGCGATCCAGGCATTCTTCATCCCGTCAGGATCGATGGAAAATACCCTCCTGATTAACGACCGGGTCCTGGTTAACAAGATTGTTTATGACACCCGCAGCATTCATCGTGGCGATATCGTCGTCTTCAACGGCGACGGGTCATGGGACCCGGGGACGGTGCCCGCGAGCGAGAACTTCGTCGAGAAGTTCGGTAGCGGCTTTGCCAGCATGTTCGGCTTCGGTCACCCGGGTGACATCCTCATCAAGCGTGTCATCGGGATCCCCGGTGACACGGTGGCCTGCTGTGACGCTCAGGGCCGGGTCACGGTCAACGGCATTCCGCTGAACGAACAGTCCTACCTGTATCCCGGCGCGGCCCCGTCGCAAGCCAGGTTCAAGATCGTGGTGCAGACCGGACGGCTATGGGTCATGGGGGACAACCGGGCCATCTCCGCGGACTCCCGGGATCACCTGGGCGACCCGGGTGGCGGCACGATCCCGGAAAGCGCGGTGATCGGCCGGGCCTTTGTCATCATCTGGCCGCTCGACCGGTGGCGGATCCTGCCCATCCCGGCCACGTTCGAACAGCCGAAACTGAACGCGTCCAGCGCCGCGACGCCCGCCGCCAGCACGGCTGGGGACGCCAGCACAACTGACGCCAGCACGGCCGGGGACGCCAGCACGGCGGTGCTGATGTCGGCCCGGCTGAAGCCGTCCAGCCCGGCACTACCGCTGGTACTTGGCTTTGCCGCAGCCCTTCCGCTTAGCTGGCTCCAACGCCGCGTCCGGCGTCGCGCCCGGGTTCGCGGCACCGACCTCCGTCCCGCTGATTTGTCTACGGTTTCAGGTGCTATAGCGCCTGAAACCGTAGACAAATCCCCATCGGACGCGCCCTAAGAATTCCAGCTGGCCACCGATCCTGATCGTTCGGCAGTTTTGTCGTTAGAACAACCAAAACTGCCGAACGATCCCCGCCGACGAGCGCCAAGGGCTTTTGTCTACGGTTCCGGGTGCTTATTACGCCTACCGCACAGCCGCCGTCAGGGGAACCGGACAAAGCAGCGCCGCAAGTCATCCGACTAGCCTCCATAACCCCTGAAAACGTAGACAGATCTCCGGGGGGACGGTCAGCGGTACCCTGGTCAGCCCGGTCCGCCGCCCGGTCCGCCGCCCGGTTCCGAGGGACGCGGCGATGCAGGCTCGGGCACCCTCGCCGCCTGGTCGGCGCGAGCGGGGCAACTCGCGTACCCTTCCCAGTGTCATGACCCGTCTTCCTGGTGCGCCGACTGCCAGCAGCCTGGCTCTCTCGGCTCCGCTCCCAACCCCACCGGAACTCCCAACCCCACCAGAACTCCCAACCCCGCCAGAACTCCCAACCCCGCCAGAACTCCCAACCCCGCCAGAACTCTCAACCTCACCAGCTTCTCCAGCCCACGCTCAACGGCTGTACCCCCGGTACCCGGGCTATACCCCTAGGCGCGACGGGGGCCTGGCGGCGTACGAAACCGTGCTCGCGCGGGCCGGTTTCGCCCCGGTGGCCGGGATCGACGAGGCAGGCCGAGGAGCGTGCGCGGGACCGCTGGTGGTCGCGGCCGTGGTGCTTGATCCCGCCAGCATCCGGCGCATGCCCGGCCTGGCCGACTCCAAGCTGCTGTCTCCCCAGGCCCGGGAGGACGCTTACGCCGAGGTGCTGCTTCGCGCGGTGGACTGGCACGTAGTGGTGATCGGTTCGGACCAGATCGACGCGACGGGACTGCACGTCTGCAACGTTTCCGGCATGCGGCGCGCGTACGCGGGCCTGCGGACCAAGCCGGGGTACGTGCTGACCGACGGGTTTCCCGTTCGTGGCCTCGGTGCGCCCGCACTGGCGGTCTGGAAGGGCGACCGAGTCACCGCGTCGGTGGCGGCGGCCTCGGTCCTGGCCAAGGTCAGCCGGGACCGGATGATGCGGGACCTGCACGAACGCTATCCGCACTATGGCTTCGACCGGCACAAGGGGTATGTGACCGATGAGCACGTTCGCGCCCTAGCCGAACACGGGCCAAGTCCGGTGCACCGCTACTCGTTCGTGAACGTAGGCCGGCTCGCCGGCGTCCCCCCGGTCGCCGGCGTCCCTGCGGCCGGCGCCGTAGGCCCGGCGGCGGCCCTGGCGGCCCTGGTGGCCTCGGAGCTGAGCCCGGCGGGTGCATCGCGGGAGAACGAGAGGAGAATGGACTCATGAGCGCGGAGGACCTGGAAAAGTACGAGACGGAGATGGAGCTTCAGCTCTATCGCGAGTACCGCGACGTCGTCGGGTTGTTCACGCACGTGGTCGAGACCGAACGCCGGTTCTACCTGACGAACGATGTCGAGCTGAACGTGCGGTCAAGTGACAACGGTGAGGTCTTCTTCGAGGTTACGATGCGGGATGCCTGGGTGTGGGACATGTATCGTCCGGCCCGGTTCGTCAAGAACGTGCGCGTGGTCACCTTCAAAGATGTCAACATTGAGGAACTGGCCAAGGCTGACCTGGAAGTTCCGGAAGACAAGCCGGACTTCCCGGCATAACCGTAACTTCGCGGAGGGCACATGTTCGGGCTTCCTGACGGGGTAGCCGCTTGTCTGTTTGACATGGACGGCGTGGTGACCAAGACCGCGGTGGTGCACGCAGCGGCGTGGAAGGAAATGTTCGATGAGTTCCTCCGCGAGCGCGCCAAGAGCACCGGTGCCGAGTTCGTCCCGTTTGACTCCCATGAGTACGACGAATACGTCGACGGGAAGCCGAGGCTGGACGGCACCAGGGCATTCCTTGAGTCCCGCGGCATCCACCTCCCCGGGGGAACGCCGGATGACGCACCGGGCACGCCGACCCTGTACGGGCTGAGCAACCGTAAGAACGACCTGGTCCTGGCCAAGATCGCGGCGGGCGGCGTCCAGGTGTACGACGGCACGATCGCGTATATCCATGCGGTCAGGGAAAAGGGAATCCGCACCGCGATCGTCTCGGCCAGCGCCAATACCGTGCAGGTGCTCAAGGTCGCCGGGATCGAGGACCTGTTCGACGTCCGGGTGGACGGGGTGATCACCAAGGAGCGCGGCCTGCGCGGAAAGCCGGCGCCGGACACCTTCCTCGCCGCGGCGGAAGAACTCAAGGTGCCGGCCAACCACGCGGTGGTCTTCGAGGACGCCCAGTCGGGTGTGGCCGCGGGCCACGCAGGTCACTTCGCCCTCGTGGTCGGCGTCGACCGTGTCGGCCAGGCGGAGCAGCTCAAGCAGCATGGCGCGGACATCGTGGTCAAAGACCTCGCCGAGCTCCTAGACCAAGCCGGCCAACCCGGCCAAGCCGGCCAACCCGGCCAACCCGGGCAAGAAGGCTCCTCAGAGCGGGACAAGACAGCGTCTTCTGAGCAGGAGGGCCGGTGATCAAGCAGTCCGCGTACGGGACGGAGCCCTGGCGGCTGGTCGAGAAGCGGCTCGACCTGGACCTGCTGGCCCAGAGCGAATCGATCTTCGCGCTGTCGAACGGGCACATCGGGCTCCGCGGAAACCTCGACGAAGGCGACCCGCACGGGCTGCCGGGCAGCTACCTGAACTCGGTCTACGAGGTACGGCCACTGCCGTACGCCGAGGCCGGCTACGGCTTTCCCGACGACGGGCAGACCGTCATCAACGTCACCAACGGCAAGATCATCCGTCTGCTGGTCGATGACGAACCCCTGGACATCAGGTACGGCACCCTGCATTCCCACCAGCGCGTCCTGGATCTGCGCGCGGGCACGCTGACCAGGGAGGTGGACTGGTCATCCCCGGCGGGGGCCAGGATCAAGGTCTCCTCGGTGCGGATGGTGTCGCTGACCCAGCGCGCGATCGCGGCGATCAGCTATACGGTGCAGCCGGTTGACCAGACGCTGCGGCTGGTGCTGCAGTCCGAGCTGGTCGCCAACGAAGAGCTGCCGCAGGCGGGCAAGGATCCTCGCCTGTCGGCCATCTTGCAGTCTCCGCTGGTTGGTGAGGCGCACGAGGTGTATGACGGAACGCCGTCGCGTGCGCTGCTCGTGCACAAGACGCGCGTGTCCGGGCTGCGGATCGCGGCCGGGATGTCGCATGAGATTTCCGGCCCGGCCAAGATGGCCCACCGGGCCGAGTCCTTTCCCGATCTGGGCCGGGTCACGCTGGCGGCCGAGGTGGCGCCGGGCGAGCAGCTGCACATCGTGAAGTACGTCGGGTACGGCTGGTCCAGCGAGCGGTCCCGGCCCGCGCTCATCGACCAGGTGGTCGGCGCGCTGGCCGCGGCCCACCTGACCGGCTGGGATGGCCTGCTGGCCGAGCAGCGGGACTACCTCGAGGAGTTCTGGGATGGCGCCGACGTCGAGCTGGACGGCGACGCCGAGATCCAGCAGGCGGTGCGCTTCGGGCTGTTCCACATCCTGCAGGCCGGCGCGCGGGCGGAGTTCCGGCCGATCGCGGCCAAGGGCCTGACCGGGACCGGCTACGACGGTCACACGTTCTGGGACACCGAGAGCTTCGTGCTGCCGGTGCTCACGTACACCCAGCCCGCCGCGGTGGCCGACGCGTTGCGCTGGCGGCATTCGGTGCTGGCCGACGCCAAACAGCACGCCACCGACCTCAACCTGGCCGGGGCGGCGTTCCCCTGGCGGACGATCCGCGGCCAGGAATGCTCGGGCTACTGGCCCGCCGGGACGGCCGCGTTTCACATCAACGCCGACATCGCCGACGCCGTCTGGCGCTACCTGGACGCCACCGAGGACTCCGTCTTCGAGAAGGAAGCCGGCCTGGAGCTGCTGGTCGAGACCGCACGGCTGTGGCGCTCGCTCGGGCAGCACGACGCCGCGGGCCGGTTCAGGATCGAGGGCGTCACCGGGCCCGACGAGTACAGCGCGGTCAAGGACAACAACATCTACACCAACCTGATGGCGCAGCGGAACCTGTCCTACGCCTCAGAACTGGCCGTCAGGATGCCGGCCCAGATGGAAAAGCTCGGCGTGACGACGGAGGAGGCCGCGGCCTGGCGTGACGCGGCGGCCGCGATGTACATCCCGTTCGATGAGCGCCTGGGCGTGCACCCGCAGCACGAGGGGTTCACCGACTACGCCCGCTGGGACTTCAAGAACACCCACGAGGACCACTATCCCCTGCTGCTGCATTACCCGTACTTCCAGCTCTACCGCAAGCAGGTCGTCAAGCAGGCGGACCTGGTGCTGGCCATGTACATGCGGCCAGACGCCTTCACCGCGGAGGAGAAGGCCCGCAACTTCGCCTACTACGAGCCGCTCACGGTGCGCGATTCCTCGCTGTCGGCGTGCACCCAGTCCGTGCTGGCCGCCGAGGTGGGTCAGCTCGACCTGGCCCACGACTACCTGGCCGAGGCCGCGCTCATGGACCTGCGGGATGTGGAGCACAACACCTCGGACGGTGTGCACATGGCCTCGCTGGCCGGGGCGTGGCTGGCGCTGGTCGCGGGGTTCGGCGGGATGCGGGCCGGATCCGGCACCTTGTCGTTCAGCCCCCGTCTGCCCAGTGGCATCTCGGATCTGACGTTCCGGCTGCGCTACCGGAGCCGGCGACTGAAGGTCACGATCAACTCAGAACGAGCCAGGTACGAGCTGATCGACGGTGACCCGCTGTCCCTGATGCATCACGGCAAGTTGTTCAACCTCGGCCCCAAGCCCGCCGAGCACGCGATCCCGCTGATCAAGGCCGGTCCCCGCCCGGAGCAGCCCCCCGGTCGCGCCCCCTACAGCCGCGCCAGCAACTGACCGTCCCCGCGCTCCGCCCCCCGCTCCACGCCCGCAGCCGCCCCCTGGAGGATTTAACTACTAGGCACTGACATTCCCGGTCCGGTTTTCCCCGAACCCGCCGCGCCCGCCCGCCCGCTCGACAGCCGCGCCCCCGATCCAGCGGAACGCACCCGGTTGCGACGATCGTCGGAGCCGGAGGTGATGGCGATGCGTGCCAAGGACAAGCTGGGCCAGTCCGGCGAGCAGGCGGCCGCCGAATACCTGGAGTCGTGCGGGCTGCGGATCCTGGATCGTAACTGGCGGTGCGCCGACGGCGAGATCGACATCGTGGCGGTCGAGCGTCACGCGCTTGTGGTCTGTGAGGTCAAGTCCAGGACAGGGACCAGCTACGGCAGCCCGCTCGAGGCCGTCAGCCGTACTAAGCGGTCCCGGCTGCGCAAGCTGGCGATCCTTTGGCTGAACGCGCACGGGGTCCGCTTCGATCAGGTCAGGATCGACGTGGTCGGGCTGGTCTACGAGGGCACCGGCGGATTCACCATCGAGCACATCCGCGGGGTGGGTTAAGCCGTGGCGCTGGCCCGCACGCACTCGGTGGCGCTGATCGGGGTGACCGGCCAGGTGGTCGAGATCGAGGTCGATATCGCGAATGGCCTGGTCGGGCTGATCCTGGTCGGCCTGCCCGACACCGCGCTGCGGGAGGCGCGGGACCGGATCCGCGCCGCGATCGTCAACAGCGGCGAGCAGTGGCCGCAGCGCAAGATAACCGTCGGGCTCTCCCCGGCCAGCTTGCCCAAACGCGGCAGCTGGTTCGATATGGCCATCGCCATCGGCGTCCTCGCGGCGGCCGGCCGGGTGCCCAGGGCGGCCGTCGACAGGGTGATGTTCTTCGGCGAACTCGGCCTGGACGGACGGCTGCGTCCGGTCCGCGGCGTGCTGCCCGCCGTGGCGGCCGCCGCGAAAGAAGGGTTCGGCCGGGTCATGGTGGCCGCACCGAACGCCGCCGAGGCGGCGCTTGTGCCGGACGTGCGCGTCATCGCGGTCAGCAGCCTGACCGGGGCGGCGGACTGGCTCCGCGGCACGCCGGGCCTGCACGACGGAGGGCCGGTAACCGAGCTCGACGGGGGCCAGCTCCCGCCGGCCGCCCGCGCCCCCGGCGGCCGGTCCTCCCGCGACGGCGCCATGGCGACACCTGACCTGGCCGAGATGCTCGGGCAGGCGACGGCCAGACGGGCCGCCGAGGTATGCGCGGCGGGCGGCCATCACCTGTCGCTGCTGGGGCCGCCGGGCGCAGGCAATACCGCGCTGTGATTACGAGTCTATTCCGGCCACAGTAGGTCAGCAAGAGTTACAGCCGTGTTATTCTGGCTTCCGGGAATGCGAATTCCCGGAAGCGCACATCGGCGGAGAGGACCCTGCATGACTGAAATCGAGCCGGCTGTTCCGGGTCTGCCGACAGCGGCGGCTCCCGTCCGGCGCAAAGACGAGAATCCCTACTGGGGGTACCTCGCCCGGTTCGGCGGCGAGTCCCGGCGGACCATGCACGGATGCCTCAACCGCATCGCCGCGATCGTCCTGCAAGTCCCGTCCGCCCCGCCCGACTCCGGCGCCCA
>JBEKKH010000040.1:0-26934 GCA_050010815.1 Streptosporangiaceae bacterium | reverse complement strand
GAGGGATCGCGGCTGGGATGGGCGGGGCAGGAACGGGCGGAGAGGGCTTGGGCGGAGAGGGCTTGGGCGGAGAGGGCTTGGGCGGAGAGGGCTTGGGCGGAGAGGGCTTGGGCGGAGAGGGCTTGGGCGGAGAGGGCTTGGGCGGGGGCGGAAAGGGCGGGGCGGAAAAGGGCTTGGGGTGAATCCGGATGGAACGGGAAGTGGAGATGAAACGGGATGCGTGACCTGGCCGCCGTCAAGGCAGCGCTGAAGCAGCAGGAGATCGAGCTGCCCTCCTGGGCGTTCGGGAATACCGGAACGCGGTTCAAGGTATTCGGGCAGCCGGGGGTGCCCAGAACGCCATGGGAGAAGGCCGAAGACGCGGCCCAGGTGCACCGGTTCACCGGTGCCGCCCCCAGCATGGCCGTGCACATCCCGTGGGACAAGGTCGACGACTATCAGGCGCTGGCCCGCCACGCCGCAGACCACGGGATCAGGATCGGTACCGTCAACGCCAACGTGTTCCAGGACGACGACTACAAGCTGGGCAGCGTCTGCCACCCCGACCCCAGGGTCCGCCTCAAGGCCGTGACCCACCTGCTTGACTGCGTCGACATCATGGACGCCACCGGTTCGCGTGACCTCAAGCTGTGGTTCGCCGACGGCACCAACTACCCCGGCCAGGACGACATCCGGGCCCGGCAGGACCGGCTGGCGGAGGCGCTGGCGACGGTGTACGCCCGGCTAGCAACGACTCAGCGGATCCTGCTCGAGTACAAGCTGTTCGAGCCGTCCTTCTACGCCACCGACATCCCGGACTGGGGCACCAGCCTGCTGCACTGCCAGGCCCTGGGCGACCGGGCCCAGGTGGTGGTCGATACCGGCCACCACGCCCCGGGCACCAACATCGAGTTCATCGTGGCGCTGCTGCTGCGGGCCGGCCGGCTCGGCGGGTTCGACTTCAACAGCCGCTTCTACGCCGACGACGACCTCATGGTGGGCGCCGCCGATCCCTTCCAGCTCTTCCGCATCATGCACGAGGTCATCCGGGGCGACGCGCTGCGCCCGGCCGCGGGAATCGCCTTCATGCTCGACCAGTGCCACAACATCGAGCCCAAGATCCCCGCGCAGATCAGGTCGGTGATGAACGTCCAGGAAGCCACGGCCAAGGCGCTGCTGATCGACGCCGACGCGCTCGCCGCCGCCCAGCAGGCCGGCGACGTGCTCGCCGCCAACGCCGCCGTCATGGACGCGTACAACACCGACGTGCGTCCGCTGCTCGCCGAACTGCGCGCCGACAGCGGCCTGGATCCGGATCCCGTGGCGGCGTACCGAGGATCGGGGTACGCGGAAAAGATCGTGGCCGAGCGGGTAGGCGGGATACCCGCCAGCTGGGGATCGTAGGAGTGAGCAGCGTGAGCGATCCCGCCGTGGTCGCGGCCGTGGACCTGGGGGCTTCCGGGGGGCGGGTGATGGCGGGGCGGGTCGGCGCCTCGGGGGTCGCGATGGAGGAGGTGCACAGGTTCGGTAACCTGCCCGTGACCGCAGGCGGCACGCTGTACTGGGACATCTTGCGGATCTACGCCGACGTCCAGCACGGCCTCGACGCGGCCGCGCGCCGGTTCCCGCTGGCCAGCGCGGGGATCGACTCCTGGGGCGTGGACTACGGCCTGATCGGGCAGTCCGGCGCGCTGCTCGGCAACCCGGTGCATTACCGCGACCAGCGCACCGCGGGGATGGCGGCCCGGGTCCTGGCCGCCATCGGAGCGGACGAGCTCTACACGGTCACGGGGATCGCGCAGCAGCGGTACAACACGATCTACCAGCTGGCGGCGGACCCGCTAGCCCGGCACGCCGCGACGACGCTGATGATCCCCGACCTGCTGGCCTACTGGATCACCGGGCAGGCCGGCGCCGAGGTCACCAACGCCTCGACCACCTCGCTGTTCGACGTCCGTGCCCAGGACTGGGCGGCGGGGGTGATCGGGAAGGCCGGCCTCCCGCCGGGTATCTTCCCGCCGTTGCGCCGCCCCGGCGACGTGATCGGGCCTGTCCAGGTGCCGAACGAACGGTGGTCACAGCTCCGGCTCATCGCGGTAGCCTCGCATGACACGGCGTCGGCCGTGGTGGCAGTGCCCGCGACCGGACCGCGCTTCGCCTACATCTCTTCGGGAACCTGGTCGCTGGCCGGGCTGGAACTCGACGCGCCGGTGCTGACCGAGGCGAGCCGGGCCGCTAACTTCACCAACGAGACCGGCGTCGACGGCACGATCAGGTACCTGCGCAACGTCATGGGGCTGTGGCTGCTGCAGGAGAGCCTGCGCCGGTGGCCGCAGATCTCGCTGGACGCACTGCTGGCCGAGGCGGCGCGGCTGCCCGCGCTCCGGTTCGTGATCGACCCGGACGACCCGGTGTTCCTGCCGCCTGGCGACATGCCGGCCAGGATCGCCGCCTGGCTAGCCGAGCGAGACGAGGTGGTCCCGGCCGGCCCCGCCGAGACCGTCCGCTGCATTGTGGACAGCCTCGCGCTGGCGTACCGGCGCGCGATCGCCGAGGCGCAGTCGCTGAGCGGGCGCCCGCCGGCCCGGCCGAGGCCACCTGCTTCGGCAACGTGCTCGTCCAGGCCCGCGCGCTGGGCGCGGCCCCGGTCGACCTGGCCGGGATGCGCGCGCTGATCCGGTCCACCCAGCCGCTGCGCTTTTACTCCCCCACCGACGGCCCGGCCTGGGCCGCAGCGGCCGCGAGACTCTAGGTCACGCCTGCGGTAGCCTTCGTCGGTGGGCCCCGGTGTCGTGCGGCTGAGGACATGGATCATCGTCGCGACCGTGATGGCGGTGGCGGCCTGCGGTGTCGCGGCCTGGACGCTCGCGGGAAGCAGCCCGCGGCCGGCCGATGGGCGGGACGCGGCGATCGCCGCCCGGACCCGCGCACCCGCCGCGCCCTCGCCGCCCCGCCCTTCGCCACGTCCGGCGATCGCGGTGACCGGCGCGCCCGGCGGGGTCAAGGCCAAGGGGGCGGTGCTGGCCGACGCGGCCACCGGCCAGGTGCTGTGGAGTCGCGACGTGGACACGATGAGGCCCATGGCCAGCGTCACCAAGGTGATGACCGCGCTGCTTGTGCTGCAGAGCGGTGACCTCGGCCAGCAGATCGCTGTGCCCAAGGCGGCCGTCAGCTACGCCTGGAAGTACGGGGGGGAAACCGCGGCGCTGCACCCCGGCGACGTGCTCACGGCCCAGGACCTGCTGGAGGCGCTGCTGCTCGCATCGGGGGCAGACGCCGCGTACACCCTGGCGAACGCCTACGGTCCCGGCCTGCCCGCCTTTGTCGCGCGGATGAACGCCACCGCGGCCCGGATGGGTATGACGCACACCCATTTCACCTCACCGGACGGCCTGCCCTACCCCACCGAGACCTCGACCTACTCCACACCCGCCGACCTGCTCACGCTGGGCCTGGCGGCGATGCGCTACCCGGCCTTCCGGTCGGTCGTGGACCAGGAGTTCTACCACCTGCCGAAGGGCCGCGGACACCACCAGTACTGGTGGGACAACACCGACGAGCTGATCGGCTCGTACCCGGGCGCCGCCGGGATCAAGGACGGGTACACCGACGACGCCGGGCACTGCCTGCTGTTCGAGGCCGTCAGGGGCGGCCGGACACTGATCGGGGTCGTGCTGGACAGCCCGCTCACCGGCCCGGCCGCGGGCGCGCAGGATGCGGCGAAGATGCTGAACTGGGGCTTCGGTCTGCCCGCTACGGGGTGACGTGGCCGCTACGGGGTGATCGGCTGGCCGGCCAGCCAGGCGCCACCGCGCTGGTAGAGGCGCGCCAACTCGGGGCCGCGCAGGCCAGGCATGTCCTTCTTCACCGGGTAGCCCACCCGGACCTGCAGGTAGGCCAGGTACCGGTACCCTGACGGGTACTGGGCCAGCAGCTCGGGATCCAGGACGGGCCAGGTGCCGGGCTCGACCGGGTCCAGCCGGTCCTTCTCATAGATCGGCTGGCGTAGCACCATGGCCCACCGGCCATCCCGCTTCTCCATGAAATCGTAGAACCGGCCCAGGCACGCCACGTCGCACAGCACGCCCTCGACCTCGGCGCGCTGCATGATCGTCATCCTGGTCTGGGCGATGGCCCGGTGGCCCGCCAGCTCGATGCGGCAGCCGCCGGTGAAGTGCAAGATGTTGACGCCGCGGGCCGCGCCTTCCTGGCTGACCTTGATGAAATCCTCTTTCGGCCCCTGGAACCAGGTGGCCATCATGTAGCCGTCGTCATGCCAGCAGGCCCGGAAGGCCTCCCAGTCCCCGGAGTCCCTGGCGCTCGTCCAGGTCTCGACAACGTCCCTGATGGCCAGGCGGTCTTCGATAGCGGCGTCCATCTGGGCACCGTACGGCATGACCAGGGGCAAGCACCACTGGTCGTTCGGCCGGAATGTCTTGGCAGGATGGGGGCATGGCCGACAGCGATGAGTTCGACGCCCGCCCGGTGCGGACCTTCCGCCCCCGCCCTGGCGTTCGGGTGGACGAGTTGGTGTGGCCGGCCAGCGTGCCGGCCATGGCGCAGCTGCTCCGGGAGGGGCTGGAGTTGCCGGCCGGGCTGACCGTTCTGGTGGGCGAGAACGGGTCGGGGAAGTCGACGGTGGTGGAGTGCCTGGCCGAGGCCTACGGGCTGAATCCGCAGGGAGGTTCGGCGCAGGCGCAGCTGTTCAGCATCCGGCCGAGCGAGCCGGGTCAGGGGTCGGAGCTGACCGTGGTGCGGGGGTTGAAGCCGCGCTGGTCGTACTTCCTGCGCGCCGACACGATGAGCCAGCTGTACACCTACCTGGAGGAACACCCGGGCCGCCGGCCCGAGCGGCTGCACGAGCTGAGCCACGGGGAGTCGTTCCTTGAGATCCTGCGGACCCGGGTGCACGAGACGGGCTTCTACCTGATGGACGAGCCGGATGCGCCGCTGTCCTTCACCGCCTCGCTCGGGCTGGCCGCGCTGCTGTACGACCTGGCCGCCGCCGGGGGGCAGGCGGTTGTCGCCACCCACTCCCCCGTCGTCGCGGCGGTGCCCGGCGCGAACCTGCTTGAGCTCGGCCCGTGGGGGATCCGGCCCGCTACCTGGGATGACCTGAGCCTGGTGCTGGCCTGGCGCGGGTTCCTGCGCGACCCGCAGGCCTATTTCAGGCACCTGCTGTCGGAGTGACGTTCCGCACGTTGGTCAACCGCGGTCGGCGCGGACAGCCCCGCTATGACAGTGGCGGGCCGTAGAATCGCCGCGTGGTCCTCACCGAAACGCCCGACGCACCTTCGGAAGTGCTGCGCCGGGTCTTCGGTTACAGCTCCTTCCGCGGGCAGCAGCAGGAGATCATCGAGCACATCTGCGCCGGCGGGGACGCGGTCGCGCTGATGCCGACCGGCAGCGGCAAGTCGCTGTGCTACCAGATCCCGGCGCTGGTCCGGGACGGCACCGGCGTGGTCATCTCACCGCTGATCGCACTGATGCAGGACCAGGTCGACGCGCTGACCGTGCTCGGCGTGCGGGCCGGGTTCCTGAACTCGACTCAGAACGCCGACGAGCGGCGCGGGGTGGAGTACGCCTTCATGGACGGCAAGCTCGACCTGCTCTACCTGGCGCCGGAGCGGCTACGGGCCGAGGGCACCCTGCGGCTGCTCGACCGGGGCACGATCTCGCTGTTCGCCATCGACGAGGCGCACTGCGTGGCCCAGTGGGGTCACGACTTCCGGCCCGACTACCTGGGCCTGTCCGTGCTGCACGAACGGTGGCCCGCGGTGCCGCGGATCGCGGTGACGGCGACGGCGACCGAGCACACCAGAACCGAGATCGCGACCCGGCTGGCGCTGGGCGAGGCGCGGCAGTTCGTGGCGAGCTTCGACCGGCCCAACATCCAGTACCGGATCGAGCCCAAGAACGAACCGAAGCGGCAGCTGCTCAGGCTGCTGCGAACCGAGCACCCGGGCGACGCCGGCATCGTCTACTGCCTGTCCCGGGCTTCGGTCGAGAAGACCGCGGATTTCCTGGTCAGCGAGGGCTTCGTGGCGCTGCCGTACCACGCCGGGCTCGACGCCCGCACCCGGGCGTCGAACCAGGCCAGGTTCCTGCGCGAGGACGGGCTGATCATGGTGGCCACGATCGCGTTCGGGATGGGTATCGACAAGCCCGATGTCCGCTTCGTCGCGCACCTGGACCTGCCCAAGTCGGTCGAGGGTTACTACCAGGAGACCGGGCGGGCCGGGCGTGACGGTGCGCCCGCCACGGCCTGGCTGGCCTACGGGCTGGCCGATGTGGTGCAGCAGCGGCGCCTGATCGACGATTCCGACGGTGACCTCGCGCACCGGCGGCGGCTGATGGCGCACCTGGACGCGATGCTCGCGCTGTGTGAGACAGCGAGCTGCCGGCGGACGCAGATGCTCGCGTACTTCGGCGAAACCGGCGCGGCCGCGTGCGGGAACTGCGATACCTGCCTGGCGCCCCCGCAGGTGTGGGATGGGACGGTGGCGGCGCAGAAGCTGCTGTCGACGCTGGTGCGGCTGGGGCGGCTGGGCGGCCCGTCGTTCGGTGCCGGGCAGCCGATCGACATCTTGCTGGGCAAGAAGACGCCCCGGGTAGCGTCGTACCGGCATGACACGCTGCCGGTGTTCGGGATCGGGAGCGAGCTGACCGAGGGCGAGTGGCGCGGGGTAGTACGGCAGCTCCTGGCCTCGGGGATGCTGGCGGTCAAGGGGGATCACGGGACGCTGGCGCTGACGGAGCTGAGCTCGGAGGTGCTGCGCGGGGAACGGCAGGTCATGCTGCGGCGGGACCCGCCGAAGGTGCCTGCGGCTACGGGCTCGGCGCGGGGCGGAGCTGGGGCGGGGGGAGCTGGGGCGGGGGGAGCTGGGGCGGGCGGAGCTGGGGGCTCGCGGCGGGCGGCGCAGGGACGGGCGACGCCGGTGGAGCTGCCGGCCGAGGCCGAGCCCGTGTTCGAGCGGCTGCGGGCCTGGCGGACGGCGGTGGCGAAGGAACAGGGCATGCCGCCGTATGTGATCTTCCACGACGCGACCCTGCGGCTCATCGCCGCCACGCCGCCGTCCACGCTGGATGAGCTGAGGCTGATCAACGGGGTGGGCGAGACCAAGCTGACCCGGTACGGGCAGCAGATCCTGGACGTCCTGGCCGAACCCGGCTAACCGTCCGGTCACGGCCAGCGGGGAGAGATCGCGCCAGGCGTAGCGGAACGAATAGGTATCCTCGCCGCCGCCGCCGGGAAAGGGACCTGCGATCTGGCGTTCGACCGGACGGCCGCCTCGCGATCGGTAGAACGCCTGGGCGGCGGTGTTCTGCTCGAGCACCCACAGGTACAAGCCGCTCGACGGGCTCCGCTCAAGGACCACTCGCGCCGTTTCGGCCATCAGCCTGGCACCGATTCCGTGGCGCTTCAGGTCGTGGCGGACGTGCAGGTTGTCCAGGAAGGCACCCCACACCGGGTCGGCGTCGAGGAAGGTGTGGGCGAAGCCGGCCATGGTTCGGTCGTCGAGGAAACCGGCCACGGTATACCGGTCCGGACCGGCCTGGGCGAGCCGGGTGGTCCACTCGGCCATCCGGTCCGCGACGATGTCCCCGTCGAGATACGAATCCAGGAACGCGCCGCGATAGTGCCGCCGCCAGCTCTCGGCATGCAGGCCGGCGATGGCCGCCACGTCGTCCGCGGTCGCCTCTCGGTACTCCAGGTCTGCTTCCAGGTCTGCTTCCAGGTCTGCTTCCAGGTCTGCTTCCAGGTCTGCTTCCAGGTCTGCTTCCATGCGATTAGCCGCTGACGAACCGGTAATGGGTGGTCAGCCGTCCCTCGTCGTCCAAGACGTGGAAGGCGAATCCCGGCGGCTGGTCAAGATAGACGTAGTCCTCGGGGTGGGCCTGGTGCTCCCAGGGGAGCCGGAGGGTGGAGATCACCCCCGGCGCCACCAGCAGCGGGCGTCCCGCGAAGGTGGTCGCCGCCGCTGTATGCGCATGGCCGCACAGGAAGGCGGCGAGGTTGGCGTGACGGTCCGCGAGCTCGGCGACCCGCTCGGCTCCGAACTGGCGGATACCGTCCACCAACGGGACGTGCAACGGGGCCGGCGGGTGGTGGAAGCCGACGAATACGGGCGTGGAGTCCGGGACCTGGGCCAGGATGTCCTCCAGCCAGGCCAGCGTCTCGTCCTCGAGGAAGCCCTTGTCCTGGCCGGGAACCGAGGAGTCGCACACCGCGATGACGGCTTTGGTGGCGTAGCGCACCTGGTTGATCGGCGCCGCAGATTCCGGCTGTCCCAGCAGGTACTGCCGGAAAGCGCCGCGCTCATCGTGGTTACCCGGGCAGATCACGACCGGGTGCCGGGAGGTCAGCAGCCGTCGGGCCTGCTCATACTCCGCGGGCGCGGCATGATCGGCGATGTCTCCGGTGACCAGGACCGCGTCCAGGGCGTAGGGGAGGTCTTCGAGATAGCGCATGACGGTCTGGGTGCGGTCGGCACTACGCTGGCCGCCGTCGATGTGGATGTCGCTGAGGTGGGCGATCACGATCATCGTCGGGGTCCCTTCGTTTCGAGGTTAGCTGCCGTCGGGATAGCCGCCGCGGTGCAGGACCATCGGGTAATGCGGCAGGATCACCGGGCGGCGAACCGATGCTCGCCAGTTGTCCGGGTAGGGCTCGATGGCTCCGAACAGGGGCGGCGGCCCCCCGCCGGGACCGACGGCCAGGGCTTCCAGGGCGTGGCGCAAGGGGCCGATGATGCCGTCGGTAAAGCGTTCCCGCCAGCGCTGCTCGACCGTGGCGCGGGACTCGAGGTAGACGCACTGGGCGTCGACGCCGCGGGCGACCAGGCGTGCGATCTTCCCGCGGCTGGCGGCCGGGTCCGGTGCGGTGACGGCGAGGTGGCCGCGGACGAGGATGCCCAGCGCCCAGCTGACGGCTTCGGAGGAGATACCGGTCAGCTGCGGAAGGTCGCGGAGCCTGGTCCCTTCGGTGTCCAGGACGCGCAGCAGGTTCGCGCTGACCCCGAGCGAGGGCGCCGACTCGCGCTCGTACTCCACCGCGAACGACAGCAGCACCCGGGACAGCAGCGCGGAAAGAGGCAGCGCGGTCAGATCGACATCATCCGTTCTAGGCGGGAGCCCGGGGTCCGGCCCGCGGCTGGTCAGATCCGCGCCGAGGATCGGCAGGCAGTCGGGCAGCCCCGGGTCGAGCTGGCGGACCACCGGCAGGAGAGACTCCCGCAGCTGGGTCACCTGGCCGGAACCGAAGCGCTGCCGCCAGCGTTCCTCGATCAGGCCGGCCAGCGGCAGCCACACCTGCCGCGCGTGCGTGCCCCTGGCGGTGGCCCGGAGGACGGCGCCCGGGCCGGGTCGGCTCCTGGGTACCTTCTTGGACGTGCCGTCGATGGTGAGGTAGCCCCAGCGCCGCATGCCGTCCAGGTTCGTCCCGGTGCGGGCCAGGGTCTTGAGCTCTCCGGCGGTAACCGGCTCGTCGGCGACGAATCGCATGCAGTTTTCCCACATGACCATCGACACCAGCCAGGCGCCGTAACCTTGGCTGCCGACTCCGAAGTTCGTCGTGCGATGCGGGAGCCGGTGTTCGGCTTCGTTGTCGAACTCGATCGTGTAGGCGACGAGCGCCTGGGACAGCAGGGCCGACAGGGGAAGGGTTCCGGCGGTCTGGGGCACCGGGACTCTAGGGGTGCCTGCGGTGGCTCGGGGGCCTGCGGTGGCTCGGGGGCCGGCGGATGCTCGGGGGCCGGCGGATGCTCGGGGGCCGGCGGATGCTCGGGGGCCGGCGGATGCTCGGGGGCCGGCGGATGCTCGGGGGCCGGCGGCGGCCACGAGCAGGCCGGCCGACAACTGCCGCTGGCGTTTGGCCGCCGCGAGATCATCGGGCTCCTGGCCGGCCATGATCCGCCAGCCGTGGCGGGCGAGCAGCGTTTCGGCCTCGTCGGCGTCGAGCGTCGACCTGGCCGGCTCCCCCATCGCCGCCACGGAGGCCTGGAACCGGGCCCGGGCGGCTTCGTCGTGGTCCCGGGACAGGGAGACGCTGATCGCCAGTCGGCTGTCGGCCACGGTGACCTGGCGGAACTGATCCAGGACGGTCTCCAGCACCGCCGGTTCCAGGTAGACCGCGATCCCCTCGAGCAGGAACAGGCCGGATGCGTCGGGATCGAGCCCGGCCGCGAGCAGGCGCTCCGCCACCGGGTCCTGGGTGAAATCGGCCTCGACGAACTGCACCCGGGGCGTCTCGAGGCCGAGCCGCTTCAGCCGGGCACGCTTGTCCCGCTGGGTGGCGGGATGATCCACCTCGAACCAGTGGACACCTGACTTGGCGTACCGCAGCGCCCGGCCGTCGTAGCCCGCGGCGCCCACCACGATCTGCCGCACCCCGCGGCCGATGGCGCCGACCACCACCCGGTCGAAGAACGCGGTGCGGGCCGCCAGGTAGTCGTGCATCCGGTTCAGCGGAGCCTCTCGTCCGGCGGCAACGTTGGCGGCCAGGGCGTCGTCAGCGGCGGGATCGCCGTAGGGCGCAGAGACCCGGGAAAAGCCGAGACGGTGCGCCGCCACTCGGCGGGCAGTTACCGAGGGACTTCCGTCTTCCATGTCAGCTCGACCTCGCTGTTCCCACCACCGGCCCATTCTGCCACGGGGTACCGTCAGCGGCCGGCCCTGACAGCTCGGTGGGGGTGCGCGACAGCTATGTAGGGCCCAGCGAGTTCGCGCTGGAAGCGGCTTCGGAGCTGGTTGCGCGTCCGGCAACCAGATCGGAACCAGGCCGGCCACCGGGTTACCGCCGCGGCGTGAGCAGCCCCGCCCACCCCGCCCGCCGGACAAACACGGCAATCCGGACCCTCGTCCAGGTATTCGAATTACCGTGGATACTTACCTACCCTATGAGGGTAGTAACGATCCACAATCACAGCGAGGACCGGGCGGGGACCGGGCGGGGACCGGGCGATTGAGACAGCTGGGGCACGCGAGGCCAGCGGGATCAGGCGGGACAGGCGGCGGCCTGCTTCAGGCACCGCACGGGCTTGACTGGATTCCCCTGCGACAGGCGATGACCTGTTGCGCGGTGCACAACCAGGCAGACCCCTCCTACCGGCCCCAACCACCAAATGATCGTGACTACCTACAAAATCGACGTGCACCCGCTCGGTGGGATGCATGTCGGTTCGCCGGGCTTACTAGTGCCGTAGCAGGTTGTCCTTAGCTGTCGGATCTGAGCCACGGGTAGGCCGCTGACCTGGATGGCTCAGTTTCAGCGGCAAGGATTTTCGCGGTTCCGGCGCCGTCTCGCCGTTCCTATCCCGGCGCTCGGCGCAAGCGCCCGACGGCATTTTATTTCCCTGATGTCCGCCCGTGCGTTTGTTGCCGTCGTGCTAGCTTGGGGGATCGAGTCTGCAGCCAGGGTCATCCGTGCCGGGCGGGGTGGACGACTGCAGGGGGTGGGATCGGCTTTGTTTATGCGAATTGCTCCATCGCGCCTGTCCCGGCCTGCCCGTCCGGAATCGGCTCCGGCCGAGCCCAAGGCCAGAGGAAGGCAGGAAGGGACCGACCAGCCGTGGAGACGTGATGGGCGTTGAGGGCCCGGGAGCGGCCGGGTTCCTGACCGGTTTCGCCGCCGGCTCGCGGATCGCCGAGTACCGGCTGGAGGAGCAGATCGGCCGGGGCGGAATGGCGGTGGTTTTCCGCGCCCAGGACGAGCGGCTCAACCGGCAGGTAGCGCTCAAGGTGCTCGCGCCTGCGCTGGCGGCGGAGGAGGATTTCCGGCATCGTTTCATCCGTGAATCCCGGTCAGCGGCGGCCGTGGACGATCCGCATATCATCCCGGTGTTCGAAGCCGGCGAGGCGGACGAAGTGCTATTCATCGCCATGCGATATGTGCCCGGCGGTGATGTGCGGGCGTTGCTGCGTCGGCTGGGCCCGCTGCCCTCGGCCCGGGCCGCCGGGATCATCTCCGCGGTGGCCTCGGCCCTTGACGCCGCGCACGCCGCCGGGCTGGTCCACCGGGACGTCAAGCCCGCCAACATGCTGGTCGACGTGCGGCCCGGCCGCCCGGATCATGTATACCTGTCTGATTTCGGGCTGACCAAGGGTGCGGTGTCGTCGGCCAGCATGACCGGGGCCGGCGTGATCCTGGGAACGCTGGATTACTGCGCACCCGAGCAAATCCGAGGGCAGCAGGTCGATGCGCGCACGGACGAGTACGCGCTGGCCTGCGCGGTGTTCACGCTGATGTCCGGCACGCCGCCATTTCACCGCGACGACGACACGGCTGTGCTGTACGCGCAACTGTCGGACCCGCCGCCGCGGCTCACACTGCGACGGCCCGACCTTCCCCCGGCCGTGGACGACGTCCTGCAGCAGGCCCTAGCCAAGGCGCCGTCCGACCGATACGCCAGCTGCGGGGAGTTCGCTGATGCGCTGCGTCTGGCGTTCGGACTCCAGCGGTACGACTCCGACTTGGCGGTGGCGCTGCACCAGCGGTCGCTGACCGATCATCAGCATCGGCTAGGACTGGACCACGCCGACAAGCTGGCGGCTAACGCCAGCGTGGCGGCGGCGCGCCAGGTGGCCAGGCGCTCGGACGCGGCGGTCGCGCGGCACCAGCAGGCCCTGACCGACCAGCAGCAGAACCTCGGCCCGGACCATCCGGACACGCTGGCCACCCGGTTCGCCATCGCCCAGCAGATGGCGGCGCGGGGCGACCACGCCGGGGCCGAGGATGAGTTCTGGCACGTGTTCGCGGCCCGGCAGCGGACGCTGGGGGCCGAGCATCCGGACACGCTGGCCACCCGGTTCGCCATCGCCCAGGAGATGGCGGCGCGGGGTGACCACGCCGGGGCGGAGAACGAGTTCCGAGGGGTGTTCGCGACCCGGCAGCGGACGCTGGGCGCGGATCACCTAGACACGCTGGCCACCCGGTTCGCCATCGCGCAGCAGATGACGGTCCGCGGGGACCATAGCGGGGCGGAGAAGGAATTCCGGCACGTGCTGGCCGAGCAGACGCGGGCCCTGGGCCAGAATCATCCCGACACGCTGATCGTCCGCTTCGCCATCGCGCAGGAGATGGCGGCACGTGGCGACCACGCCGCGGCGGAAAAGGCGTTTCAGGACATGCTGCCCCACATGCACCGGACGCTGGGGGCGGATCATCCGGACACGCTGGCCACCCGGTTCGCCATCGCGCAGGAGATGGCGGTCCGCGGGGACCACGCCGGGGCCGAGGACGGGTTTCGGGCCGTGTTCGCAGCCAGGCAGCAGACGCTCGGCCCGGATCACCCGGACACGCTGATCGCCTGGTTCGCCATCGCGCAGGAGATGGCGGCACGTGGCGACCACACCGGGGCCGAGGCCGGCTTCCGGGAGATGCTGCCCCGGCTGCAACGGACGCTGGGGGCGGATCATCCGGACACGCTGGCCACCCGGTTCGCCATCGCCCGGGAGATGGCGGCGCGCGGCGACCACACCGGGTCGGAGAAGGAGTTCCGGGACGTGCTGCCCCACCTGGAACGCAAGCTGGGCCGGGATCACCCGGTCACGCTGATCCTCTGGTTCAGCATCGCCCGCGAGATGACGGCGCGCGGCAACTACGCCGGGGCCGAGGGGGAGTTCCTGGATATGCTGCCCCATCTGCAGCGCAGGCTCGGCCCGGATCACCCAGACACGCTGGCCGCCGCCGAATGGATAGACCGCATCCAGGGAAAAACAATCAGTTTCCCGAGCGGAGTCCCCGCTGTGGACAGGTAGGCCACAGGCCGGGCTGCTCCCAGGCAGTCAGCGTCCGGCTCGGTTCCGGCCAGGAATCCAAACCGGAGAACGAGCCTAGCCCGCGAGCCACCCGCTCCCCGCCTCCCGGTTGGCGCGCAGGCGTTCCGCGTCCGGCTCTGGAGACTCAAATCATTTCCCCTGAAAAAGTCGTTGTAGTAGATCTGGGTCCGCCGGGTGGCCCGGTGCCTCGCATACCGGTGAGCGGCAACTGGTAGCAGATGAGCGGATCCGCTGGAGAATCGACGTCCTGTTGATTGTCAGGATGTATGGCTGGCAATTTTCCACAGGTAGGTGCTGCCATTGCTGTCGGCTGCGGCCAGAATCATCCCGCCCGGCCCGAACGCCACGTGGTACACGCCTGTGCTTTTCGGGTCGGTGAGGGTGGCGGTGATTTTCTTGGTGGCGATATCCCACAGGTAGGTGCTGCCGTTGGTGTCGGCTGCGGCCAGGGTCGTCCCGCCCGGCCCGTACGCCACGCTGTCCACGCCTGCGCTTCCCGGGTCGGGGAGGGTGGCGGTGATTTTCTTGGTGGCGATATCCCACAGGTAGGTGCTGCCGTTATAGTCGGCTGCGGCCAGGGTCGTCCCGCCCGGCCCGTACGCCACGCTGTTCACGCCTGCGCCCACGCCCACGCCTACCGGGTCGGGGAGGGTGGCGGTGATCGTCTTGGTGGCGATATCCCACAGGTAGGTGCTGCCGTTGGTGTCGGCTGCGGCCAGGGTCGTCCCGCCCGGTGCGTACGCCACGTAGTACACGCCCTTGCTTTTCGGGTCGGTGAGGGTGGCGGTGATTTTCTTGGTGGCGATATCCCACAGGTAGGTGCTGCCGTTATAGTCGGCTGCGGCCAGGGTCGTCCCGCCCGGCCCGTACGCCACGCTGTCCACGCCCGCGCCCACGCCCACGCTTACCGGGTCGGTGAGGGTGGCGGTGATCGTCTTGGTGGCGATATCCCACACGTAGGTTGATCCGCCGGTTCCGGATGCGTTGCCGTTGTTATTAACGCTGCCGACGGCTAGCGTCCTCGCGCTCGGCCCGAACGCTACCCCATCCGCGTGAGCCGAAGATTCCGGGTTCCTGAGAGTTGCCACGAGCGCCCCCGTTAGGGCCGCGCCTCCATGACCAGACGCCGTGGCTCCATGACCAGACGTCGCGCCTGCCGGACCAGACGGCGCGCTTGAACCACCAGACAGGGATACGAAAAGAGCCGTAGCGCTAGCGGCAATAATCGCGGCCGACGCCACAGTCAGCAGCAGCAGGCGACTGCGGCTCCGTTTAGCCCGGGACGGAGAATGACTCGTTGATCGCCTTACGGGGCCGAGTTCTAGCGGGCGTCGATGGTCATCCCTGGCGGGCGGGCCAGGGGTGGCGGTCTCGTCGGGGCCAGCTTCTGGCCCGGCGGCAGCGTGACCGGTAGCCGGGTCCACCGGTGCGGGTGCCGTCTCGGAAACAGGTGCGGCCGTATCCGCCGCAGCCGACGCGGCCGGGATATCGATATCTCGGCTCGGCATGTCGGCTTCGGCGTCCGGGGTGTGCGCCGTCCCGGCTGCCGCGCTGGCAGCGGGTACGGGCTGCCGGCCGGACCCGTCGGTCACCAGGTCGATCTGGGTCGGCGGATGGCTGGGTGCTGGCCCGTCTGATGCCCCGAGGCGGGAGCTCGGCGATTCGGTGCCGAGCGCTTGAAGCAAGGCATCCGCGAACTCCTGGCAGCTGGCGTAGCGGTCAGCTGGAACCTTGGCCAGGGCGCGGGCAACCACCTGATCCACAGCCGGCGGGAGGTCAGCCCGCCGGGAGGTCACCGGCGGCGGCGGTTCGGACAGGTGCGCGTACATCACCGCCGTGGCTTCCTCGTGGTGGAACGGGGGCGCGCCGGTTAGCAGCTCGAACGCCGAGCACGCGAGCGCGTACTGATCGGTCCGCCCGTCCGCTGGCCTGCCACGGATCTGCTCGGGCGCGCTATAGTCCAGTGTTCCGACGAACTGGCCCGTCCCGGTCAGCCCCGCCGATGCCGCCACTCTCTTCTTGCTCAGCCCGAAATCGGCCAGGTACACATGGTCAGACCGGCTGGACCGCCTGTCCACGAGCATGTTCGCCGGCTTGACATCACGGTGCACCAGCCCGGCGGCGTGCGCAGCATCCAGCGCCGAGGCCACCTGCGCGATGACCGCCGCCGCCCGTCCTGGCGACAGCGGGCCATCCCGGCGCACCATGGTCCTCACGTCTCCGCCGGGTACATAGCGCATCGCGATATACAGCATGCCGCCAGCTTCCCCGGCTTCGAACACCGGGATGATATGCGGATCTTCGACCGCCGCCGCGGCACGTGACTCCCGGATGAACCGCTTGCGGAACGCCTCGTCTTCGGCCAGCACCGGTGCCAGGACCTTCAGGGCCACCGGCCGGTCAAGCCGCTCGTCACGGGCCAGGTACACCACGGCCATGCCGCCCCCGCCCAGTCGCCGCTCCAGCCGGTATTCCCCCAGCCGTGCGCCAATGGCGGCACTAGCATCATTCCCGGCCGGGAAACCAGCATCGACGGCCGGTTCATCGCCCACGATCTCACCTCCTCGACCTCAGGATGGCCGGGCATTTACATCCTTGTCCCCGCCAAGGCGCTACACAACCTGAACCCCGCTCAAACGATCCCTCGACCATCGGTGTGCTCGGCCGGCAGATAGGAGAGCTGTCAAGCATCCGATTCGGCAGGGGCGCATCCGCGATAGAAATAACAACGCTGAAGTGCGGTGACGTCCAAACCTCGGTGTAAATAAAGACGGGCGTAGGTTCCCTTCAAGACGGCCAAGTCATCGAAGGAAGGACCTACGCTCATGCCACACTGAGTATCCCCTAACGAGCGCATCCGCGCGACCACATCGACGAGCTATTCGCCTCGGGCAAGCAGCTGCCGGAGATCCTGGAAGATGTCGCCCGGCTCGGCTCGACCCACCCCGCCAGCTACGGCCACGCACCGTCACCGTCGGCCAGGACGGCAACACCACTCGGAATGTCAGCACCATCGCCTAACATCACCATGAACTGGAACCACGCTCGTCCCTTTTACACCGGATTCCGGACGCCATTGAAGAAGTGACTGTCCCGTCTCGTTGAAGATGAGGCATGGCCAGCGTCACTACCTGCGGTGCCTCAAGTACGTGAGACAGTTGGCGCCGTCGGTGGTCTCGCCGATCATGAGGCAAGTCTGCAAGGCGCCGGCGCTGTCCTACCAGGTCAGCGGTGCGGGTGCCGCATTCCGGTGAGACGGCACAGTGGATGCCTCGAATGCCTCAGTTTGGATGAGACAGGACAGTGACGGTTGCCATATCATCGGCAACATACAGCTAGCGCATAAATATGCGCTGACGAGGCGCCGGCTTACCTGCATCGCCGCGGTGACCGCAAGCGGCTTCCGCGATCGCCGTAAGCGCGACAACACTGAGAGTGCAGGAATTTGACAAGGGGCGAGGGCCCCTAGGCTGCCGCAGATCAGGCAGGCCTGTGACCTGCCCGCATGGCCCGATCAGGGTCCTCGCGAGGTTCCCTTGTCAAATTCCGGAGCGGCCATCAGCCAGCTGCTGGGCATTGTTCATCATAATAATTGGTGCCATTATCGCTACCCCATGCTGCTATTTGATTATCAGGATCGGCGACCATATAGGCGGATCGGATACTGTCAAAACGAGGGAGATCGCAACTGGTCTAGGCTTGGCCGTCGGCGCACTCGCTGGAATGTTAATGATGCAGTGCCGAAATTCAGCTACGCGTTTATCGCGCATATGACTATTCATTCTCACTATGAGACCATATTCCAACACTCCTAACAACAAGGATGCCGGATTCCTCGCGGGCCGAGCAGCAGTTACGGATCCGGGCGCGGGGAGCATAGCCTTTCCCGCCTCATGGTCGTGTCTGGCTCGGTGCCGTACCCATCGCAGCAGGCTCTTCGGAGTATAGTTATCGAAGGCTGGACGACTACAACGGTCCGACGCCGGCTCATACTCATAAGACAGGCGAATGGCCGACCGTTCGTCTGGCCGCGTCCACACAGCCGACGAAACTATCGATGCTGAGAAGTTCCGGGAGCTTGCGAACTTGATCGACGAGATCCTACCTCCACTTGAGCTTAGTGCAGATCAGCGGGACCATCTTAAGGCTGGCGCCGCAGAGATACGAGCAGTTGCTTGCGACCCGATACAAAGCCAGAGGCTTTGCGTCAAGCGCTTGAAGGCGTGTTGAGGGCTGCAGCCTACGCGATCGAAACCTGCGCAGAAAGTGGATGAAGATAAGCAATGATATCGGCATCTGTAGGTCCACATGTTTGGCAGACAATCGGACTGCTGACGCTGTGGTGGCTGGCCGACAGTTCCACAAGCGGGGTGGCGAAAGGACGGTACGGGAAAGGTGACGATTGTTGCACCCGCACCCCCGATTGGATACTGATGGAACCATATGCGCAAGCGTCAAATCGTTTACGATGTTCAGCAGGGCCTGAGCCCAAATAGCACTGTTTACACCCGATGACCGCAAGGTGTGTATTCGGCGTCAGGTACACGCGCGATTATGGCGATATGCCGTACCGACTATCGTCGCAATGGTTGATAATATCCAAGCCAGCGCATAAGTGTACTCCGGTTGTAAAAGCGCCATCCCTGTAACGATGGGGCGTACGCCAATTCAGTTTTCCTCGGCTGCGAGTGTCGCGGCGAGGGCTGTCAGGTGACCGAACGCGCGGGCGGTGGCGATGTGGTCGGCGTAGTCGCGGGATTCGACGATCACGCCATCACGGACCCGGGTGACCAGGATGTTCGTGATGAAGACGGGGCGGCCGTCGGCCGATCCTTCGTAGCGGTACTCGGTGACCACGACTTCGGGATCTGCGGTTCGGTGCACGTGCAGGATGACGGGCTCGAAACACTGGATGCCATCGGCCCGGCCCGGCGCCTGGGCGAAGTGACGGCGCACTTCGGCGCGGGTGCTGATAATGGGGCCGCCGCCCGGCGCGAACGGGTGACGGACATCGGTGCGTTCGGCATACAAGGCGGCTAGCCGGTCAAGTTGCGTCTCTCGCTGAGCCGGGTGGTCCAGATCGCTGGACACCAGCCGGCTCACCCCCTCGCAGACGGCGCGGACGATCTCGGCCGGATCTACGGGTGCGGTCATGCTTACCTCCTCGTAGCGGAGCGACGGGTCCGCTTAGCGGAGCGGACCCGCCGCTCCGGATATAGTCGGTTACCAAAGATCCGGCACATCTGCTGTGCCCCGACCGCGCCGGGAGGGCTGGTGCGCCAGGACGCGCAGCGCAATCGTGAGCGCATCATCGCCGCTGCGGAGAAAGTGTTCGCCGTACAGGGGGTTGCCGGTTCTACCCATGAGGTCGCCCAGCGCGCAGGCGTCGGGATCGGTACTGTCTTCCGGCACTTCCCGACGAAAGGCGAGCTAGTCGAGGCAGTTTTGATCCGCCACTTCGCACGCGTGACCGACCAGGCTCGCAGCCTGGCAGCCGTAAGCCCGCCCGGTAGCGCGCTGCGTACCCTGGTCCGCGAGATGATCGAAACCGGTCCCGCGAAGGTTACTCTTGCTTCGCTGGCAGGCGGCCGTGAGGAGCTTTCCCCGGCCGTTTTGGCGGCATCTCGGGAACTGCGTGCTGCTGTCGATGTGGTGCTGCGCCGTGCGCAGGATGCCGGGCAGGCTCGCCGTGAGACTACTGTCGATGAGGTCTACCTCCTCGTGCGCAGCCTGGCCCACGCAGCAGCGGCGATGCCCGTACCTCCAGAGACCCTGCGCCGCGCCGCCGACGTCATTCTCGCTGGCCTGGCTGGCCCCGTAAACGACTAACAGCCGACCCCACGCGGCATGAGAGCCGACGCGAACGCATGCCGCGGGCTATGCGGCCGGAATCCGGCGGGAAATCCCCGCCTTTTTCGCGGCAGCCCTGGAATCGAGACCAGACAGTGTTATACGTCGCGTAGACGCGGTCATTGCCCGGGGCACAGCGGACCCTCGGAAAGATCCTTGACCATCGCCCACAGCTAGCCGGGACCGACCACATCACGCTATTTCCCGCGCTTAAGGCCCGTAGCGGAAGCCTGGCCCGGCCATCCCGCATCAGCCACACCACGGTCCCGGCGGTGTCCGCAACCTGCTCGATCTGATCGTGCGCGGGAAACACGGAGTCGGCGCGTTCCCTACTGCGGCCCGTGCGGCGATCCGCGGGGCCGGCGCGGGGACGCGGCCGGGATATGGCAGGGTGGCCAGCATGACGAGTGATTCGGCGCATCGCGGCATACGGCTCGGACGCATCGAGAACAGCCGGTACACGGCCAGCAACGAACGCGGCGGCCAGATCAGCATGGGGACCGGGCAAGGGACCGACTTCACGCCGGTCGAACTGCTGCTCGCCGCGATCGGCGGCTGCACAGCCGTCGACGTCGACATCCTGACCTCACGCCGGGCCGAACCGGACACGTTCGAGGTGCTGGTCGACGCGGAGAAGGTCAGGGACGCGGCAGGCAATCATCTCACCGGCCTGCTGGTGACGTTCCGGATCTCGTTCCCGGACGGGGAGCCGGGCGACAAGGCCCGGGCGCTGCTGCCCGACGCGGTCCGCAAGTCACATGACCGGCTGTGCACGGTGGGCCGGACCGTCGAGCTCGGCACGCCTATCGCGACCAGGATCGAATAGGGCTGCCTGACTCATCGGTCGAGCGTGCCGGCCAGACCGAACACGCGATGCAGTCCGGGCGTCCAGGAAGCGGGTGATGCCGCGGATCCGGTTTCCGGACAGGGTGAGCACCACGATGCCGGCCGCGTACGCGGCCGGCTGGTCAGGACAGGCCAGGTAACAGCCGAAGGCAAGCTGAGTGTTGGCCCGGCACGGTACCAGGCGGACGTGCCGATGCCCCCGCGAGCTGGCGCTGGCCCGCAGGAAGGCCGCGACCGCCGCCGGACCGTGATATTCATGGGGCGCCGGCGGCATGGCCAGCCAGTTCCTGGGGCGAGCCCGGGACCGGGGCCGCGGGGCGGGCGGCCGTGGCGCCTGGCTGGTCAAGCGACGCGCGGGCACGCTGCAAAACGCCCTTGATCGCGGTGGGACTGGTGTCCAGCATGACGGCTACTTCGGCAGCACCGAAGCCAAGCACATCGCACAGGAGCAAGGCAGCGGTCTGCCGGCTGGGCAGCCGCTGCCGGGCGGTGATGAATGCCAACTCGACCGTCTCACGAGCCTGATACCGCGCCGCCGGTCCCGGACCGGTATCGGCTGCCTGCTCGAGCCAGGTGTCCGGATAAGGCTGCAGCCAGGTCACCTCGCTGCGGCGTGAGGGCTCGGGCGGGTGGAACGGAGGCGCGGGCTCGGCGGGCTTGCGGCGTTTGGTGTCGCGAATCGCGTTGATACAGCGATTGGTGGCGATGCGGTACAGCCAGGCTCTCAGCGACGAGCGGCCCGCGAAGTTGTCCAGGCCGCGCCAGGCCGCCAGCAGCGTCTCTTGCAGAAGATCCTCGGCATCGGTCACCGAACCCAGCATCCAGTAGCAATGCAGGCGCAGCTCGCCGACGTGCGGGGTGACGAGCTCACGGAAAGCCTGTTCGTCCCCCGCTCGCGCCCGGTCAAGCGTGGAACGGCTCACTGGCACATGGTGCCATGGACATGACCGAGGTCAACCCAGCGGCCCTGCAAGTTGCGCTGGCCTATTACCAGGCCTGGACGAGCCACGACTTTGAGCAGGCCATGACGTACATGGCCGAGGACATCGTCTGCCAGGCGCCGGCCGGGTGGCTGGCAGGCACGGAGGCGTTCCGCGGATTCATGGGGCCGTTCGTGCAGATGGTCACCGGGTCTGCCCTGATCGCCGCGTTCGGCGATGACAGGACGGCGCTGCTGATGTACGACACCGGTACCGTTCCCGTCCCCGGAGCGCCGGGCGCGGAGTTGATCACCGTCGCAGACGGCACGATCAGCCAGCTGAGGATCATCTTCGACCGGCTGCCGTTTGACGCGGCCCGCCGGGCCGCGGGCTAGCCGCCGACCCAGCTAACTGTGCCAGCGGAAACGCCAGATAGCGAAGGACGCGCCTGCCACCGTCCACAGTCCCAGGTTGGCCAGGTCCCAGGCCGGGAAGGGGCGCACCGCGTAGGCGTTCTGCAGCACCTGCGCGAGCGCCTTGACCGGGAACAGGTCGACCACGTGCGAGAGCCAGGCCGGCAGGCCGCCGAAGGTGGGATCGAAGACGCCGGAAATGATGGCGATGGGCAGGAAGCTGGCGTACGTCACCGGCCCGGCTGATTCTGCGCTGGTGATGACCGAACTGATGGCCAGGCCCAGCGAGGCGAAACACACGATCCCCAGGATCAGGCCGGCCGTCAGGGCCAGCAGGCCCCCGGGACGCGGCCGGGCGCCGAAGGCCAGCCAGCCGATCAGGCCGGTGCCCGCGGTCAGCAAGATCG
This sequence comes from Streptosporangiaceae bacterium, assembly GCA_050010815.1. Taxonomy (GTDB): domain Bacteria; phylum Actinomycetota; class Actinomycetes; order Streptosporangiales; family Streptosporangiaceae; genus Palsa-504. The sequence goes on along the minus strand of JBEKKH010000040.1, from coordinate 4,740 downwards.
CGGTGGCCACGGTGCTGGCCAGCAGGCCGGCGAGATAGGAGCCCGACGGCAACGGCGTGGTCTTGATCCGCTTGAGCACGCCATCGTGGCGCAGGACCGCCACCTTGGATCCGAGGTTCACGTAGGCGGCGACGATCACCCCGAAGGCTAGGATGCCGGGCACGAAAACGGTGGTGTTCTTGATCTGAGTGCCAGGCAGGTACGACCCGACGTTGGCCGCTCCGATCAGCAGCAGGATCATCAGCGGGAAGACGAAGGTGAACAGCGCGTATTCGGCGCTGCGCCAGAAGCTGCGCTGCTCGATGAGCGCCTGCCCCATGGCGAGGCGAACCGATCTCGTCATCGGCGCTCTCCTTCTGCTTGACTCGGATGCGGGTCTGCCCCGGTGAGCTGCAGGTACGTGTCTTCGAGGCTAGGGGCGGTCACGGCGAGGCCGTCTAGGTCACCCAGGCTGTGCCGCAGCGCCCAGTCGAGCAGCAGCCGCAGGGTCGTGCCCGGGTGGCCGCTGTGGCAGACCGACTCGGACCCGGATACCGTCAGGTCGATCCCGTCCGGCAGCGGGATCTGGCCGCGGCGCAGGGCCGTCGGCGTGGTGAAGGAGATGCGGGTGGCCAGGCCAGCCAGGACCGCGACTTCCTGCGTCGTCCCGGACAGTTCGATCCGGCCGGCCCGCAGGATGGCGATCCGGTCAGCGAGCCGTTCCGCCTCATCCAGGTAGTGGGTGGTGAGCAGGATCGTCTTGCCCAGCCGGCGAAGGTTCTCGATCGCCGCCCAGCATCGCCTGCGCGCCTCCGGGTCGAAGCCGGTAGTCGGCTCGTCGAGAAAGACCAGGTCGGGATCGCCCGCGAGCGCCAGGGCGAAATCCAGACGCCGTCGCTGGCCCACGGACAGCTTCCGGACCTGGGTGTTCCGTGCTTCTGTGAGCCCCACGACCTCGAGCAGGTCACCGAGCGGACGCGGGTTCGGGTAGTAGGTGCGCCACAGATCGATGAGCTCGGCCACGCGGGCCTGGCGGGGAAAGCCGCACTCCTGCAAGACCATCCCGGCCCGCTCGCGCAGCCTGGCCGCCTGCGCCGCCGGGTTGAGACCCAGGACACGGACCGTCCCGGCCGTCGGACGGCGGAAGCCCTCAAGGATCTCCAGGGTGGTGGTCTTGCCCGCCCCGTTCGGGCCGAGCAGGCAGAACACCTCGCCGTAGCGGACCTCGAAATCGACGCCGCGCAGCACCTGCGTGGCGCCGTAGCTCATCCGCAGGTCGCAAACCCGCACCGCGACGCCATCGGTCACCGCGGGTCTCCGGCCGGGACCAGGGCGTGCACGAGCGCGTCGACCGCCGCGTCCTGGGCCAGCTCAGCCGAGATGGCGGCCCCGGCCGGGTCGGAGAACCGGTGCCGGGCGAACCAGGTCAGCGTCTCGAGCACCAGGCGGGCCGTGACCGGTGTATCAGGCGTGCGCCGCAACGTCCCGGCCTGGGCCCGGCCGCTCAGGTACTCGGTCAGCGCCGCCAGCAGCGGCCCGCGGATGCCCGCATTCAGCAGGTCCGCCATCTCCGGGAGCTCGCGAGCCGAGCGCTCGAGCATGTCCGCGGCTTCCCTGGTGCGCGATTCAAGCTCGAAGAGCTCTCGGAGGATCTTCTCCAGTTCGGCCGCGGTGTCGCCGGGACCCAGCCGATGGCGGGGACTGGACAGCGCTTCGGCGAGGGTGCCGAACGGCACGACCTCGGCGATGAAGACGCGTGCCTCCGCCACGGTGGCCGCCAGCGGCGCCGGCGACAGGGGCAGGTCACCCGCGGGCAGGTCCTCGAGCAGCAGCGCATGCCGGATCGCGAGCACGAACAGGCCTTCCTTGCTGTCCACGTAGCGGTAAATCGCCGCCTCCGACAGGCCCATCTCGGCGGCGACGTCGCTCATCCTGGCCGACCGGTAGCCTTCGCGAGTGAACACCCGAACGGCCGCGGCGATCAGCTCGGGAAGTCGTTCGTGCGCGTCACGTTTGCCTGTCATATCCGAAAGCATACAAGTAAGTGAGTCGATCACTTACATGTGTGTTGGTCCCATCATCCGCGGCCCACCGCATGCGCGGGCCCGCGTCAAGGATTGCTGGTCGTGGTGCCGGACAAATCCCTGCTTTAATTTGTCCATGGCGGATTCCGAACCAGGCGGCGAGATCGCACGCAACGAACTGCGCGCCTCGCACGACGACCGCGACCGGGTGGTGGAACTGCTGCGAGTGTCCGCCGGGGACGGGCGGCTGACTGCGGAGGAACTCGACCAGCGTCTGGAGCTGGCCTTGACCGCGCGGACGTACGGCGAGCTGGCGAAGCTGGTCTCCGATCTGCCCGCGGCGGGGTCGGTGGCAACCACGCCCGCGACGGCCCCCAAGCCGAAGGACGTCGTGCGCATCGACTCCCACAGCAGTCACGTGCAGCGCATCGACCGGTGGGTGGTACCGCAGCGGATGGAGGTGAAGGTGACCAGTGGCCACGTGCTGCTTGACCTCACCCAGGCCGTCATCACCCAGCCGACCCTGCGCCTCGACATCGACGTGCACAGCGGTCATATCCGGATCAAGACCAAGCCCGGCATCGTGGTGGACGCCGACGACGTGGCGGTCCGCAGCGGGCACATCCAGGTCCGCGCGCCGTGGAGTGCCGACGTGCCCGAGCTGCTGCGAGTCGAGGTCACGGGCATGGTCGGCAGCGGCCACTTCCTGGCCGCGCCGCCGCGCCGGACGTTCTGGCAGTGGCTGACCAGGAAGCCGCAGCCGTACGCCATCACCGCACGCTGAGCCGCGGTTGCCGGGTGGGTGCGGGCAAGAACCGGGTCCACCTGGACCTGGCCACGGGATCGGCCGCGCATCAGGCGGCTGAGGTGGACAGGCTGCTCGGCCTCGGGGCGGTCCCGGCCGACATCGGCCAGCGCGACGTGCCGTGGCAGGTGCTGGCCGACCCCGAAGGCAACGAGTTCTGCGTGCTCGAGCCGCAGCCCGTCTACCCGCAGACCGGATTGTTCGGCGGGGTGGTGGTCGACTGTTCCGATCCCGCCCGGATGGCCGGTTTCTGGGAGCTGGCCACCGGGTGGACGCGCCGAGGTGCGGGCGCCAACGGGGTGTCCCTGCGCTCACCGCGGGACGTCGGCCCGTATCTCACGCTGCTCAAGGTGCCTGGTACCAAGACGGTCAAGCACCGGGTCCACCTCGATGTCGCCCCGGAGCCGGGCGAGGATCACGCGGCGGCGGTCAAGGTCCTGCTTGAGGCGGGCGCGAGGACGGCCGACGTGGGACAGGGTGACGCCTCCTGGACCGTGCTGACCGACCCGGAGGGCGGCGAGTTCTGCGTGCTGACGCCCCGGTGACGCCGGCGCAGGCACGGACGCTGGCTCAGGTCCAGGCCGAACTGAGCCGGCTCGTGCGCTACGACGACGAGTCGATCGTGCACGAGATGTGGATCAGGCAGCGGTACGACCTCGGGGCCGCGTCGAGTTATCTGCCCGCCCGGACAGCGGCGGTGCAGACGGCCTGGCACGAGGCCGGTCACGCCGTCGCCGCGCTGGCGGTCGGCGTGCGGTTCAGCTCCGCCAGCATCCGCCACGGACGCGGCAGCCAGGGCCGGGTGCACGGCATCGGCGACGGAGGGGACCGCTCGTTCGTCATCGACGCGGCCGGGCAGATCGCCGAGCAACTCCGCGACTGGTCCCTGCTCTCCGACGACGGCGAACTACGGGCCTGGCTGGCGGCCTGGCGCCGCGACGGCGGCGACGCGCGGAGGTTCCGGCTTGGCATCGGCGCGCACTACGCCGGTGACGAGCTCGCCGCCTGGCGTTACTGCGAGCAGACGCTGACCCCGTTGCGGCTGCGGATCCGCCAGCTGGCCCGGGCCCTGCTCGTGCACCCGAGGCATCTGCCCTACGACGTGGCCGCGGCCATCGCGGACAGCGCCTGAAACGGACAGCGCTGAAACGGGCGGGACTCAGAAGGCGTTCCGGTACCAGTCGGGAAAACTCGTGAGCGAGTCGAGGACGACGTCGGCCCCCGCCCCGGACAGGTCGGGTCCGGTGAACGAACCGGTCGTGACGCCGACCGCCCGTACGCCGGCCCGCACGGCGGCGGCCATGTCCGGCGGCGTATCGCCGACGTAGGCGACCGCGTCCACGGTCCGCAGCACCGCCGCCTTCTCCGGTCCGTGCACCAGCGTGAACAGCTCGTCGGCCGACAGCCCGACGGCCCGCAGGCTCGGCTCCACCGAGATGGGATGCTTGGCCGTGATGATCACCACCCGCTGACCGGCCGACCGGACCGCCGCCAGCGCCTCGTGCGCGCCGGGCAATATCGTCGTCAGCCGTCCGGCCAGCGCCAGGTAGTGCCGCCGGTAGATTTCCGCCGCCGCGGCGATCTGGCCGGGCGGGAACCAGAACCCTAGCTCATCGTCCAGCTTGATGCCGAGCCGCCGGTCCACGGCCTCCAGGTCGATGGCGATCGCGGTATCCCGCGCCACGCCCTCGAAGGAAGCCAGGATGGCCGGCCGTGAGTTGATCAACGTCATGTCGAGGTCGAAGCCGACCGGACCCATCCCGCCCCCGTTTGCGTGTCCGCAGTGACCGGCTACGTGCCGGCCTGGTCACCTCAGCATTCTGCTCGGCCGGCGCCGCGGTGCGGACAGCGGGGACCGGCCAGAGCGCGGCGGAGCCGTCAGAGCCAGCTCTGCAGATCGGCCAGCTCGACCAGCGGCAGCCCCCAGCGCAG
>JBEKKH010000039.1:0-35836 GCA_050010815.1 Streptosporangiaceae bacterium | reverse complement strand
CCCCCCGGCCCCCCCTTCGGGGGGGATTGGGTTCTGCTCCGCTTCCGTCAAACCCCCGGCCCCTCCAGTCCCCTCGGCCCCTCCAGTCTGTCCGGCCTCTTTCGTTCCCCTGGCCTCTTCCGTTCCCCTGGCCTCTTCCGTTCCCCTGGCCTCTTCCGTTCCCCTGGCCTCTTCCGTTCCCCTGGCCTCTTCCGTTCCCCCGGTCTCTCCCGTCCCACTGGACTCCTCAGCCACGCCGGTCTCAGCCGGGGAGAAGGCCGGCGTCGCGGAGGACGGGGGCGAACAGGTGGATCTCGGCGGGCAGGGCGACGCCGGCCGGGCGGCACCGGGCCAGCACGCGGGCGGCGACGGCGGCGACGTCGGGGGCGGTGTCGGCGGCCAGGCCGAGGACCTGCCAGCCGGCCGTCCAGCGCTCGGGGGTCGGGTTCGCGGCGACCGCGGCGGCGACCGCAGCCAGCGCGGCGTAGGCCCGGTCACCGCGGGATGGCAGCCGGAACGAGGCCGGGTCGGCGAGGACCTGCTCCGGATCGGGCAGGTCCATCTCGACCAGCCAGGCCAGGAACTCCACCCCGGCGCCGTCGCCGACGGCTCCCCTGACCAGGGCCGAGCGGGCGTCGTCGCTGGCCCCGCAGGCGCCGGCCGCGGCCATCAGCCGGGCCGTCATCTCCCAGGTACGCGGGGACGGCCAGCCGTGCCCCGCCGACGCCGCGTCCGACGGGGGAGCGCACGCAAGTGCGGGCCGGACCTGCAGGAACGCGGCGACCAGGCCACGCGCCAGGATCTCTTCTGCCTGCCAGCCCGCGGGCAGCACGGGGACCACCGGGGCGGCCCAGCCGCCGGCCAGGCCGTCGGCCACGGCCCGCGGGTCGGTCTGCCAGTCCAGGTGGCAGAGCCGGTTGGCCAGCGGCGCGGACAGATCCCAGCCGTCGGCGGCCTGCTCGGGCGGGTTGGCCGCCGCCACCACGGCTACCTCTTCCGGCAGCATGAGGTCCCCGACGGCCCGCTCGAGCACCACCCGGAGCAGGGCCGCCTGCACGGCGGGCGGCGCGGTGGAAAGCTCGTCGAGGAACAGCAGGCCATGCCCGGCGTCGGCGAGTCGCCGCGCCCAGGCGGGCGGGGCGAACCTGACGTCCCCGCCGACCACGATGGGCAGCCCGGCAAAGTCAGAAGGCTCCCTGATCGAGGCGATCACCGTCTCGCACGGCAGGCCCATGACCTGCGCCATGGCGCGGATCGCGGACGTCTTGCCGGTGCCGGGTGCACCCCACAGCAGCACCGGCACCCGGGCCGCCACCGCGACGCCGAGCGCCTCGACCGCCGGATTGCCCCTGCGGGACGGCATGCTCACACTTCCCAGTGTGGGGTATCTCCGCCTCCGCCCGGTCCGCGGGCGTGCACGTCCAGCGGCACCGGTTCCGCGCCCGGCGCGCGCAAGGCCAGCACCCGGGCCTGCGGCCAGCCGGGCCGTTCCACCGCGACGACCAGGTGACCGCCGGTCAGGGCCAGCCCGCAGGACCAGACCCGGGCCAGCCAGCTGGCCGGCAGGGCGACCCGCAGCCGGCGCTGGTCGCCGTGCCCGGTCAGCTCCGCCCGGCCCCACCCCGGCCCGTGGTGCAGCGTCACGGCCACCTGGTCCGGGTCGATCCCGAGCCAGCTCTCGGCGACCAGGGCGAGCCGGCCGGTGATGGCGGCGACCAGCGCGGGCCGGGCGGCCGGCCCGGGTGCGTCCGCGTGGGCCGCGGCCACCTGGCCGGCCAGCCGGACCTGAAATCCGTAGCCGAGCGCGAGCAGCGACAGCATGTCGTGCCTGCGCAGCGAGGCCGCCTCCGCCTCCGCCTGCGCCTGCGCCTGCCTGGCGCGCAGCCCGGCCAGCTGCGGCGGCGGGCTGGCCAGCTGCCCGAGCGCGGCCGGCCGTGCCCCCTGTGGCCCGTGCCAGCCGCGCCAGCGGGCCGCGTGCCCGGCCGGACCGGCCTGGCCGCCCTGCTCGATGGTCTCGACGTCCGGCCAGCCGACCGTGATCTCGCCGGGTTCCAGGCTCCGGGGGCCGACCCTCAGCACGGACAGGTCGCTGGTGTGCCGGCCCCACGCCTCGGCGAGCTCGACGCAGCGGGCCTTGTCCCCGCCCAGCGCGGCCAGCACCAGCTCGGCCTCGGCGTCGGGATGTTCGGGCAGCCGGAGCTGACCGGCTTCCCAGCGGACGGTGTGCCACCCGGAGCCGCACGGCACCTGAGTCTGGCAGCTTGGCAGGCAGCTGTACCACGGATCGTTCGGACTTTTCGTCACGGCGGGGACCCCCAGAGCAGCGGCAGCCGGACGCGGACCTGGGCCGACCGCCCCGCCGCCAGCACCTCGATCGCGTCGGTGGACCGCGCCAGCGGGGGCACCAGCTGCAGCTTGATCGCCCACTCGCCGTGGGTCTGGCGCACCCCGGCCGGGCGCCCCGCGTGCCAGCGGCCGACGCTGTCCTTGATCCAGAACGACAGCGGAAGGAAATAATCGAGACCGAACGGTCCCGGCCGGTATGACGGCACCAGGCCCCGCGCCAGCAGCTGGATCCAGCTGCCGCCGTCGGCGTTCAGCAGGCCGAGCAGGGCCAGCCGGATGCCGTCAAGTTCGGGCAGGGCCATGGCCACGGCCGCGTAGCCGTCGTATCCCGGCGTGGTGTCAGGCTTCCTGCGCTGGTAGTAGGCGAGCAGGCTGAGCCAGGGGTCGGGCAGCTCGTGCGCGGGCGGCGCGGCGATCCCGTGCCCGCTGACCCGCAGGCCCGCGCACACCGCGGCGACCTGGGCGGGGACCGGGCTGAGCGGGGACAAGACGTCGGCCGCCTCCAGCGCGGCGATGACGTCGCCGAGCCCGGTCACCACGGTCTGCAGCGGCCCCGTCGATATCCGGCTCAGCTGCCGGCGGCCGAGCGGGTCATCCGGGGCCATCGTGAGCAGCCGTTCGGCCACCATGATCAGCAGATACTCGCCGGGGCTGCGCGTCAGCGGGCTGACCTCGGGCTCGGCCGCGGCCTCCGGCCGGCTCGGCGGGGTCTGCGGGATCACGTCGACCCGGACGGACGAGCCGCCCGGCGCGCAGATGTCGAGCCAGCGCAGGTCATCGGGCGGCCGGGGCATCAGGGACACCTCGCCGGACCACTCCGGGCCGTCGCTGCCCGCCAGCTCCAGCCGGTAGCGGCGGCCGCGGTCGTCGGTGGCCGTGAACGCCCAGAACGGGACCATACCCGGATAGACCGGGTGCGGCTCGAACGAGCTGTGCGCCCGCCAGGCCATGGTGAACCGGGCGGCGGCGGCGGTGTGCGCGAACGACAGCAGGAACACCTCACCGCTCAGCATCTCCTCACGGTATGGGATCCTCAGCCCGACCGGCACGAACCGGTCAGGGCCGCCCGGACCGGGGGACCCGGGCGGTGGACCGCTCGCCCCGGCCGAGTAGACCGACGGCGGGGGGTAGGACCGCACGCCCGTCCGGATCATCGGGCCGGTCCGGGCGAGTCGCATCCGCGCGGGGCCGTACTTGCTCGCTCCGGTGGCCCCCGGCGCCCGGCCCGCGCCCGGCTGGGGCGCCGCAGGATCGGGTGGCTGACGCACCCGCATGGCGAGATCGAAGTCGGTCAGGATGTCCACGGCGAGCTCGTCGTCCAGCGCGTGCACGGCGGTCAGGGCCTGGCTCACGGCCGTCAGCGTGACCGTGCCGCCGCCGGACCCGGGCCCGGCGGCCACCCAGCCGCGCAGCTGGCGTTCGGCCAGTACCCGCAGGTAGGTTTCCGCGCCCTCGCGGTTCATGTCCCCAGTGTGCCCCTTTCCGGGCGGCCGGGCGGCCGGTCCTTAACGGGTTTCCTGCCGCGCCCGCAGCGGCCAGGATGGACGACATGGAACAATGGTCAAGGTCGACGGCGGTACCGTCTGGGCCGACGATACCGGCGGGCCGGGCGCGCCGGTGGTCCTGCTGCACCCGGGCGTGGGCGAATCGCGGATCTGGGCGCCGGTTATGCCCCGGCTGACCCCCAGGTACCGGGTCATCCGCTACGACGCCCGCGGGCACGGCGAGTCGCCGCCTGCCACCGCGCCGTACACCTTGCTCACCGACCTGATCGCCGTCCTGGACCAGCTCGAGGTGCCCCGGGCCACGTTCGTCGGCTGCAGCCAGGGCGGCGCGAGCTCCATCGACCTGGCGCTGAGCCAGCCGTCCCGGGTCAGCGCGCTCGTGCTCGTGTCCCCCGGCCTGACCGGCTATTCGTGGCCCGAGGACACCGATTCCGGCGCACAGGCCGAGTTCGAATCGCTCGCGAAGGCCGACCTGGTCGCGGACACGATCATCGAGCTGGCCGGCTAGGGGCGGCTAGGGGCGGCTAGGGGAGCTGCCAGCGCAGGCCCGCGATCTTCTCCACCGTGGCCAGGTAGGAGGCGGGCGGCTCCAGGTCGGGCTCGGCCTTACCGTTGAGGGTGAGGTTCACCACGCCGCATTCGGCCGGCCCGGCCGCGACCGCGACCGCGGGCCCGCCGGCCGTCGCCCGGAACGTCAGCGTCACTCCGAACCCCCCGGCGCAGGGCACGTCTAGGCCGACCGTGGACACCGGGAGCCCGTTGACCAGCGCCGCGAGCCGCCGCACGACCGGCTTCGAGGTGATCGTGACCGGCGCCGGCGACGGTCCGGGAGCCGCGCTCGTCACCACGGTCACCGAGGCCGGAATCACCTCAGAAGCCGGCCGTGGCGGCTGCCAGGAGACCATCGCCTCCGCCATGATCACGGTCACCCCGCCGCCGGTGTCGTAGACCTGCGCGTTCATCTCCCGGATGGGCAGCACGCCGGGCACGGCGGGCAGCGAGTACACGGTGTTCCAGCTCGGCGGGCCGAGCAGGACGTCCTGGGCGGAGAAGCTCCCTGAGATGTGCGCCTTCTCCCAGGCCAGCAGCGCCGTCGCGGTGCCCCGCACCCGCCAGTACGCCACCGCGTCCGCCTGCGCGGTGGAGTTCAGGCCCATGACCCCATACGCGACCCAGCCGCCCGGCAGCGCCGGCCGCTTCGCCAGCCGGACCGCGCCCGGCGGCGGCACGAACTCCCCGAGGATCGTCTTGGCGTCGGCCGCGGCCCGCTGCTTCGGCGTCCCGGCGACCTGGCGGTTGACGGCCGCCACGCCGACGGACCTCGCGGCGGATTTCGTCGCGGACGGCGCGGAGGCCACGCCGCAACCCGCCACCAGTACCGCGCCCAGGACGAGCAGAAGCGGACCCGTCTTTCCCAGTCTCACGTCACTAGGACGTCCAGCGCGCTACGGCGGTTCCATCCGGGCGGGCTGAGGGTTCAGGCCGGCGCGGCGAGGGGCTGCGGCTGCGCCGCCTCGACGGACGTCCAGCAGCGGACGATGTCGCGCATCGAGAGCAGCCCGGCCACGTCGTGGCCCTCGACCACGACCAGGTGCCTGAACCCGCCCCGCACCATGGCCGCGGCGGCGTCCTCCAGCGTCCAGTCGGGTGTGGCGTAGGTTAGCTCTTCCGTACGGTGCTGCGCGGCCAGTTCGGCGTCCGGGTCCTCGCCCGCGGCTACCGAGTTGAGGATGTCGCGTTCGGTCAGAATGCCAATGCCCGCGTGTTCCGGATCGCTCACCACGGCGGCCCCGACGTGCCGCGCGGCCATCATCCGGGCCGCCTGGCGGAGCGTGTGCGCGGGCCCGATGGTGAGGACAACTGAGGACATGCCATCTCGTACTTTCACGAGGAACTCCCCTGGTTACGGAGCTTGTGCATTTGTGATGTCCCCAAGCATCCGTCACTTCGGCCCGGAGAGCAACCCCCAGCTGACTCAGCTACCCCGGCGACCCGGCGGGTTACTCCTGGGCGGGGTCGAGCCGGGCCAGCACCTCGTCGTGCAGATGACCGTTGGTGCACACCACGCTGCCGCCGTCCGGCCGGGCCTCGCCCGCCAGCGAGGTGAACCGCCCGCCAGCCTCGGTCACGATGATCTGCAGTGCGCAGAGGTCCCATAGCGACACCTCGGGCTCCGCCGAGACGTCACAGGCGCCCTCGGCGACCAGCATGTGCGACCAGAAGTCGCCGAACGCGCGGCTTCGCCACACCGACCTGGTCAGACCGAGAAAGTTGTCGAGCCGCCCGTGATCGGACCAGCCGCCCAGGCCGGAGTAGGACAGCGAGGCGTCGCCGAGCTTGGTCACCCCGGACACCCGGCAGGGCGACGCCTTGGTCAGGCTGCGTCCGGTCCAGGCGCCGCCGCCCAGGGCGGCCCACCAGCGGCGGCCGAGGGCGGGCGCCGACACCACCCCGACGACGACGTCCGGCCCGTCCATCAGCCCGATGAGGGTGGCCCAGACCGGGACGCCGCGCACGTAGTTCTTCGTCCCGTCGATCGGGTCGATGACCCAGCAACGCGGACCCGCCCCGGACCGGCCGAACTCCTCGCCGAGCACCGCGTCGCGCGGCCGGGAGCGGCGCAGCACGTTGCGGAGCGACTCCTCCGTCGCCTGATCGGCGTCGGACACCGGCGTGAGATCGGGCTTGGTCTCGACCCGCAGGTCAAGCGCCCGGAACCGCCGGGTCGTGATGTCGTCGGCGTTGTCTGCGAGGACATGCGCGAAGCGCAGGTCGTCGTCGTAGCGAGGCACCCGCGAAACGGTACCGCCTTAGCCATCACGCTGGCCAGCCCGGCGTCCCGCCCGCCGCGCCAGCCCGGGCGTCCCGCCCGCCGCGCCTCGCCGGAATAACCGGGTGCCGGCCCGAGGCCCGCGGGTCATAATGACGGGATGGCGCCTAACGCTGACGATCCGCTCGCCGATCCGCCGCAGCAGCTGCGTGCCTTCGTCCGTGACGGCAAGATCACCGCGATGCCGGCCAGGCGGACCCGCCGTCGGCTGCTGCTTGACCAGGTCGTCCAGGCGTTCGAGCCCGGCCGCACCTACCCGGAAGCCGCGGTCAACGAGGTCCTCAAGGTGATCTTCGACGACTACTGCGCGCTGCGCAGGTACCTGGTCGACGAGCTGTTCCTGTCCCGGACCGCGGCCGGTACCTACTGGCGCGCGGGCGGCACCGTCGGCTAGCCGCGCCGATATATAACGATCTGGCCCGCACCGGCGGCCGATCCTCTAATGTCTGTGCCTGATAGGCGTTGAAGGCGGCTTTTGTCATCACCGGACCATCAGCCGCCGCAGACAGGGGACGGCCACGAACCACCGGACAGGTACGCCGAGACGAACGGTCAAGCCCAGGCACGGTCACCGCCGCCCCCCACGGGCCCGTACCGTCTCCCGGGCCAGGTACCTGCTGCCCGGCTTGCTCATCGGGCCGGCGCTGATCGCCGGGAGCCTCTACCTGACCCGCGGACCCGGCTCAGCCGCCGCACCACCCGCCCGCGGCACGGTCACCGCGCTGCAGACACTGGGCGTGTGCGACTCTTCCCGGGCCCGGGCCCGGGCCGGGGCCGGGGCCGGGGCCGGGACCGGGACCGGGGCCGGGGTCTGCGCCGAGGCGAGCCCCATCGGCATCGGCACCGCCACTGCCGCCGTGCCGCAGGGCACGCGGCCGGCCCGCGCCATAGGCCACGTCGCCCGGCCGAAGCCGGCCGCGTCGTCACCGAGCCGTTCCGCCCCGAGGTCCGCCCCGTCCACCCCGTCCACCCCGTCCACCCCGTCCACCCCGTCCACCTCATCCGGCCCGTCCGCGTCGGCCAGCGCCGCGCCCAGTTCCTCAGTCAGCCCTCCGGTCACCCTGGCCGCCCCAGCCAGGCAAGTGCTCATGCTCATCAACGCGGCGCGTGCGGCGGCGGGCCGGCCTGCCCTGACGATCACCGCCGGCCTGGAACGCAGCGCGTCAGCGCACAACGCGCTGATGGCCACGGGCTGCGGGTTGATGCACCAGTGCCCGGGTGAACCTGACTTCGGCACCCGCGAAACTGACGCCGGGGTCTCCTGGACGGCGGCCGGAGAGAACATCGGCACCGGTGGCCCGGTGCCCGCCAGCACGGCGACCATCACCCAGCTGGCGGTGACCCTGACCCAGGACATGCTCAACGAGCAGCCGCCCAACGACGGTCACAGAAAAAACATCCTCAGCCCCACCTTCGCCCACATCGGCATCGCCATCACCCGCGCCCCCTCCGGCACCGTGTGGCTCACCCAGGACTTCTCCAGTTAGCGCCGATTTCACTAGTGATTGGCCTCTAGGCGCCTAGAAGCGGATCGTGTCGCGTCCTCTTCCGCACCACCCGCACCACCCGCACCGTACCCGCGCCACCTCAGCGCACTGCCTTGTAAAGGCTCAGCTCAGCCTGTGAAAGCTGATTCTCCTGGGACTGAAGGCAAGCCGCGCGCTCCAGCGCTCATCACCGTGGATCGTTACTACCCGTATAGCAGGGGTAGCGATCCACAATCATGCCCGGAACGCTTTTGCTGGCCGAAATGGCCTTTTTAGGTAGCTCAGGCTCCTAGACTCCGCCCCACGACGTGCGAGCGGCGCAGAAATTCAGGCTCTGCAGCGATCGGTGCATAATTGGCCACGATCATCACGCAAACGCCTCGCCGCGGCTCGTCCCTGCGCGGCTGCGGTGCATCCCAGACGGGACACCCGAGCCAGGACGGGGCACCAGAGATCAGGCACCAGAGATCAGGCACCAGAGCCAGCAGAAAGCTAGTCCGGGGCGCCTTCGCGGCTGCGCAGCAGGCGGCGCAGCGAATCGAGCCTGGCTTCGGCGTGGTGCTCGCGAGCCCATTCGTCCAGTGCGCAGCCGGGGGACAGGTGATCACACCCGGCCGGGCAGTTGGCCGTTCCCTCCGCAAGATCCCCGAACGCCTCCACGACCCGTTCCGGGCTCACGTGCCCCAGCCCGAACCCGCGTAGCCCCGGCGTGTCGATCAGCCACCCGTCGTCGAGCGGGATCGCCACCACCGACGACGACGTGTGCCTGCCCTGCCCGGTCACCGGGTTGACCCGGCCGGTGGCCCGGGCCGCCGCCGGGATCAGTGTGTTCATCAGCGTGGACTTACCGACGCCGGACGGCCCGATGAGGACGCTGATCCGGCCGGTCACCGCGGACCGGAGCCGGGACAGGGTCTGGGCCGCCAGCGGCCGCCTGGTGGTCAGCATCGGCAGGCCGAGCGGGGTGTAGAGAGCGCGGACCTTGCGCCGTGCGGCCCCCGGATCAAGATCGGCCTTGGTCAGCACGAGCAGCGGGTCGAGTCCGGCGTCGTACGCGGCGACCAGGCAGCGGTCGATGAAGCGGAGGTTGGGCTCCGGGTCGGCCAGCGCGCAGACGACCACCAGCTGGTCGGCGTTGGCCACGATGATCCGCTCCAGCGGGTCGGTGTCGTCGGCCGACCGGCGCAGCGCGCTGGTCCGCGGTTCCACCCGGACGATCCGGGCCAGCGATCCCTCCGCCCCGGAGATGTCGCCCGCCAGCGCGACCCGGTCGCCGACCACGACCGAACCCTTGCCAAGCTCGCGCGCCTTCATGGCGACCACCAGCCTGCCGTCGGTCATGCACCCGTACCGGCCCCGGTCCACGCTGGTGACGAAGCCCTGCACCGCGCCGGAGTGGGCCGGCCGCTTCCTGGTGCGCGGCCGGGATCCGTGCCCGGGCCGGACCCGGACGTCATCCTCGTCAAGCCGGTCGTAGCCGCCCCGCGAGCCGCCCCGCGAGTTCAGGGTCCGGCCCCCAGCATTCCCGCCCAGACGTCGGTGAAGCCGGGGAAGGTCTTGGCCACGGTCTGCGCGTTGGCGACCCGCAGGCCCGGCACGACCAGGCCGAGCACGGCCGCCGCCATCACCATCCGGTGGTCGTCGTAGCTGTCGAACGGCTCGCTGTCGGCCGGCGCCCGCAGCGGCCGCGGCCGGATCTGCAGCCCGTCGGGCTGCTCGGTGATGTCGCCGCCGAGCGCGTTGATCTCCTTGGCCATCGCGGCCAGCCGGTCGGTCTCGTGGGTCCTGGTGTGCGCCAGCCCGGTGAAGGCCGAGGGGGAGTCCGCCATCGCCGCCACGGCGGTCAGCACTGGCGCGAGCTCGTTGACGTCGCGCAGGTCGGCGTGGATGCCCCGGATCCGGCCGGTGCCGGTGATCCTCAGCCCGTCCGCGCCGACCTCGCACCGTGCGCCCATCGCGGTCAGGACGTCCAGGATCGGCCCGGCCGCCTGCAGGCTGTCCCGCGGCCAGTCGGGCACCGTGACCGTCCCCGCGGTGACCAGCGCCGCCGCCAGGAACGGACCCGCGTTCGACAGGTCAGGCTCCACCGTGATCGTGCCCAGGTTGAGTCGTCCCGGCCGCACCCGCCAGGCATCCGGCCGCCCCCCGAAGCCCCCGGCGCCGGAGCCGGAGCCGGAGCCCCCGGAGCCGGAGCCGGAGCCGGAGCCCCCGGAGCCGGAGCCTGAGCCTGAGCTCTCGGCCACGTCGGCGCCCGCCGCCCGGAGCATCCGGACGGTCATGGCGATGTGCGGTGCCGACGGCACCGGCGGTCCGGAGTGCCGTATCTCGATCCCCTGGGCGAACCGGGGGGCCGCCAGCAGCAGGCCCGAGACCAGCTGCGAGGACCCGGAGGCGTCCAGGGTGACGGCACCGCCCCGGACCGCCCCGTGTCCGTGCACGGTGAACGGGATCGCGGACCGGCCGCCGTCATCGATGTCCGCGCCGAGGCGCCGCAGCGCCGCCAGGATCGGGCCGACGGGACGCTCCCGGGCCCGCGCGTCTCCGTCGAAGTGAACGGAGGCCGAGGTCAGCGCGGCCACCGCGGGCAGGAACCGCATCACGGTGCCCGCGTTGCCCACGTCCACGCTGACCCCGGAGCCGGCCGGCGGTGACCCGGCCGTGACACGCCAGGCCGTTCGGGATGAAGGGTCGGTGATCTCGGCTAGCTCTGTTGTCTCGGCTATCTGGGCGCCCATGGTGCGCAGCGCGCCGGTCGCCAGCACGGTGTCCCTGGCCCGCAGCGGGTTCACGATCATCGCCGGGTCCTCGCTGAGGGCGGCGAGCACCAGGGCGCGGTTGGTGATGGATTTCGACGCGGGCAGCCGGACCCGGGCATCGATCGGGCCGGCCGCCGCCGGGGCGGTCCAGGGCCGGTCGCGGTGGTCATCGGCATGCATACGGTTGAGCGTATCGCCCGGCCGCCGGGTTTGGCCTTAGGTGTTTCCGGTTATGAATGCCAATCCAGGCTTAACGGGACGTGTCCGGACTGTACCTATGTTTAGGAAGATTCGCATGTGCGGTCGTTTTGTGTCGGCGCGCAAGCGTCTTGAGCTCCTTGAGGAGTTCGAGGTCGAGCGCGACCGCGTGGCCACCTCACCGGACCCGGAGCCTGGCTCGTGAGCTGCGCGTGGTGCGCTGGGGCCTAGTCCCGTTCTGGGCCAAGGAGGCCTCCGGCGGCGGCAAGCTCATCAACGCCCGGGCCGAGACCGTCGCGGTCAAGCCGTCGTTCCGGCGGGCCTTCGCCAAGCGCCGCTGCATCTTGCCCGCGGACGGATACTACGAGTGGCAAGCCATACCCGAAGAAGGAAAAAAACCGCGCAAACAGCCCTATTTTATCTACCGAACGGACGGTGGTGCTCTCGCCTTCGCCGGTATTTATGAGCTGTGGCGAGATGAAGCGGTGCCTGCCGATCACGAACACGCCTGGCTGTGGACGGCCGCGATTATCACGACCCAGGCGACCGACGATGTCGGCCAGATCCACGATCGCATGCCCATGGTGATTTCCCGTGACCACTGGGCCGACTGGCTTGACCCGGATAATTCCGAAGCAGGCCAGCTCCAAGCGGCGATGCGGCCCGCCATGGCGGGCGGCGGCCTGACGTCGCACCCCGTTTCATCGGCCGTTAATTCGGTGCGGAATAACGGACCGGAGCTCATCGAGCGCCTGCCCGCGGATCCCGCGCCCGTGGGAGGCGAGGACATCAGTGGAGACTTCCGTCGCCCGTAAGCGCCTGGAGGAGATGCGCGACGACCTGGACCGGTCGATCGCGGTCCTGCAGGGTGAGCGTCCCGAGCCGCTGGCGGGCACCGGGTACCCGCAGGACTCGGCCGACGCGGGGTCTTCGCTGTCCGAGGCGGACCGGACCGAGGCCGTCCTGCTGTCCGCCCGCGGCCAGCGCGACGGCGTGCTGGCCGCGCTCGCCCGCATCGAGGACGACAGCTACGGCCAGTGCGTCGACTGCGGACACCAGATTCCCGCGGGCAGGCTCGAGGCGCGGCCCGACGCGGCCCGCTGCGTCGGCTGCCAGTCCTCCTACGCCAAGCGGCACCGCTAGCTGCGGCACCGTTAGCGGCGGGGCTTGCGGGCCGATATCACCAGCTGCGCACCGAGGAAGTCGTCGGAGCGCGCGGCGAGTTCGGCCCGCACCAGCTGCGGCAGGCTGTTCGGGTCGCGCCGTAGCAGGTGCGTCACCGTCGACTCGGACAGCACGGTCCGCGAGCGGACCCAGTTCACCGTCAGTCCGGCCCCGGTGAACAGGTCGCGGGCCTGGTCGGGGCCGTAGCACCGGGTGATCGAGCCGTCCGGCCAGGGCACAAGCACCACCTCGGCGTTCGGCAGGTCGACCAGCTGGGCCCAGTGATGCTGGTCGGCGAGCACGGCCATGCCGAGCACGAGCGAGTCGACGCAGGCCAGCACCCGTCCGGCCGGGCGTAGCACCCGGGCGATCTCGGCGATCAGCATTTCGGCGGCGATGTGCATGGACAGCGTGCGGTCATTCGCGATGACGTCGTCCGCGCAGCTGTCAGTCAGGAAGGAAAGCCGGGACGGGTCGGCGATCACCGGGATAATCCGGCCCGGGCTCCAGGCCCGGGTGCGGTCGTACCCCTCCTGCCGGTCCGCCGCCCGGCCCCACCTGGCCTGTCCCGGCCCGCCGCCGCGCGATCCGTCCACGATGCGCAGCACGGTGTGCCCGGCCCGGGCGGCGAGTTCCGCGCCCGGCCCGCGCGGCCCCGAGACGTCGACCACGACGTGCCGGCCCGGCGGCAGCCAGGTGGTGAGCTGAGCGCGCGACACGGCCGCGTGGAACTGCCAGTAGGCAGATAGATGACCACTATCCGGCGCGGTGATCGCGCTGGCCGCATGTCGCACGGGCCTTGAACTCCTGACTTGACGTCCCCGCATCCAGGCCGCTCACGTATTATCTTCCCGCTGAGCGCCGTTGTCACCCTCCGCGGCGCGCAAAGTCAGCCGATCCCGCCCCGCCCCGGCCCACCCGGCCGGACGGTTGCGGAATGACAGGTTGCACCCTTGTGTTGAACCCGACATGGCAGTGGCAGCACCACCTCGTGGCATCCTGACGGATGCTGTTGATCCGGACACGGTATTCTCCCGCTCATACGGTCTGCACGCCCGCAGCCCGGCCTCGGACTATCTAGAGGGGGTGGGTCCCGTTCCGGAGACTCTCGAAGAGCGCGGTGAGCGCTTCGAGCAGGAGGTACTGCCGTTCTTGGATCAGCTGTACTCCGCAGGGCTTCGGATGACCCGCAACCCGGCTGATGCGGAAGACCTGGTGCAGGAGACGTTCGCCAAGGCCTACGCGTCCTTCCACCAGTTCCAGCAGGGCACCAACCTGAAGGCCTGGCTGTTCCGGATCTTGACCAATACCTTCATCAACACCTATCGCAAACGGCAGCGTGAGCCGCAGCGTTCCGGTGCGGAGGAGGTCGAGGACTGGCAGCTGGCGCGGGCGGCGTCGCACACCTCGGGCGGCCTGAAGTCGGCCGAGGCCGAAGCGCTGGAACGACTGCCCGACTCCGACGTCAAGCAGGCGTTGCAGGCGCTGCCCGAGGAGTTCAGGATCGCCGTTTACCTGGCTGACGTCGAAGGTTTCGCGTACAAGGAGATCGCCGACATCATGGAAACGCCGATCGGCACCGTGATGTCACGCCTGCACCGTGGCCGTCGTCAGCTGCGGGAAATGCTCCAGGGCTACGCGTCGGAGCGCGGGCTGGCGAAGACTGGTTCTGACGCCTCCGTACCCGGGGAGGAAGCGCGATGAGCTGCGGCAACCCGCACGAGACGCCGTGTACCGAGGTACTGGACCGGGTCTACGGCTACCTCGATGGCGAGATTGATGCCCTGGACTGCGCCAAGATCCGCCAGCACCTCGATGAGTGCGGCCCCTGCCTGCGCGAATACGGCCTGGAAGAGGCGGTCAAGCGCGTGGTGCAAAAGGGCTGCGGCTGTGATCCGGCGCCCGCCGCCCTGCGCGCGAAGGTTCTCGTCAGGATCAGGGAAGTCCGCGCCACCATTGAGTTCGCCGAGTTACACCGGCCGTCCCTGACCGCCCGCCGCAGGTCTCGTGGCCCGGCCACCCCGGCCACCCTGGCCCTGGCCCGGTCGCCCCAGGTGACCTGATTTGTCATGACTGAGGTAATTGCGCAGCGTGTGCCCGCTTTGATAGCCCATTGTGACGAACGTGCTCACGATTTGTTCACGATGAGATTTGGGCCTGCGCGAAGTGTTGTGGTCACGTTATCCTTGACCTTGGACGATAACCGGTAAGCAATCGGCGGTCGTGGCTTGGAGGTCTACGTCATGCGTCCAGGTACTGAGGTCACATCCACGAGGTGTTCAGCTGTGCTGGATTCCGAAAGTGCATCTGTCGCTTTCGGTACATCGTGGGGGTGATTGCGCCGTTTTTAACCTTGTTGACGCGCACCCCTGACCGTAAGGGGGTAGTTTGGGCAGGCTTCCATCGGCCGCGAGGGTCTATGTCGCCACGGTAGTGGCAGTGGCGGTAGTCCTGCTGGCTCGGGGCGCATTCACGTTTTCCGCGAATTCTTGGCGTGATATTGCTGTCCTGGGGTTGCTGTTCGCTTTTTCCGAGTCGACAGCGACTCGGTTGAGCCCGGGAAACCTCTCCTGGTCCGCCAATACCGCCGCGACGCTGGCCGCGGTCGTCCTCGTCGGCCCGGTGGGTGCCGCGCTGGTGGGCGCCTGTACCGCCTTCAGCCTACGCCGCGGGCCCTCCCTGGCCCAGCGCGCGTTCAACACCGGCATGATGGCCCTGACCGCCTACGCCGCCGGCTGGGTTTTCGTCTCGCTGCACGGACACGTGGGCGCGCTGAACGTGAACTCATTCCCCGGCATTATCGGACCGTTTGCGGTGGCCGCCCTAACGCACGTCATGGTCAACCACGCGCTGCTTGGCGGTGTGCTCTGGCTGGTGCGCAACGCTGACGGAACGGAGGCCGCCCATTACGCCGGGGTAACCGTCCGGCTGCTGTTCTCCGACCTGGGGTACGGGGCGTTCGGCCTGCTCATCGCGGCGCTCTGGACCGTGGTCGGGCCGTTCGCGCCGGTGCTCGTGCTGATCCCGCTGTTCGTGGCCCGGTGGGCGGTCGCGCAGTTCGCCGAGCAGCAACGGGCCTACGAGGCCACGGTGGGCGCCCTGTGCCAGGCGGTCGAGACCAAGGACTTCTACACTCGCGGCCATAGCGACCGGGTGTCGCGGGGCTCGGTGATGATCGCCCGGGAGATCGGCATGCGGGGTGACCGGGTGGAGGCCATCAGGTACGCGGGCATGCTGCACGATGTGGGCAAGCTCGGCGTGCCGACCAGGGTCCTGCAGAAGACCGGAAAGCTGACCGAGGAGGAGTACGCGGCGATCCAGCTGCACCCGATGCGCGGCCTCGACATCGTCCGGGAGATCGGCTTCCTCGACGAGGCGATGGCCGGGATCATGCACCATCACGAGCGGATCGACGGCCGCGGCTACCCCATGGGGCTGGCCGGCGACGAGATCCCCGAGTTCGCCCGGGTGCTGGCGGTCGCCGATGCCTTCGACTCCATGACGTCCACCCGGTCCTACCGCGGTGCGCGCCCGACCGACGAGGCGATCGCCGAGCTGAGGAAGTGGGCGGGCACGCAGTTCGACCCGGCCTTCGTCGACGCTTTCGTGGCCGCGATCAAGCGCGATGGCTGGCAGCATCCCGAGCCGCCCGTCCTGGCCGCCGAGGAACTGGCCACCGTCACCGCACAGGATCACGACGATCCGAGCGCGCCGCTCCGGGTCATCGATAGCCTGTAATCGACCTTGATGACGGAACGACGACGCGAGCTTCGCCGCTACCCCTGGCAGGTCCAGGATTCCGGTCAGCTGCTGCTTGTCCTGGCCGCCCTGGTGTGGATCGTCGCTTCCGTGGCGCAGACCGCGGCCGAAGGGCTGCAGGATGTCAGCAGCGCGATCGCGTTCGGGCTGCTGATCGCGTTCGGCGAGGTGCTCAGGCTGAACCTGCCGGGGGACCGGGAGTCGGCCCCGATCGGGTTCGCCGGAGCGCTCGCTTACGCCCTGCTGATCCAGGTCGGCGCCAACTCGGCCCAGCACAGCGCCTCGCAGGTGGTGACCGTGACCACGATCGGCATGATCGTCGGCGCGCTGCCGCACCTGGCCGTCGGCCGGCCCGCCCGGGTGAGCGGGATGGCGTCGCGGCTGCTCTGCGTCGCTTGCGTGGCCTACATCTTCCGTCCGCTGGCCGGGAACGCCGCCGTCGTCAGGGACTGGGGGGTGGCCTTCACGCTGATGACGTCCCTGGCCATCCTGGCGGTGCTGCTCGAGGTGGTGCTCACCGCCCTGCTGCGGGTGGACGAGCAGCGCGCCAGGTTCCGCGTCGCGCTGGTGGACGAACTGCGCGTGCAGCTTCCGCTGGGCGCCGCGGTGGGGGCCTCGGCCCTGCTCATGGCGTTCGCCGCCGAGGTGATGGGGCTGGCCGCGGTGGTCGTGTTCACCGCTCCGCTGCTCGTCACCCAGGTCGCGTTCCGCCGGTACGCCGGGATCCGGGCCACCTACCTGCAGACCGTGCGCGCGCTGGCCAAGGTCACCGAGATCGGCGGTTACGTGGAACCCGGTCATTCCGAACGGGTCAGCAGGCTCGCCGTCGCCATCGGCCGGGAGCTCGGCGTCCACGAACCCCAGCTGCTCGAGCTGGAGTACGCGGCGCTGATGCACGACATCGGGCAGCTTTCGCTGCACGATCCGATCACCGGCGGAGCCACCATCTTCGTCTCGCCCCAGGACGCCCAGCGCATAGCCGAGCTCGGCGCCGAGGTGATCCAGCAGGCGCAGGTGCTTGGTTCGGTGGCTGAGATCGTCCGCAGGCAGAACGAGCCTTACCGCGATGTCGATGCGCCTCGCCAGCGCCGCCTGGGCGGCTCAGGACCAGCCGGGCCGCCGCTGAGCAGCCGCATCATCAAGACGGCCAACGCCTTCGATGACCTGGTGGGCAGCTCGCTGGAACCGGGCCGGGCGAGTGCCGCGGTGCAGCAACTCAGGCTGGATACGGCCAGTGAGTATGACCCGCGCGCGGTCGAGGCTCTCAGCCGGGTCGTGGACCGCCGCCCGGTCATCCCGGTGTGAACAGGTTCGGCCCGGCACCTGGCGCCCCGCTAAGCTAGCCTGATGTTCGATTCGGTGCTCGTCGCCAACCGCGGTGAGATCGCCAGGCGGGTGATAAGGACGGCCCGCCGGCTGGGCATCCGGGCCGTGGCCGTGTACTCCGACGCCGACGAGGATCTGCCGTACGTGCAGGAGGCCGACGAGGCCGTCCGCATCGGCCCGGCTCAGCCCGCGCGGAGCTACCTGGACGCCGCGGCCCTCATCGCCGCGGCCGGCCAGGCCAGGGCCGCCGCGGTGCATCCGGGCTACGGCTTCCTGGCCGAGAACGCGGACTTCGCCCGCCAGGTCATCGCGGCCGGGCTGACCTGGGTAGGTCCCGATCCGGCGGCCATCGAGCAGATGGGCGACAAGATCCGGGCCAGGAACCTGATGGAGCGGGCCGGCGTCCCGGTCGCACCGGGCAGTCGCGAGCCCGTCACCGACGTGACCGCGGCGCTGGGCCAGGCCGGCCTGATCGGCTATCCCGTCATGGTCAAGGCCGTGGCCGGCGGCGGCGGCATCGGCATGGGAGCGGCCGCGGACGCGGCCGGGCTGAGGGCCGCGTTCGCCACCGCCACGTCACGCGCGGAGCGGTTCTTCGGCTCGCCGGAGATCTTGATCGAGCGCTACGTCGAGCGCGCCAGGCACGTCGAAGTCCAGATCCTCGGACTGGCCGACGGCCGGGTGATCGCGCTCGGCGAGCGTGACTGCTCGGTGCAGCGGCGGCACCAGAAAATCGTCGAGGAGACTCCGTCGCCGGGTGTTTCGGCCGGCCTGCGCGAGCAGATGCTGACCGCCGCCGTGCGGGCCGGAGAGGCGGTGCAGTACCGGGGCGCCGGGACCGTCGAGTGCCTGGTGGACACCGAGGCGGGCTCCTTCGTCTTCCTGGAGATGAACACCCGGCTGCAGGCCGAGCATCCCGTCACCGAGCTTGTCACCGGCATCGACCTGGTTGAGCAGCAGTTCCTCGTCGCCGCGGGCGAGCCGCCGTCCTTTGACACCGACGCCGTCCGCCCGTCCGGGCACGCGCTTGAGCTGCGGATCTATGCCGAGGATCCGGTCCGGTTCCTGCCCGGGCCTGGCCGCATCACCGAATGGGAAGAACCGTCCGGCCCGGGGGTACGGGTGGATGCCGGTTACCGGTGCGGCAATACGGTCACGTCGTTCTACGACCCGCTGCTGGCCAAGCTCTGCCTGCACGGCGCCGACCGCGATCAGGCGCTGTCCCGGGCCAGGGAGGCGGTGGCCGGGTTCCGCGTCGCGGGCCCGAAGACGAACCTGCTCTTTCACGCCGAGTTGCTCGCCAGCGCGGAGTTCGCCAGCGGGGATTACGATACGCCCCTGGTAAATAAGCTGCGTTCGGTGTAACACAATGCTTGAAGCGAACCGGGTCGGCTGACCCGGACGAACAGATGAGGAGTCACCGGTGGCTGAGGTCCGCGCGGAGATGGTCGCGAACGTGTGGAAGGTGGTCGCTTCCGAAGGTGATCAGGTCGACGACGGCGACACCCTGGTGATCTTGGAGTCCATGAAGATGGAGATCCCGGTCCTGGCCGAGAATCCGGGTGTGATCGCCAGGCTGCACGTCGCCGAGGGGGACGTCGTCCAGGAAGGCGACCTGATCGCCGTCATCAGCTGACCATCCGCCGCTACCCTGAGCGGATGGATACGCGACAGGCCGCCCAGCGGTGGGCAGCCGTGTGGGAGCGCGGCTGGCGCGAACATGACGCGGCCGCGATCGCCGCGCTCTATGCCCCAGGCGCGTTCTGGCAGCAGCATCCGTTCCGGGAGCCGGAACCGGATTACCTGGCCCGCGTGTTCGCGGAGGAGGAGTCGGCCCAGTGCCAGTTCGGCTCACCCATCGTCGACGGCGATCAGGCAGCCGTGCCCTGGAGCGCGCAGACCAGGCTGACCGATGGCGGCGCCGAGGATCTGGCCGGGGTGTCGCTGCTCCGTTTCAGCGCCGACGGGCTTGTCACCGAAGAGCGTGATTTCTGGTCCCAAGGCTGAGGCGTCAGACCGGGCCGTGATGAGGACGTTCCCGCGGAGACGCCCGCTGCAAATGCGATAGGCACTTGCCAAAAGCGTTTCCGCGGAGACGTGCAGCACCGATTTCAGGTTCGGTCACCGCGTTTATGAGCGCTCGCGGAAAGCGCGCTGGGCCGGCTGCGTCGGCCACACGTGGCGACACGACGGTCTCCGCGCCGCCGTCGGTCCCCGGGCGATCGTTTCTATCACGAGCTGGTCATGGCCGCGGACTCCGTCCTGGATGTCGGCTGCGGCACCGGCGCCATGCTGGCCTGCGCCCGCGATCACGGCCATCGCGGCCGTCTGACCGGCCTTGACCCGGACCGGGCCGCTAGACCGGGCCCGGCGCCGGGCCGGCATCGAGTGGGCCGAGGGCACCTAGCGCCCGCATGACCGGGACCCGCGTCGTCGGCGCGACCGCATCTCCCGGGCCATATCTCACCATCATCTCCCGGGCCATTTGTCACCATCCCGCTGCCGTGGGCAGAATCGCTGGCGACACGGGACGGCCTGGACATAGCGTCAGGGCGTGGCTGACACCCAATCGGGACTACTGCGGCGCGTTCAGGCCGGGACGATACGGCTCGCGTACCGGACCTGGGGACCCGGCGGAGCACCGCCGTTGGTCCTGCTGCACGCGCAAGGCGAGGAATCCTCCGATTGGGGACCGGTCGCGCAGGTGCTGGCGCCATCGTGGCGGGTGTACGCGCCCGACCTGCGCGGGCACGGGGCCAGCGACTGGACCGGCCCGTATACGATCGAGCAGCTTGCCGCGGACCTGACCGCAGTTCTCGACGTCCTGGAACTCAAGCACGTGGCGCTCGGCGGGCATTCGATAGGTGCTCCGCCCGCCTATCTGTACGCGGCACGGCACCCAGAGCGCGTAACCCACCTGATCCTGGAAGAGCCCGCACCGCCATGGCCGCGCGCGCCACGAGTCCTCACCCGCCCCGAAGGCTCGCTGGCCTTCGACTGGCCCGTGACGGCGCTGAGCAACGAGTTCACCGGCCCGCGGGTCAGTTCCTGGCGCGATGAGCTGGAACGGATTCGGTCCCCGGCGCTACTGGTCGCGGGCGGCCCGGCCAGCCATGTCGATCAGGGCCAGCTTGCCGACATGGCCACGCTCATCCCGGACTGCGAGCTGGTTACGATCTCCGCCGGGCATCTGGTACACGCCGTCCGGCCAGCAGAATTCGCTGCCGTCGTGACCGCCTTCCTCGGTACGTGAATTAATCGCGAAACGACCACCGTCGCGGTTCCGAAAGCCAATGTGACGGGAACAAGTTCTCAACGAGGGTGAAGGTGGGCACCCTGACCGACGGCATAAGCCTCGCGGACCCAGCCCGCGAAGTCTTCATCCAGCTCTTCCGGTCTGGTGATCCGCACCTGGTGCACGACGAGACGCTTGGTGAAGGGCGACGCGCTGGTGATCCGATGGTCATGCACGGTGCGCTGCAGGTCTAGGTACCCGGTCAGCCCGGTCCTGGTCGGCCGGGCTCCGGCGAAACCTCGGCGCGAGCCCTTGAAGGTGATGCTCGATCTGGACACCGCGTAGGTGAACGGACCGCACGCCTCCACGAGTCCGGCGAAGCGCCGGTAGAGCTCAACTGCGCTGGCCGGCTGGCCCCGGAGATGATCCTCCACCGTCCAGGCGGCTTGCGGCTGGCCGCTATCTTCAGAGCCCGGGGAGAAATGACTCCAGCTGTTTTCCGCCATGGACCTGAGCGTAGCCCTGGGAACCGTTACACCATACGGCCCTGACGTCAGCCGGACCCGTTCTCCCGGCCTGCCGGAGCACCACGACCTGGAGGACCGAGTATCTGGTGAGTGCATAGCCACGCCGCAGGTAGTGGCAGGCCGCCGCACCTGTCCCACCCGTCGCACCCTAACCCGCCCGGCCCGGCCCGGCCCGGCCCGGCCCGGCCCCGGGACTTTTCCGTGGTGGATCGGGCTTGGCGGTCCACCCGGTGTACGGGGCAATGACGATGGACCTTCGGTGTGGCTCGAGAGCGGGAGCGGAGCCCGGGTCCACCACGATCCTTGCCGGGCAGGCTGCACCACCCGGCACGGGCGCCGCATAGCCACCACGGGTGTCACCGGGATCCGTCCCGGGCCGGGGGACCTGGCTGTCCTGCTCCGCGGGCAGGCGCTCACCGGCCTCTGGCGTCACAGCGTGCGTTCCCGTCCCTTGCGTGCCCGGGCGGATGGGTATGGGTGCTGCACCGTGCACATTCTTCTGTGCACGGTGCCACACCCACACCCCGGGCCGGTTCCGGCCCAGCGAGCTGGGGGCCGGGCAGATCCTGAACGGTGACGGTAACCACCCCCGCTACAGCTTGATCGTCGCCTCGATGGTCAAGCGGCGGCCGGTGTTTTCACAGTCGGCATACGGCACTTGGGATGCACCGGATCCGCTGCGGAGTCCGGACCGGCCGCCGGGCGCTGCGCGTGCAGGCTGGCGGGCCCGTCAGCACCCGCACCTGCTCGCTCGCGAATTCCAGATAACCAGCTTTACCTGGGAGTTTCTTGGCTTGCGGGAGAATCGTGGGGACCGGGTGAGCATTCCGGATCAACCTGCGTCTGCGGCGTGTCGCAGCAGCGGACTCGCAAATGCTGACGAACGCCCGGTTTGCGGCGTTACGTCCTCGAATGGGTAACTCCTATGTCCCATTGCCCTGACGAACGATCTTGGCTGGCCGGGTGAAACCGCGGGCAATCGCCGGCCTGAGCTAATCCCGGCCAGGATCACCCAGAACAGGACGGCAGTAAACCACATCCGGAACTGGCGACACACCAACCACTAGCACCGAACGTCCCGCCCAGGCGCGCGCCCGCGCCTGGCTTCCCCGCGAATGGCTTCGCGACGGCCGGCCCGGCCTCTACACGCCGGAGGTGGACCGGGGATAAGCGATCTCCGGATCAGTCACCACGTTGACCAGGTAGGGGGCGTTGGCGGCGAAGGCGCGGCGCAGGGCCGGGGCGATGCCCGCGGCGGTGGTGACGAGCTCGCCCGCGCCGCCCAGAGCCCGGACCACCTCGTCGTAACGGCAGCCAGGCTGCAGGTCGGCGGCGACGTCGTAGCCGTACAGGGCGCGCATGGGGTGCTTTTCCAGGCCCCAGCCGCCGTTGTTCCCGCAGACGATGACCACCGGCAGCCGGTGCCGGACCAAGGTGTCGGCGTCCATCAGCGAGAACCCGGCCGCACCGTCGCCGAGCAGCAAGACCACCTGCGCGGACGGCCTTGCGATCCTGGCTGCAATCGCGTAGCCCAGCCCGGTGCCCAGGCAGCCGAACGGTCCCGGATCGAGCCATCCACCCGGACGTGCGGGCTCGATGTACTTACCCGCGAAGGAGACGAAGTCGCCGCCGTCACCGATGATCACCGCGTCGTCGTCAAGGACCTTGAGCAGCTCGCCGTAGATCCGCGCCGGGTGGACCGGGTCAGCGTCGCTGGCCAGCAGCGGAGCATCGGCCGCGTGCGCGGCGCGGACCGCCTCGGTGAGCCGGGTCAGCCCGTCCGGGTCCATGGCACCAAGCACCTGGCGGCCGGGCGCCGGATGGCCGGTCAGCTCGGCGGCCAGGCCGGTGAAGAACGCGAATAGGTCGCCCGCAGCGGATCCGGCCAGTGGCCCGTGAGTGGCGATCCCGCCCGGCGCGTCGGCGACGTGCACCACCTGCGCGGGCGCCTCCTTCGGGCCGAACGAGCCGTAGCCGAGCCGGAAGTCCAGCGGCGTTCCGGCCACCAGGACCAAGTCCGCCTCGCGCAGCGCCACCGATCTGGCCCGGGTGACCAGCAGTTCGTGCCCGGCCGGCAGCACCCCGCGGGCCTGCCCGTTGGCGATCACGGGCAGCCGCAGTTCCTCGGCCGCCCGGCGGGCTGCGTTGTCGGCGCCGCCGAGCCAGACATCGGACCCGAGGACCAGCACCGGCCGCCGGGCCGCCCGCAGCAACCCAGCGATCCGGCTAATGTCCGCACCGTCCGGCCCCGCACCGTCTGGCCCCGCACCGTCTGGCCCCGCACCGTCTGGCCCCGCACCGTCTGGCCCCGCACCGTCCGGCAGATCGGCCTCGGCCTGTCCGTAGATCGCCTCGAGCGAGATGTCGAGGAACACGGGTCCGCGATGCGGGCTCAACGCCAGCGCGAAGGCCGCCTCCACCGACGCCGCTACCTTCGCCGTGTCGTGCTCGGTCCAGGCCCGCTTGGTGACCGGCGCGAGCAGCGGCGGATGGTCGATTTCCTGCAGGCTGCCCGCGCCCCAGCGGTAGTCAGGTGCGCGCCCGGCCAGGACCACCACGGGCGCCGCGTTGAACCACGCCGTGGTCACCGCGCTGACCGAGTTGGTGACGCCTGGGCCTGCGGTCACCACCGCCAGGCCGGGCGTCCTGGTGAGCCGCGCGGTGGCTTCGGCTGCGAAGACCGCGGTTTGTTCGTGCCGCACATCCACCAGGCGCAGCGGCGGGTCGGTGCGGACCGCCGCGTCGTAGAGCGGGAACACGTGCCCACCCGACAGCGTGAACAACGCCGACACGCCGTACCGCCGTGCTACCGCCACCGCGTGCAGGCCGCCATGCCCGGATATCCGCGTCACGGATGCGACGTTACCAGTCAGTAGCCCAGACCGTAAGCGAGGGCAGTGACCGCGCCTCACCCCCCGGACCCCCCGGCCGATCCGGGCCCTCCTGCCGCGCCGGCCAAGCCGACGCTCACCTCCGCAGGCCCCGGAGCCTGCGCCGGGTCGGCGGTGTACTGGTGCGGCAGGGTCTCATCGGTCCCCTGCGGCACCTTGGCTGCTCGCAGGATCACGGTCAGGATCACCGCGATGATGAGGTTGATCAGCACCGCGCTGAAGCCGATGTAGATCGTGTGGCCGAACTCGATGTCCGACGACGACGCCCAGTGCGAGGCGGTGGGGGAGGCCGACTTGTACGCGGCGATGGTGCCGAACACCATGCCGGCCAGCCAGCCCACCAGCAGCGCCCAGCGGTCGAACCAGCGGGTGAACAGTCCGGCCACCAGCATCGGGAAGAGCTGCAGGATCCAGACGCCGCCGAGCAGCTGGAGGTTGATGGCAAAGGTGTGCGGCAGTTCGACCGCGAAGTACAGGGCGCCGAGCTTGACCACCAGCGAGGCCCACCGGGAGACCTGCGTCTCCAGCTTGGGGCTGGCGTCCGGTTTGAAGAACTCCGTGAAGATGTTGCGGGTGAACAGGTTCGCCGCGGCGATGCCCATGATCGCCGCGGGGACCAGGGCACCGATGATGATCCCGGCGAAGGCGATCCCGGTGAACCAGCTGGGGAACATGTGCTGGAACAGGTAGGGCACCGCGAGCTGAGCATTGCCGCCGGCCTTCTTGACGTCGGCCACGGTGGTCTTATCGGCGATGGCCATGTAGCCGAACAGCGCGATCAGCGCGAGCAGGACCGAATAGAGCGGAAGGTACGCCATGTTGCGCGTGACCACCGAGCGCCGCCTGGCGGCCAGCGTCGCGGTGATCGAGTGGGGGTAGATGAAAAGCGCCAGAGCCGAGCCCAGGGCTAGCGTGGCGAAGTCGAGCTGCGTGCTTCCGGTGGCCTTCGAGGTTGGGACGAACGCTCCGTAAGGCTTCTTGGTGGCCGGGTTGACCGAGGTGAAATGCGTCTGCGCGGCGCCGAAGATATGCCCCCAGCCGCCGAGCCTAGTCGGGATGTAGAAAACCGCGACGATGACCATCAGGTAGACCAGGGTGTCCTTGATGAAGGCGATAAGCGCGGGAGCGCGCAGCCCGGACACGTACGTGAAGATCGCGAGGACGAGGAACGCGATGAACAGCGGGAGGTCCTTGACGAACGTGTTGCCTGACGACGTGCCGACGCCCATCACGGTGAGGACCGCCTGGATGCCGACGAGCTGCAGGGCGATGTAGGGCATCAGCGCCAGGATGCCGGTGAAGGCGGCGGACAGGGCCAGGCCGCGGGAGCCGTACCGGCCGCGGATGAAATCGGCGGGCGTGACGTAGTTGTGGACCCGGGAAACCGACCAGAGCCGGGGCAAGAAGATGATCACGATCGGGAAGACCATGATCGTGTAAGAAACCGCGTAGAAGCCGATGGCGCCGGAACCGAACACCAGCGCGGGCACCGCGATGAAGGTGTACGCGGTGTACAGGTCGCCGCCCAGCAGGAACCAGCTGACGAAGGTGCCGAAGCCGCGGCCGCCGAGTCCCCACTCGTTCAGGTGCATCATGTCCTCGGCCCGCCGCCAGCGCGCCGCCGCGAAGCCGACGCCGGTAACGACGAGGAACAGGATGACGACGATGGTGAACGTGATGGCGTTGACGTGGCTCACCTGGCCACCTCGCTCACGTCCGCCGCCTGCGGGCCGTCGGCTCCGCCGGGCGGTCGCAGCCTCTTCCGCAGCCGGATCACGATCAAGAGCGCGATCGAGACGGCTGGCATGTAAACCAGCAGGTAGAAATAGAAGAAGGGGAAGTCGCCCACCTTAGGCGTGGTTCTCGCGTAGATCGGCACGTACAGCGAGAAGAAGATCGAGGCGATGATCAGCACGGCGATAACCGCCGAGGTAACCGGGTGCGCGGCGACCGGGGCCCAAGTACCCCGGGCATTTCGTGACGCGGTGGGCGGCTGGCTCATTCCTCCCCCTTCGCCGGAGGTCGGCTTCTCTTGGTGTGCCTGATACCACGTAAGTTGCCCTCTATGCTGCGCCTCACGCCGCGAAGAGGCAATCCTTTGCGGTCATGGAATTACCATCAACAGGCCCAGCTGGCGATGCAACCCGGTTAAGCAACCGGACATGCAGGCCATTCTCACTAAATGAGGATTTCCGTCAAGTTCGCTGACCCAAACTACCGCCGGGCGCAGGCGCGGTACTACCGCCAATGCCGGGGCTGAAACTACCGCCAGGCGCAGGCGCGAAATTACCGCCGAGCGCGGGGCTGAGGCCGGCTCGGGCGGCGGCCAGGAAATCGTCCCGGCCCAGCCGGGCGGCGCCCGCGGGCAGCGCGCCGGACAGGGAGCATCCGGCCAGCTCGGCCAGGACGGCCAGGTCGGTGAGGTTGGTGCGTTCGGCCAGGCCAGGATCGGCGGGCCAGGCGCCGATGATCAGGCCGGCCGGCACCAGCGCGCGGTGGCCGAGCGCCTCCAGGGTGAGCGCGGTGTGGTTCAGGGTGCCGAGTCCGGGGGTGGTGACCACCAGGACCGGCGCGGCCAGCATGGTGGCCAGGTCAGCGATCGTGGTGCCGGCGGCGTCGTAGCGGACGAGCAGGCCACCCGCGCCCTCGACCAGGATCAGGTCGGCGTCGAGTTGCTTCACCGCGATGGCGGCGGCGGCCAGGTCGAGGGGCGGGCGCCCGGCGGCGCGCGCGGCCGCCTCCGGGGACAGCGGATCGGGAAACCTCGCGAGTTCGCAGGTCCGGGTGACGCCGGACAGGCGGCGGACAGTGGCCAGGTCCCCGGTGCGCCCGGGCGGCTCTCCGGTCTGAACGGGTTTGACCACCGCCACCCGCCGCCCGCGCCCGGCCGCCACCGCGGCGAGGGCCGCGGTGACCACGGTCTTGCCCACGTCGGTCCCGGTCCCGCTGACGATCAGTACCGGCGGCCACATCACCGTCGTAGCCGGGTGACGAACTTGTACCGGTCGCCGCGGTACCAGGATTGCGCCCATTCGACCGGTTCGCCGGTGACGTCGAACGCGTGCCGGGACAGCAGCAGCAACGGCAGCCCGGCGTCCACCTCGAGCAGCCGCGCGTCATGCGGGTCAGCCAGCACGGTTTCGATAGTCTCCTCCGCCTCGGCCAGCTGGATGCCGTAGCCCGCGCGCAGCGTCTCGTACAGCGACTGGTCGCGTTCGAGCTGCTTGCGCAGGCCGGGGAAGCGCCGGGCGGGCAGGTACGAGGTGTCGATCGACATCGGCTCGCCGTCGGCGAGCCGCAGCCGGTGGATGCGCAGCGCGCGCCCGCCCGCCCGGATACCGAGCAGCGTCGCGAGCGGTTCCTCGGTGGTGATGTACCCGATGTCGAGGATCTTGGTCTGCGGATGCAGTCCGTGCGCGCGCATGCCCTCGGTGTAGCTGGCCAGCTCCAGGGCCTGGGCCACCTTGGGTTTGGCCACGAAGGTGCCCTTGCCCTGCATCCGCAGCAGCCGCCCCTCGACGACGAGCTCGGCCAGGGCCTGCCGGACCGTGGTCCTGGAGGTTCCGTACGAGCGGGCGAGCTCGCGTTCGGGCGGAACGGGGCTGCCGGCGTCCAGGGCGGCGGTGAGTTCGAGCAGCTCCCGCTTGACCTGGTAGTACTTGGGCAGCCGCGGTGCCGGGCCCGCGGAGGGCCGCTCGGCAGCGGGCCCGGGGGGGCCGTCCGAGGTGTCGTCAGCCGGCAGCAGAGAAGCGGTCATCAGGATCGCGGCGTGGAGACGTCGGCCTTCAAGCCGGGGAGGAAACGCCGCTTCACTTCTCCGGAAATGTCGGCGGTGCCCGATAGTGTGTTCGTATGTCCCGGTACCGGCTCTACCCCACGTCCGCCCAGCAGGCGGTGCTGCGGGATCACTGCGGCCACGCCCGGTACGTCTGGAACCTGCCCGTCGAAGCGCGGTTCGTCTGCACTGCCTGCGGCTTCGTCGGCCACGCGGACGTGAACGCGGCCATCAACATCGCGGCGGGGCACCCCACCCACCTCCCCATCCCCCTTCATGCGCGGGGAGGCGACGGGGGAGCCCGGCCGGTGAACCGCGAACCTCACCTGCTGCTCCCATCGGCGTAGTAGTTCCAATCCCCCGCCTTCAGCTTCAGGCGAGGGAGGATGTCAACCGGAATCATTGCCTTAATAAAGGGTGAACGTCAACTCCCACTATGGTCGCGCACCGCGGCCAGCGCTCGCGCGGCCGCCGCGAAGTCGTCTTCGGTCAGGTCGGCCCGGCCGGTGAGCCGCAGGCAGGCCTGGCCGGGGGGCACGGAAGGCGGCCGGAAGCATCCGACCCTGGCCCCGTGCCGAGCGCAGATCCGCTGAGCCTGCACGGCCTGGCGGGACTCGCCCACCACGACCGCGAGCACGGCGGCGCCGGACGGCGCGGTGCGCAGGCCGGCCTGCGTCGCGATCGCGCCCAACCGGGCCGTGCTGGCCCGGGCGCGCGCGCCCAGCCGGGGCTCGGCCGCGATCACCTGCAGGGCGGCCAGGGCCGCACCCGCGGACGGCGGGGCCAGCCCGGTGTCGAAGATGAAACCGCGTCCGGTGTCCACCAGCGTGCCGATCACCTCCGCCGCGCCGAGGACCGCACCGCCCTGCCCGGCCAGCGCCTTGGACAAGGTTACGGTCCGGATCAGGTCGGGTTCGGCGGCGATCCCGGCGGCTGCGGCGGCGCCCCGCCCGCCCGGGCCGACCACGCCGAAGGCGTGCGCCTCGTCAAGCACCAGGAGGGCGTCGTGCGCGCGGGCGGCCGCGTGCAGCTCCCGGACCGGGGCCACGGCGCCGTCGACCGAGAACACCGCGTCGCTGACGACGATCGCGGCGGCCTCCTTCCGGTCGGCCAGCGCGCGCCGCACCGCCCGGGCGTCGCGGTGCGGGGTCACCACCACCCGTGCGCGGGCCAGGCGGCACGCGTCGACGAGCGAGGCATGGTTACGGGCGTCGGACACCACCAGCACTCCGGCCGGGCCGCTGAGCGCGGCCACCAGCGCGGTGATCACGGTCAGGTTCGCCAGGTAACCGGAGGAAAAGACCAGCGCGGCCGCGGCGCAGGTGAACTCCGCCAGCTGGGCCTCCAGCTCGGCGTGCAGCACGGTCGTCCCGGTCACCAGGCGGGATCCGGTCGAGCCCGGCCCCCATTTCCTGGCCGCCTCGACGGCGCCCGCGGTCAGCCGCTCGTCCCCGCACAGGCCGAGGTAGTCGTTCGAGGCGAGGTCGAGGAGCCCGTCGTGGCCGGGGCCGCGCGGAGTCAGGGCCCGGCTCAGGCCGGCCGCCGCCCGGCGTTCCGCTGCCTGCCGCAGTAGCTGCATCGGGTGTGATCGATCGGACATGGGACCATGATCTCAGGCCCGGATGCGATGATGGTGCTGTGCCCACGCTGAATGACCTGGCCAGGAGCCACACGAGCCTCGCCGACACCGATATCGAGTGGCTGCACTCGCTGGTGTCGGACTGGCAGCTGCTCGCCGACCTGTCCTTCGCCGACCTGATCTTGTGGGCGCCCGCCAGCGACGGTACCGGCTGGCTGGCGATCGCCCAGATGCGCCCGACGACCGGGCCGACATCCCTGCAGGATGACGTGGTCGGGACGTTCGCCGGGCCCGAGGACCAGCGGCTGCTCGACGTCGCACGAGACGAGCGGCGGATCTGGCGGGAGAGCGATCCGGACTGGACGAACGGCGTCCCGGTCCGCACCGAGGGCATTCCCGTCAACCGGGCGGGGCGGGTGATCGCGGTCATCGAACGATGCACCAACCTGAACTCGGCCCGCACCCCGAGTCGCCTGGAACTCACCTACGTGCAGGGTGCCGACGACCTGGCCCGGATGGTGGCCGAAGGAACGTTCCCGTTTCCCGGCGCGGACGCCATGCTGGTCAGGTCGCCGCGGGTGGGCGACGGGCTGCTGCGGCTGGGCAAGTCGGGGCGCGTTACCTACGCGAGCCCGAACGCGCAGTCGGCGTATCGCCGTCTCGGCCTGGCCGCCGACCTGATCGGGTCGGAGCTCGGCGTGCTCACCGCCGGGCTGTCCGCCTCCGACGAGCCGCTGGATGAGTCGCTGATAGTAGTGGCGGCCGGCCGCGCGCCGAGCGTGGCCGAGGTCGACGGCCACGGCTCGGTGGTCCAGCTCCGGTCGATTCCGCTGATCGTCGACGGTAACCGGACCGGGGCCCTGATCCTGGTGCGGGACGTCACCGAGCTGCGCCGCCGTGAGCGTGAGCTGATGACCAAGGACGCCACGATCAGGGAGATCCACCACCGGGTGAAGAACAACCTGCAGACCGTCGCCGCGCTGCTGCGGCTGCAGGCGCGGCGGCTGCACGCGCCCGAGGCCCGCGCCGCGCTGGACGAGGCGGTCCGCCGGGTCGGATCGATCGCGGTCGTGCACGAGACGCTGTCGCACGCACCGGAGGAGAGCGTCGACTTCGACGATATCGCGGACCGGGTGGCGATGATGGCGGGTGAGGTGTCGGTCACCGAGGTCCGGGTGGTCCCGAAGTTGACCGGGTCGTTCGGCCTGCTGTCGGCCGCGATGGCGACGCCGCTGGCCATGGTCCTGACCGAGCTGCTGCAAAACGCGCTACAGCACGGTTTCCCGTACCCGACCAAGGAGGAGGGATTCATCGAGGTAGCGGCGACCCGCGAGCCCGAACGGCTGACGGTAACCGTGGCGGACAGCGGGGTCGGCCTACCCGCCGACTTCGATCTGGACCAGACCACCAGCCTGGGCCTGCAGATCGTCCGCACGCTGGTGGTTAGCGAACTTGGCGGCCGGCTGCGGATCGCGCCCCGGCCAGGCGGCGGCACCGAGGTGGTACTCGATCTTCCTGTGAGCCATGACTCAGACCGGTCGGACCGCTCAGACCGGTTACACGTGGGCCCGGGCGCGGAGCCTGATCGTGCGGCGCTTGAGCGCGCGCCGCTCGTCTTCGCTCATCCCGCCCCAGACCCCGGCGTCCTGACCGGAGTCAATGGCCCAGCGCAGGCACGCGTCCATGACCGAGCACCGTCGGCACACCTGTTTGGCCTCCTCGATCTGGAGTAGCGCGGGACCGCTGTTCCCGATGGGGAAAAACAGCTCCGGGTCCACCTCACGGCAGGCGGCTTCGTGACGCCAGTCCATGGTGTCCACTCCTTCTCGGCTCCCGACCGCCAGCGGTCGCGTCCGGTATGCGCAGCTATCTACAGCTTGTGAAGCATTTCACGAGCTATGCCATACTTTCCCAGTAATCCCAAAGTTCTCGGGACTTGCCTTGATGCCCGGCCGAACCCGTACCGGCGAAGGAGCGGCCGAACCTGATTCCGGAGGCGACAAAGGAGTCATCAGAACCGATAACACGCGAGGCGCCCCCGCGCCAGGCATCACGACAAGCCTCTCAACGTCGGGTAGAGGAGCGCAAGGGGCCACGGCGAACCGCTCGCCGAATTCGATGTCAGATCGATCACATTTTGCTCTCGCCGCTTCGGTACGGCACGAGCGACCTTCAAGCAACTCTCATGCGATGTTCATGCGGCCTTCAGTAAAGAGTGCTCGCCATCACGCCGCGACGCGAAGCGCGCGCGGCACGAACCGAAATTCAATGGCCTCGATTTCACCGAGAAATTCGCCGTCCACCTGAAACGCGATCGGGCGTTCCGAACGGACCGACAGCGATTCAGCCCCGTGCACGGCCAGCACGTCCCGCGCTCGCGGTGGCCGGCGCCTGATCCACATCATCTGGCTGACCAGGTAGAAGATGGTGGAGAGCCGCACCTGGCGCATCGCCAGCACGTCCAGGCCCGAGTTGAAATCCGGATTCGGCACCGGCAGCACCGCGCGATGGCGGAAATACGTCCACGGCGAGCGGTTGGTGATGATGGTCAAGAACAGATCCTTGGTGGCCGGCTGTCCGTGGCGTTCCATGGTCAGCGCCGGGGTGCGCCGGTCGGTCCCGAGGTAATAATGGCGCACCATTGTCCGCAAGAACAGTGATGCGCTCTCGCGACGGCCCGCGGCGCGCAGTCTGTCCACTTCATGCACCACTTCGGCGTCCATGCCGAGACCCGCGCTGAAGGTGAAATACCGGTCCCCGGCCAGCCCGAGGCCGATCGTCCGGTAGCTCTGCGCCGCGATCACCTGCCTGACCCTGCGTATCGCCGCGGCGGGGTCGGCCGGGAGCCCGAGCGCCTGCGCGAAGACGTTGCCGCCGCCGCCGGGTATGACCGCGATCAGGGGCGGCTCGGACCCGTCGGACCCGTCGGGGCCGCCGGGCTGGCTCATGATCCCGTTGACGGCCTCGTTGACCGAGCCATCGCCGCCGAGTACGATTACCAGCTCACCGCGGGCGGCCGCGGCCAGCTCACGCGCATGGCCGCGGTACCTCGTCTTTTCCACCCGGACGTCGATCAGGCCGGCCAGCGAACGTACGACCAGGTCGCAGACGGGCCCGCTCATGGACGTCGCATGCGGGTTGACGATCAGGATGCCGCGCACCCGCCCAGGTTAGCTGCCCCCTAAGCTGGGAGTGGGTGCGCCCCCTGATCTGAAGAACGGATGGGTGTGAGGATATGGTCACGCGACCAGCCGGTACGTCTGGCGTAGCGCTCCGCCTGGCCGCGGCCGCGCAGGCCGCCGAAGCCGTCGGCCTGGTCGTGGCGGGAGTGTTCGCCGCTATTTCCACCGCCGACGGGCAGTCGTACGAGCTACTCAGCGGGATCGCGCTGACCGCGATCGCGTTCGGCACCGCGGCCGGGCTGGCCACCTTCGCGGTAGCGCTGGCCCGGGCCAGGCCGTGGACCCGGACTCCGGTGGTGATGACTCAGCTATTCGTGATCATCGCGGGGGTCACCCTGCTGGACGGTCACCGGCCCGACTGGGGCTTGCCCGCCCTGGTGCTCGCGGTCGGCTGCCTGGCCGGCCTGTTCACCCCGGCCAGCGTCCGCGCCCTCAACCGCCCGCCCCGCCCCGCGGACGAACCCGCGCCCGCCAAGACCCCACCCGCCAAGACCCCACCCGCCAAACGCCAGCCACCCGCCAAGGCCTCGCCCGCCAAACGCCAGCCACCCGCCAAGCGTCAGCCGGCCAAACGCCAGGCCGCCAAGTAGGCCGTCAGTCCTCGGTGGTGAGCCCGTCCCTGAGCTGAGCCAGCGTCCGGGCCAGCAGCCTGGACACGTGCATCTGGGAGATGCCAAGCTCGGTGGCGATCTGCGACTGCGTCATGTTGCCGAAGAACCGCAGCAGCAGGATCTTCTTCTCCCGGGGCGGCAACTGCTCGAGCAGCGGCTTGAGCGACTCGCGGTACTCGACACCCTCCAGGGCGTCGTCGACCATGCCGAGCGAGTCCGAGACGGCGGGCGCGTCCTCGTCGCCCGAATCGGGGGCATCCAGCGACACGGTGGAGTAGGCGTTGGCCGACTCTAGCCCTTCGAGGACTTCTTCCTCGCTCATCTGCAGGTGCGCGGCGAGCTCGCTGACGGTCGGCGCACGTCCCTCGCGCTGGGCCAGCTCGCCGATGGCCTTGGTCAGGGAGAGCTTCAGTTCCTGCAGGCGGCGCGGCACCCGGACCGCCCAGCCCTTGTCCCTGAAGTGCCGCTTGATCTCGCCCACGATGGTCGGCGTGGCGTAGGTGGAGAACTCCACGCCGCGTTCCAGGTCGAACCGGTCGATGGACTTGATCAGGCCGATCGTCGCGACCTGGGTCAGGTCGTCGAGCCACTCGCCCCGGTTCCTGAACCTGCGGGCCAGGTACTCCACCAGCGGGAGGTGCAATTCGACCAGGTGGCCCCGGATTCGCGCCCGCTCCGGGTCGTCCGGCGGCAGGATCGCGAGCCGCTCGAACATCTCCCGGGCGCGGGCCCGGTCGGGCGAACCGTTCTCGACCCGCACGGTCTGGCTGGTCGCCTGGGCGACCTCGAACTCCTCGGTCACCTGGACCTCGAACTCGCTGCTCACCCCGACCTCAACCCAGATTTCAGGGTTTCCCGGCGCTTGCGAAGCACGATAGCCACCTGGTCGCCGGGTCCGAGCCGCGAGTCGACCGTCCCGGCCAGGGCGGATAGCACGGTCCAGGCGAAGGTGTCCTTCGCCGGAATGCGCGGTTCCGCGGCGGTCACCGCCACGGTGATCATCATCAGGTCCTCACCCAGGTCGAAGGTGCATTCCAGGTTAGTCTCCGGGATCGCCTGGGCGAGCAGCATCGCGCACGCCTCGTCTACGGCGATGCGCAGGTCCTCGATCTCGTCAAGGGTGAAGTCAAGCCTCGCCGCCAGGCCCGCGGTCGCTGTCCGCAGCACGGACAGGTAGGCGCCCTCGGCGGGCATGCACACCTTCACGTGGTCCTGCGTGTCTTGCGACGCCTCGCGATCCGCGTCCGGATCCCGCTGGCCCGGCACGGATTCGTAGTCCGTCGTCGCGGCGGTGTCTTCGGTCACGTCTCTCCTCCGGGCAGCTTGGGGTGCTGTCACCTGAAAGCAACCTACCGCCCGCAGCGCGCGACGAGAAATGCGCCGCGCCGCCCGCCCAGCCGAGAGCCACATGAAACCCATGAGACGCACGGGCCACATGCACCCCATCAGCCCCGCGGTATCCCTGAACGCAGTGAAACCCGGGTTTACCGCGCCGGAGCGCCAGAAACCCGGGTTTCATCGCGTTGAGCCACCCCGCGGGGTACCCCGCAACCGCGGGAGGTTAGGCCTGCTTGGTCTCCCAGAAGATCTTGTTGATCTCATCGATC
Organism: Streptosporangiaceae bacterium; assembly: GCA_050010815.1. Lineage (GTDB taxonomy): Bacteria > Actinomycetota > Actinomycetes > Streptosporangiales > Streptosporangiaceae > Palsa-504. The sequence goes on along the minus strand of JBEKKH010000039.1, from coordinate 1,079 downwards.
TTGGCCAGCAGCTCGTCCGCCTTGGCGACGTCGGTGCTGCCCTTGGTGCCAGCGGCGCCGGCCAGCTTGGTGGCCTCGTTGAACAGCGTGTTCAGCTGCGGGTACTTCTCGAAGTGCGGCGGCTTGAAGTAATCCGTCCACAGCACCCACAGGTGGTGCTTGACCAGATCCGACCGCTCTTCCTTGATGACGATGGCGCGGGCCCGGAACTCGGGGTCCGTGTTTTGCGCGTACTTCTCGTCGATGGCCTTGACTGATTCCGCCTCGATCCTGGCCTGCGCAGGGTCATAGACTCCGCAGGGCAGGTCGCAGTGGGCGTGAGCGATGGCCTTCGGCTCGAGCAGGCGTGTGAGCAGCCTCATCGATTCCCTTTCTCCGACTCGTTAACTTGCAGACCCGACACTACCCCGCTCGCCAGCGATGACACCGGGAGGGATGGATGCACTGGCCCTTTCTCCGGGTCAAGGTGGCCGAACGTTCCATGCTGCCCGCCCTGCACCCAGGTGACTGGCTGCTGGTCCGGCGTACCCGGCGGATCCGCCCTGGTCAGATCGTGCTCGCCCGCCACCCGGACCAGACGGGCCTGCTCATCGTCAAGCGCGCCGCCCGCCGGCAGCCGGACGGCTGGTGGCTCGAATCGGACAACCCGGGCGCCGGCGCGGTGGACAGCCGCCGCTTCGGTGCCGTCCCCGCGACCCTGATCGAGGGTCGCGTGCTGACCCGCTACTGGCGTCCCCGCTCCGGCTAGCCACGCGCCGCACCTTCGGCGCACTATGCCATGGCGTTCGGACCCTTTGCTCCCCCGTCTTCTTCGCCACGTTTACGGGCGCCAACCGCGGAAATATTGGCGCGATTCGCGCATAGCTCTGAGCAGAAACGCCCGGTGCTGCTGGTGCTGGTGTCGATGAGCACGCCCTGGCAGCCGGGCGCCTCGCAGACGCCGAAGCGGCCGATGCCGACGTCGGTCAGCCGGACGGCGAGGCCCATCACGGCCCCGGCGGCGTACCTGTCGGCGACCGAGCCGCTCTCGGTGTAATGCACGTGCCACGGCTGCCCGTCGTGCCCGGACAGCTGCGGGT
>JBEKKH010000038.1:0-24830 GCA_050010815.1 Streptosporangiaceae bacterium | reverse complement strand
ATCACCTCGTGGTTGCCGCGGCGGGAGCCGTAGGAGTTGAAGTCGCGCCGCTCCACGCCGTGCTCGGTCAGGTACTTGCCCGCCGGGCTGTCGGTCTTGATCGCGCCGGCCGGCGAGATGTGATCGGTGGTCACCGAGTCGCCGAGCATGGCCAGCACCTTCGCGCCGGTGATGTCGGTGACCGGCTCCGGCTCGGTCGGCATCCCGTCGAAATACGGCGGGCGGCGCACGTACGTCGAGTTCTCACCCCAGTCGAAGGTGTCGCCCGCCGGGATCTGCAGCCCGCGCCAGTTGTCGTCACCCTTGAAGACGTCGGCGTAGTCGCGGGTGAACATCTCCTGTGCCACCGCGGTCTGGACGACATCGGCGATCTCCTCCGCCGAGGGCCAGATGTCGGCCAGGTAGACCGGCTTGCCCTCGGTGTCGGAGCCGAGCGGGTCGTGGTTCAGGTCGATGTCCATCGTCCCGGCCAGCGCGTAGGCGACCACCAGCGGCGGAGAGGCCAGGTAGTTCAGCTTCACGTCCGGGTTGATCCGGCCCTCGAAGTTCCTGTTCCCCGACAGCACGGCCGCCACGGCCAGGTCGTTGTCGGCGACCGCCTCGCTGACGGCGGGCGGTAGCGGCCCGGAGTTCCCGATGCAGGTGGTGCAGCCGTAGCCGACCAGGTTGAAACCGAGCTTGTCCAGGTAGGGCACCAGGCCGGCCCGCTCGAAGTAGTCCATGACCACCTTGGAGCCCGGCGCCAGCGACGTCTTGACCCAGGGCTTGCGGTTCAGCCCCCGTTCGACCGCGTTCTTGGCCAGCAGCGCGGCGCCCACCATGACCGAAGGGTTCGACGTGTTGGTACAGGAGGTGATCGCGGCGATCACCACGCTGCCGTGGTCGACTTCGGTCTCGGTGCCGTCTTCCAGGGTGACCCGGGTGGGGCGGGACGGACGGCTCCCGTCGCCCGAGGCCACCGGGTCTGAGGCGGGGAAGGTATCGTCCAGGCCGTTGTCCAGGCTGCTTCCTGGGACGTAGTTCGGCAGGACGTCGCGGAACGCCGTCTTGGCGTCGGCCAGCGCGATCCGGTCCTGCGGGCGCTTCGGGCCCGCGATCGACGGGACCACGGTGGACAGGTCGAGGCTGAGCTCCTCGGAGTACCTGACGTCGTGACGCTGGGCCTGCGGGTCGTGCCAGAGCCCCTGCTCCCTGGCGTACGCCTCGACCAGGTCGAGCTGCTCGCGCGAGCGGCCGGTGAGCGTGAGATAGTCCAGCGTGTGCTGGTCGATGGGGAAGATCGCGCAGGTCGAGCCGAACTCCGGTGACATGTTGCCGATGGTCGCGCGGTTGGCCACCGGGACCGCGGCCACGCCGTCGCCGTAGAACTCGACGAACTTGCCGACCACGCCGTGCTTGCGCAGCAGTTCGGTGATGGTGAGCACCAGGTCGGTGGCGGTGGCGCCGCTCGGCAGCTGCCCGGTGAGCCGGAACCCGACCACCCTGGGGATGAGCATGGAGATCGGCTGGCCCAGCATCGCGGCCTCCGCCTCGATGCCACCGACTCCCCAGCCGAGGATGCCCAGGCCGTTCTGCATGGTGGTGTGCGAATCGGTGCCCACGCAGGTGTCGGGGTAGGCGACGCCGTCTCGGTTCATCACCACCCGGGCCAGGTACTCGATGTTCACCTGGTGCACGATGCCGGTGCCCGGCGGGACCACCTTGAACTGGCTGAACGCGTCCTGACCCCAGCGCAGGAACTGGAACCGCTCGTGGTTGCGCTCGAACTCGATCTCCACGTTGCGGCTGAATGCGTCCGGGCGGCCGAAGACGTCCGCCACCACCGAGTGGTCGATGACCAGCTCGGCCGGGATGAGCGGGTTGATCTTCGTCGGGTCGCCGCCCAGGGCCTGCATGGCCTCGCGCATCGCGGCCAGGTCGACGACGGCAGGCACGCCGGTCAGGTCCTGCAGGATGACCCGGGCGGGGGTGAACTGGATTTCGGTGTCAGGTTCGGAGCTCGGGTCCCATTGGGCCAGCGACCGGACGTGGTCGGCGGTGATGTTAACGCCGTCCTCGTTGCGCAGCAGGTTTTCTAGCAGGATCTTCAGGCTGAACGGGAGGCTGCCCGATCTGTCTACGGCGTCCAGCCGGTAGATCTCATACTGCTGGTCCGCGACCTTGAGCGTCGCCCGGCTGCCGAAGCTGTTCGCCGTCATCGTTCCTGAGCCTCCTCGCTCGTACCGTACGGTCCAACCTATAGTATCTCGATATCAAGGTACTTACCTGGGGGTCTGGTGCGAGCGGGCTGGCGGCCGCGTAAGCTCCCTGGCTCCGGCGTAGGCGGGGTGCGGGCCAGGCGCTCGTGCAGGGCGCGGCTGGCATCGGCCATAAGCGCCGGTACCCCGAGCTCGGTAACCATCTCCGCGGCCGCTTCCATCTCCGCGGCCCGGCGCACCGCGTGCCTGCGGGTGCCTTCGATGATCCGCTCCATCGTTCCGGTGTCCGCAGCGGCCATGCCCTTGTAGAACACGCTGCGCAGGGGTTTCTTACTGCGTCCACGGCGGCCTTCGCGCTGTTGACGCTCAGCACCAGGTCGGCCCCGCGGGCGGCCTCAGCTTCGCTGGCCGTGCCGGTGATGTCGTCGGCCGCGGTTGCCGCCGGGTCATAGCCCCGGACATTGGCCCCCGCGCGAACCAGGTCCCGTGCGATCGCCGATCCGGCCTCGCCCAGGCCGAGGCCGCGATGACCAGCACATGACAGTCCGGGGTCACCATACGCGGGGCGGCTCGGCGGCGACGCTTGCTCCCGGTGGATTGTCCGCCTGACCGCGGCTAGCTGATCCGGAATCGCCGGGGGCACCGCGGACGCCGGGATGGTCCGGCGCGACGGTGCCGTCGTGGTCATCGGGGTCGGCTCCGGCCTGAGTAGCGGCGGGAGACTGCTTGAAGTATTCGCTGATCAGGTCCCGCTGCTGGGCCAGGAGCTGGTCGAAGTGCTTGTCGACGTTCTGCTCGCCGATCGCTTCAGCGGTCAGGTAGAACTCCCTGATCTGCTCGAGCTGGCTGGCCCGCCCGGGCGCAAAATCCTCCGGCCCGGGGTCAGCACGGGCGTTCGGCGGCGCCGGGGCGGCTGAGGGGGCCGGAGCAGGTTCCGGAACGAGCGCAGGCTTCGCCGGCGGATCGCTGGACGACACCAGCGGCTCGAACGGCCCGCGCGTTTCGGCCAGGACCGGTGCGGTGTCCGCAGGTGGGCTGTCCACGCCGGACAGGTCATACCAGTAGGAGACGTCGCGCTCGTCAGGTCCTTGCCCCGATGCAGCCGTCGGGGCAGAGTCCGGCGCATCGGTGTCCCGGTAGACGTACACGTCGGCTGGCGTGCCCTCGGAGTGACGCCCGGGCCCGCCGGCCGGGCCGGGACCGCCGGCCGGACCTAGACCGCCGGCCGGCCCTGGGTTCGCCGGACGAGCAGGGCTACCTGGCCGGACCGGCTCATCGGCCGCACGGATCACGGGTGCGTACCCGCCGTCGAACCGTTCAGCGGGATCACCGGGCCGGGACCGCCCCCGGGTGGCATAGCCATGGCCAGCCGGGCCGCGAGGGGGACCGCTCTCCGGGCCGCGGGGGGGACCCGGGTGGAGGGGGCTAACCGGCTCGCGAGCCGGCCGGGGTCCGCTTGGGCGCGCCGGGCCGCCGGGCCGCGGACCTTCGGGTGGCGATGCGGGACCACGGGGGGCGGAGGGACCGTAAGACGCGCCCGGACCGTAAGACGCACCGGGACCGTGCGGCGGAGGGGGGCCGTAGGACGGAGCGGGCCTGTGCGGCGGATTGGGCCCGCGAGACGAGCCGTAGGACGCTGCCGGAGCGTGGGGCGGAGGCGGACCATGGCGGGGCATGGCCTCGCGAGGGGGCATGGCCTCGCGAGGGGGCATGGCCTCGCGAGGGGGCATGGCCTCGCGAGGGGGCATGGGCGGAGCGGGCCTCGGTGCCTCAGCGGAACGCAGGCGATCGCCAGGTGGCACCGGCCGGCCGTCTCCTGGTCCATGAGGTACCCGGCCGGACTCGGCATAGCTCATTCCTGGCTGGTGGCCGGGGCGCGGCGGCTGGGCTCCGGGACGGCTCGTCCAGGGCTGGTCCTGGGGCCATCCGCCATCGGGGGCCGCGCCGGCCATCGGCGGCACGGGGGCCTCACGGGTCCGGGCGCCAGCGTACGGATCGGGGATCCGGGTCGCCCCTGGACCCCGCGGAGCCTCTGCCGCCCTGATGGTGTCCGGGGGTCCGTAAGTCTCTGGGTTGACGAAGGTCCCCGGATATCCAGGGCCGCGCGGGTTCCCCGGCGCTCGCTGGCCCTGGGCCCGCTGGCCCTGAGTTGGTTGGCCTTCCGGCCCGCGGACATCCCTGGGTACATCGAGCAGTCCTCCGGGCGAGTACACGCCGGTGGGCTTCAAGACATGTGACCGGGCCGAACGTGTCCCCGGCCCGCGCCCATGACGGGCGCTGCCATCAGTCGCCCCGGGCACCCGACGGCGTTTACGGCCCTGCCCCCGGGTGAACGCGAAAACCACCAGGACGATCAGGCCGAACGCGATACCCACTGCACCGACATCCAGCCCCAGGCGGGTCATACCGACCGCACGGCGGTTCGTCAGGTGGTGCATGGTGATGCTCAGGATCACCAGGACGGCGCCAAGCATCACCGTCGCGGCGCCCGCGACCGACAGGATGACGACAAGTCGCATCCTTCTGCCGGTAGCGGTACGAGTTCGCACTGCTCAACCATTGCATCGCAGTTACCGCCCCGCAAGCCATATGGACAGGTGTAACCATTACGACCGTTATTGCGGAGCGTTACCGTCCGGCGATCGAGAACTCTTGCTCGCTACGTTGGCTTTAACGTCACTGAGCTGGCATTTCATGTCAAGACGGGCTTACCGGGCCGACGGCGGGCGATCCCCGGCGATACGTTATGTAGATGATTACTCAGGCAGATAAAGTGCGAGAGTTCCTGGCCCTGCACCGGGCAGGTGAGCCGCTCCTGCTGCCGAACCCGTGGGACCTCGGTTCGGCCAGGCTGCTCGCGGCGCTCGGCTTCAAGGCTCTGGCCACCACGAGCTCCGGCTTCGCGGCGTCGTTGGGGCGCACTGATGGCTCAGTAAACCGGGAGGAAGCGCTGGTGCACGCGGCGGTCATTGTCGCGGCTACGGATCTGCCCGTTTCCGCCGACCTGGAAAACGCTTTTGCGGACGAGCCCGCAGGCGTCGCGCAGACCATAGGGCTGGCGATCGATGTCGGCCTGGCCGGCGGCTCGGTGGAGGACTTCACCGGCCAGGAGGAGGATCCTATCTACGCCATCGACCTCGCCGCCGCACGCGTCGCCGCCGCGGCCGAAGCCGCACACGCGGGTTCCGTTCCCTTCGTGCTCACCGCCCGCGCCGAGAATTACCTGCACGGCCGCCCCGACCTGGCCGACACGATCGCCCGGCTCCAGGCCTACGCCGAGGCTGGCGCCGACGTCCTCTATGCCCCCGGCCTGCGCAGCCTGCAGGACATCCGCCAGGTGGTCCGCGAGGTCGACCGCCCGGTGAACGTGCTCGCCATCGAGGGTGCGCCGCCCGTGCCCGCGCTGGCCGAAGCCGGGGTCAGCCGGATCTCGGTGGGCGGGTCGTTCGCGTTCGCGGCCCTGGGCGCGCTCGTCGCGGCCGCCACCGAACTGCGCGACCAGGGCACCTACGGCTTCCAGCCGGCCAGCGCGCTGGGCCGGTCAGCCGTCCGCCGCGCGTTCAGCTAGCTAGACCTGCGGCGACACGTCGGAGGCGATCAGCTCCAGGTGGTCCAGGTCGGCCAGGTCGAGTACCTGCAGGTAAACGCGTTCGGCTCCGATCTCGGCGAACTCGGCGATCTTGGCCGCCACCTCACCGGGCGTCCCGCCGATCGCGTTCTCCCGCAGGTCTTCGGGGTCCCGGCCGATCGCGGCCGCCCGGCGGCGGAACTCGGCTTCGTCCTTGCCGCAGCACACGGTCTGGGCGACCGAGTAGGTCATCGAATCGGGATAGCGACCGACGGCCTCGCAGGCCTCACGGGTACGCGCGAACGCCTCCGCCGAATCCCGCACGGAATGGAACTGCGCGTTGTACTCGTCGGCGAACCTGGCGGCCAGCCGCGGCGTGCGCCTAGGCCCCGTGCCGCCCACGAGGACCGGCGGCCGCGGACGCTGGGCTGGCTTGGGCAGCGCGGGCGAATCGGTGAGCTGGTAATACGTGCCGTCGAAGGAAAACGTTTCGCCTTCTCCGGTCGCCCAGAGCCCGGTGATGACGGCGAGCTGCTCCTCAAGCCGCCCGAACCGCTCCCCGAGCGGCGGGAAAGGTATCCCGTACGCGGTGTGCTCGGCCTCGAACCAGCCGGTGCCGAGACCGAGCTCGACCCGGCCGCCGCTCATCTGGTCGACCTGGGCCACGGTGATGGCGAGCGAGCCGGGCAGCCGGAACGTCGCCGCGGTCACCAGCGTCCCGAGCCTGATCCGGCTGGTCTCAAGGGCGAGGCCGGCCAGCGTGACCCACGAGTCTGTCGGTCCGGGCAACCCTGAGCCGTCGCCCATGCTCAGGTAATGGTCGGACCTGAAGAAGGCGTCGAAGTCGAGTTCCTCCGCGGCCAGCGCCACCTTGCGTAGCGTCTGATAGTCGGCCCCCTGCTGCGGCTCGGTGAAGATCCTGAGTTTCATGGTCCCATCCTGCCAGGACCCGGGAAATCGGCCGGATCACCCCGCAGGAAAAACCTGTCCCAGGCCACTTCCCCTCCGCCAGTGCGACGGCCCAGCCAGCCCACGCCGGTCCGGGCGTAGCACGGCGCTAAGGTGGGCGCGGCCATCGCCGGGCGCACCGCCTCGATGATCACTACGGTGGCCTGGCCTGAGCCGAGAGTCTCCTCACCGGCTCGCATGGCCTTGGCGCGATCGTCGGTTATGCCCATCGCGACCGAGGATTCCGGGGCTTCAGGGCTTTCGGGGGTCCCGCCGCTCAATGCGGTCCAAGCGTAAAAGATCATGACCTGCCCTGGGATCTAGCTCTGTGCGGCCGTGGCGGCCTTGGCGATTTTTGACGGTAACGCACTATTAGGTTCCTCGTCTAATCTCGACTAGTGTCGAAGCGTTGCGATTGGCAATATTGCCAATCGAGTACGGTACGAGAGTGTCGATAAGCGACGAATCGGACCCAAGAGCCTACGTAAGGCTGGCCGCACGGCTACGGCGGGAGATCGCGGAGGGAACCCTCGCGCCCGGCATGCCGACGCCGTCCATCACCACCCTCAGTCAGCAGTACGGGCACGCCAGGCAGACGTGCGCCAAGGCGCTCCGCACCCTGGAAGAGGACGGACTGCTAACCCGCATTCCCGGTCTCGGCTACTACGTAACCGCCACGGCGGGCCCGGAATCCTCCGCCAAGCCAGGCACCTAACCTCCCGGCTAGTCCCACCGTCATCACCAGCAGCGCCCACTGTTCGGACGGACCGAAGTCGATGTGCCATCGGGTCCCGAAGAGGGGTAGCTATGGCACATCGAGTTCCTGCGACGTGCCGTCAGCGGGTTGGCGGCGCCGAGAGGGTAGCGACGCATTCCACGTGGTGAGTCATCGGGAACGCGTCGAACGCGCGAAGGCCGTCCAGCTCCCAACCGCGCGCGGTGAGCAGGCCGATGTCGCGGGCCAGGGTGGCCGGGTCGCAGGAAACGTAGGCGAACCTGGCTGCTCCGGTCCCGGCCTGACCAAGGTAATCGATGACCTCGCGAGCCAGTCCGGCGCGAGGCGGGTCGGCCACCACCAAGCGGGCCGGCCGCAGCGCACCCGGCTGGTCGCCGCGGCTCAGCACCTCGGCCACGTCACCCTTGTGGACTCTCGCCCAGGGCCACTCGCGCAGATTGTGCCGGGCGTCCCGGACCGCGGCACTATCGGCCTCGATCCCGATCACCGTCCCACCCGGGCCGACCGCGCGCGCCAGCGACCCAGCGAACAGCCCAGCGCCGCAGTACAGGTCGAGCACAACGTCACCGGGCTCGGGGGCGAGCGCGGCCAGGACCACGTCGGTCAGCACGTCGGCCGCGGCCGGGTGAACCTGCCAGAACGCGCCCACGCTTACCCGCCAGTCCCGTCCGGCGGCCCGCTGGCTGAGGTAGGAATGGCCGCGCAGGGGACTCAGCCCGCGGTTCGAGGGCCCGACCCGACGCAAGATCGAATCCGCGCGGGGGAGGTCTGGCGGACCTGAGGTGTCCGGGGATGCAGGGGGGGACGAGGAGGCGGGGCCTTCCAGTGACCGGGGAGCTTGGGGACGCCTTCCCTTCGGCCGCGCACGGCCCGAAGTGATGATGGCGGCCCGTTCGCCCGATCCCGCCGCGACTAGGCCTTCGACCGAGGTAGTACCGGGCCAGCGGTGGCCGGGAATGCCGAGATCGGTGATGCCGGGATGCGCGATCAGGCACTGGCCCACATCGACCACGTCATGCGAGCGATGCGCGCGCAATCCGGCCACGCCGTCCCGCCGTACCGCGAACTGCACGCGCGTGCGCCAGCCCAGGCCACCGCGCGGCGGCGCCGCTCCGGCCTCGGGGTCACCGGGCTCCTCGTCGCCTGGCAAGGGCTCCACCGTGACCTCACGGTCCAGGCCGGCCAGTCGCTTGAGCTGCTGGCGGACGACGGCGGCCTTCAGCGATCGCTGCGCGGGCAGGGTCGCGTGCTGCCAGTCACAGCCGCCGCAGCCGCCGGGATGTGCGTGCGGGCAGGGCGGATCGACGCGGTCTGATGACGGCGACACGATGTCGACCGCATCGGCACGGGCCAGATGCGACGTCACCTCGGTGATCCGGGCGAGTACGGTCTCGCCAGGCAGCGTATGCCGGACGAAGACCACCGGTCCGTCCTCGGGTCGTGCGACGCACCAGCCGCCATGAGCTACGTCTTTCATCGTAAGCTCCACGACCTGGCCAGCCCGGTAATTCACCATAGCTGCGGCGGCGTGATCCCGGCTTCAGGGCCGGAGGGAACGCCGCTTCACCTCTCCCAGAATGTCGGTACTGATCGCTAGCGTGTTCGTATGTTTCGGTACCGGCTGTACCCTACGCCGCCCAGAAGATCGTACTGCCGCCAGGGTCGCAGCGCGAAGCTCAACTTAGGCTCCTTACAGCATGAGGTGGAATCCCTCACCCCAGGCGGGGCAGGATGCCAAGTGAGGGCATACCTTGGGCGAGGCACCCCTGGATCGGGGGACCCGCTCATTCGTGGAGGGACGGCCGTGCACATCGTGATCATGGGCTGCGGGCGGGTTGGGTCGACACTCGCTCACATCCTTGAGGACCGGGACAACAGTGTCTCTGTCATCGACAGGGACCCGGAGGCATTCCGCAGGCTCGGCTCGGCGTTCAAGGGCGATCGCGTCACCGGGATCGGCTTCGACCGGGCCGTGCTCACCCAGGCGGGCATCGAGCGCGCGGACGCCTTCGCGGCGGTCAGCAGCGGCGACAACTCCAACATCATCGCCGCCCGGGTGGCTCGCGAGACGTTCGGCGTGCAGAGGGTGGCGGCCCGCATCTACGACCCGCGCCGGGCCGAAGTCTACGAGCGGCTCGGCATTCCCACCGTAGCCACGGTGCGCTGGACCGCCGACCAGATGCTGCGCAAGCTGCTCCCCGAGGGCGGCGAGCCGCTGTGGCGAGATCCGACCGGAAGGATCGTGCTGGCCGAGATCGCCTTCTCCCCCCGCTGGATCGGTGAGCAGGTCAAGGCGCTTGAATCCAGCACGATGACCAGGCTTGCCTTCGTGGACCGGCTCGGCCAGGCGTTCGTGCCCGACCCGGGGACTGTCCTGCAGGAAGGGGACGTGCTGCACGTGGTGGCCAAAGAGGACGACCTGGACAGGATCGCCGCGGCCTTCGCGGCGCGGGGAGGCGAGCACTGATGCGGGTAGCGATAGCGGGAGCCGGGGCGGTCGGCCGCTCCATTGCGGGCGAACTGCTTGAGAACGGTCACGACGTACTGCTGATCGATCATTCGCCCAGGGCGATCAAGGTGGACAGCGTGCCCCGGGCGGAATGGCTGCTCGCCGATGCCTGCGAGATCAGCTCGCTGGACGACGCGGCGCTGGAAAGATGCCAGGTGGTGATCGCCGCCACCGGCGACGACAAGGCGAACCTGGTGATCTCGCTGCTCGCCAAGACCGAGTACGGGGTGCCGCGCGTGGTGGCAAGGGTGAATCACCCAGACAACGAGTGGCTGTACAACGAATCCTGGGGGGTGGACGTCGCGGTCTCGACACCGAGGCTGCTGTCCGCACTGGTGGAAGAGGCAGTCAGCGTCGGCGACCTGGTCCGGCTCATGACATTCGGGCAAAGCGAAGCCAGCCTGGTCGAGATGACCATGCCGGACGACGCCCCGCTGGTCGGTCAGCGTGTCGGCGGGATTGAGTGGCCTGCGGACACCTCACTGGTCGCTATCTTGCGCGAGAGCCGGGTCCTGGTACCGCAGGCCGACGATCCGCTCCAGGCCGGTGACGAGCTGTTCTTTGTGACCAGCGAGGACGTCGAGGAAGAACTCGCGCGCCTGCTCAGTGCCAGCTGACCGGGGCCAGCTGACCGGGGCCAGCTGACCGGGGCTAGCGCGTCTCGGTGAACTCCGGACCGCGGTCGAAGGGATTCAGGTCGGTACGGAACCTGTTCTCTTCCTCCGCCGTGGCGGCCTGCTCTTCGAGCGCCTGGCGTGCCTCGGGCGGCAACCGAAGCTCGAGTATCTCCCGCGGCGGCACCGGATGCTCGCCGCGGGCCACCACGGTGTCCCTGAAGACCTCCTCAAGCAAGCCAGCTTGCTCGTCGCCGGCCGCAGCCGGGCCGGTGAACAGGCCGCGCAGGAACCAGCGAGGACCGTCGACGCCGATGAACCTGACCGGCCGCAGGCCCGACGCCGGCTGTCCCGGTTCCACCGGCACCTGAGCCATCAGCTCAACCCCGAACGACCCCTCGGCCTCCTCGCTCTGGCCGCCCGCCGCACCCACCTCGGCGGCGATCTCGGCCCGGACGTCATCCCACAGCGCGTCCCTGCGCGCCGCGGCGAACGCCTGGATCTGCAGCTCGCTCTGCCGGTACCTGACCGTCACCCAGGCGCCGTGCTGTTCGGCCATGACGAGCTGGATCTCGTGCTCGGGACCGACCGGCACGTGCAGGCTGCCGAGGTCGACCCGTTCCTGGACGGGGTACCGCTCCGCTGCGTCCCACGGGCCTCCCTCCGCAGCTGGGGTCCCAGGGGACTCCGAGCCGGCCGACTCGTCGTCGAACGGCTCGTCATCAAGCTCGTCGCCGAACTGCTCCTGGTCCTCCTCTTGCGAGTCCCGGGGGTAGTCCCGGCCCGCGTCTGCTGAACGACGCCGACGAAACACTCCGCACGCTCCTTCTCAATTTCTCACTCGGGCGACATCGGACCTGTATCGCTCAACTCTGGCCGTCCTAGGACGCCAGTTCTGTGCGAGCGTCCTCTGTCCGCTCACCGCTATGCCCGCCGGTCGAGCCGTGGCCGCCATCGCCTCGGCTCGATCCGGGTAGCACCTCTACTTCGTGGAACACCGCTCGCTCCACCCGCTGGATGACCAGCTGCGCGATCCTGTCGCCTCGGATGAAGCGGACCGCGCGCTCCCGATCGGTGTTCAGCAGGATGACCATGATCTCGCCACGGTAGCCCGCGTCGACGGTACCCGGTGCATTCACGATCGTCACCCCGTGCCTGGCCGCCAGGCCGGAGCGGGGGTGCACAAACGCCGCGTAGCCGGCCGGCAGGGCGATCGCCAGCCCGGTCCGCACCAGGGCCCGTTCTCCCGGGCCCAGCTCGACGTCTTCGGCGACGGCCAGATCGGCACCGGCGTCCCCCGGATGAGAGTACGACGGCAGCGGCACGCCGGGGTCAAGGCGCTTGATCAGCACATCGGGTTCTGAGCGCGACAACGAAGACTCCCTTCTGCTGGCACGCACGGTGAGGATAGCGCGACATCGGGACACTGTCGCATCCTACGGGTCGCCGGGATCGTCTGGACCTGGCTCGCGGCGCCGCAGTTCGGGTAGCGCGCGGGTGATCACGGCCACCATCGGGATCGCGACCACAGCGCCCGGGATGCCGGCCAGCACCCCGCCGACCGCGAGGGAAAGAATGACCGCGAGCGGATGGAGCCGTATCACCCGGCCGACCACCTGCGGCTGGAGCAGGTGAGCCTCCAGCTGGTCCTCGACGATCAGCACCCCCAGCAGGATGACCGCGTCGATCCAGCCCTTGGTGGCCAAGGTGACCACGATGGCCAGCGTTCCCGCCACTAGCAGGCCCACCAGCGGCACGAACGCGGCCAGGAAGACCAGCATGGCGAGCGGGAAGGCCAGCGGGACCCCCATGATCGACAGGGCCCCGCCGACCACGATCGCGTGGATGGCGGCCACCGCCACCGTGCCGCGCATGTAGTAGACGACCGCCAGCCAGGAGGCATGCCCGGCGCGGTCGACGCGGCGCGCGGTCTCGCCTTGCATCGCGCCGAGCAGCCAGTTCCAGATCCGTTCCCCGTCCTTGATCAGAAAGAACGTCACGAAAAGCATCAGCACCAGGCCGCCGAAGAATTCGGCCGCAATTTTGCCGCCGGTCACCACGGTGCCCTCGACGAGCGATTTGTGCTTGCTGAGGTAGCCGGGGACGTTGTTCAGCAGGTTCTTGACCGTGGCGCTCTTGACGTGAAACGGCGCACCGGACAGCAGCGTCTCCACCTGCGTGGTGGTGTGCTTGGTCTCGGCTACCAGGCTCGGGTAATCCGCGGACACCCGGGTGGTGACCAGCAGGATCAAGCCGCCGAGCACGGCCGCGGCGATGAGCAAGGTGGCCCAGGTGGCGGCGAGCCCCGGCAGGCCAGCCCCGCGCAGCCGGGCCGTCAGCGGCTGCAGCAAGGCGGTGAGCAGCAGTGCCGCGATGCACGGCACGACCACGATGTACAGGACGCCGAGTATGCGGGCGACCAGGTAGATGGCCACCGCAAGCAGCAGCAGCCGCCAGGACCACGCGGCTCCGGTCTGCAGCCAGCCGGGAACGCGGCTGTACTCCGGCAGGCTCGCCCGCCGCTCTGGCGTGCTTACCAGGGGCTCCCGCACACCTTCGCCACGAGCGATCTGCTCCTGTATCCCCGGGCCGGCCGCGATCCGGTTTTCCTCCGGTGCGGCGCCGTCCTCCGGCGGATCACCGGCGGGGGAATCGTCCGTTCTTTCGGTTTTCACGTCACTTCGCCTGGCGCCGCCGGCCTCACCCGCGTCGTCGGTCATAGCCACTCCGCTACCACTGTCAGCATCAAGTATGCCGCTACCCTCGACTGCATGAACGATTACCGCGAACGGCTCCACGTACCGCTCGCCTGGTGGCTCCTCGGCGTGCCGACGGTTCTCATTTTCGGCGCCACGCTTTACGCCGGCCTGCCCGAGCCCTGGCCGGTCATCATCATGGTCGGGCTCATCACGGGCTGTGCCGCCGCGCTGACCTCCATGAGCATGGCCCGGCTGGAGATCGGCGACGGGGTCCTGAGAGCCGGAAACGCGGCGCTGCCACTCACGGCCGTCACCGAGGTCGTCAGCCTCGACGAAAAGCAGTCCACGAGGTTGCGTGGCCCGCGAGCGGATCCGGCCGCCCGGCTGTACTCGCGACCCTACCTCAAGAGGTCCGTTTACCTAGCCGTCAACCCGGCCGCCGACCCGGCCGTGCCTTACTGGTTGATCGGGACCCGGCATCCAGCGGAGCTGGCCGCCGTCATCGAAAGGTGCCGAGCGCAAGCCGGTCACGAACCAGTGGCATGATTACGCGGACGAGGGCAGTGGGTAGGGCCCAGCGGACGGGGCGAGTGAGCTAGCAGGAGGAGGAGCGGGATGACTGACAAGAAAGCTGACAAGAAAGCTGACAGGAAAGTGGACCTCGGCACGAAGATTGTCAGCGCCGGGGCGGCCATGGCGGCCGCATTTGTCGCGCGCAAGCTGGTCACCTTTGCCTGGACCAAGGTGACGGGAAAAGAACCACCCACGCATCCCGAGGATCCGCAAGTGGCTCTGACCGAGGCACTCACCTGGTCCATGCTGACCGGCATCACCGTCGAGGCAGCGAGACTGCTCGCTACCCGGGCTGCGGCACGTAGAACGTACAGCGGCCCGGACGGCGAGCCCGTCATCGCCGCGGACAGTTAAGCCGCGCACTCCCGGCAGACAAGCTGGCCGTTGCGGTCTTCGGCCAGCTGACTCCGGTGGTGCACAAGAAAACACCGGGAACACGTGAACTCATCGGCCTGACGGGGAATCACTCGGAACGAGAGTTCCTCGTTCGACAGGTCAGCCCCAGGCAACTCCAGAGATTCGGCAACGTCGTCAGGATCAAGATCGATGGTGCTTGATGACTTGTCCATCCGGCGCGCCTGAAGCTCCTGAAGGCTGTCCTCAGTCAGGTCGTCGTCCGTCTTCCGCGGGCTGTCGTAATCGGTAGCCATCTGAGTACTCCATCCCCCTTCATCCGTAGTGCGCTATCGCTGCGCGGTTGTAACGCTTTCATGGCCGTAGTTGTGCCCGATTCCGGCGGGGAATTCTGTCACGTTCGCGCCCGGCGCACACGCGGCACGCCGATAAGTCCTGACACGTCTTGTTCCGCCCGCGCTGGCCGGTGACCTTACCGGTGCGCTAACGCATCTCGTTCTTCACTGTGCTACGCATCCCGTTCCGGATTCAGCCTGGTCAGGAACGTATCAAGCTGCTGGTAAACCCCGGGACCCGCGGCTACCGCCATGGATGTACTCTCCGCCCGGCCGGCGAGTCCGCCGACCATCGCGCCTGCCTCACGGGCAATGAGGCCGCCAGCCGCATAGTCCCAGTGATTCAGGCCACGTTCGAAAAATGCATCCATTCGCCCGGCCGCCACCGAGCACAGGTCCACGGCAGCGGAGCCGCCGCGCCGGATGTCCCGCACGTGGGGCAAGAGCGCGGCGATTACTTCACCTTGGACCTGGCGGCGTCCCGAAGCGTACCCGAAACCAGTCCCTATCAGCGCCTGTCCCAGCGCCACGCCCGACGTGCAGCGCAGCGCGGTAGCCCCGCCGCCGCGATGCAGCCAGGCGCCCTGGCCGGCCACAGCCGTGAAGGTCTCACCGAAGCGGGGCACTTCCACCACGCCCGCGACGACTGTGCCGTCCACCTCAGCCGCGATCGACACGGCCCAGTCGGGCAGGCCGTACAGGTAGTTGACCGTGCCGTCCAGCGGGTCCACCACCCAGCGAACCCGGCCAGGTCCCGCGGGCCCGTCGCGGTCAGCGGCGCCGTCCCCGGCCGGGAAACCTGGCCCGGTCGTCTGGCCGCCTTCCTCGCCGAGGACCGTGTCGCCCGGCCGCACCTCGCGGATCCGCCCCGTGATCAGGGCTTCGGACCGGCGGTCCATCTCCGTCACCACGTCTGTGGGGCTCGATTTGGTGTCGATAACCTCGGGGCGCACATCGCCCCGCCAGGAAGCCAGCAGCCTGCCCGCCTCGCTGGCCGCCTCCATGGCAATCCGCAGCAGCTGGGCGGCGTCGACGCCTGCCCCCGTCCCGGTCATGCCGACGCCGCAGGGCCGGGTCCTCCGGGACCCGGGCCGTCCCCGCCCCGGTTTGCGGGCCGGGGCGGGGGCGGGGGCGCATACCGGCAGCAGTCGGCTGGGCAGGTCTGGCTGGGCACTCCCATCGCCCCCAGCGCGGCAGGCGAGACCTCCGGAGAACCCAGGCGCTCCCGCACCAGTTCGGTGATCATCGACGCGAACCCGGGCCGGGTACCGGGCGTGGCGGCGCGAGCGAACGCGAGTCCCAGCGACTCGGCGCTCTGGGCGGCCTCGACGTCCAGGTCATGCCGGACTTCCATGTGGTCGGACACGAACCCGACCGGGATCACGACCACCGCGGCGGTTCCCGTCTTGGCCAGCTCCCCGAGGTGGTCGCTCACATCGGGTTCCAGCCAAGGCTGGGACGGTGGTCCGCTCCGGCTCTGGTAGGCGAGCGTCCATGGGTGGCTTCCACCGTCGGTCCGTTCGGAAATAAGCCGGGCAGCCTCGGTCAGCTCGGCCACGTACCTTCGCCCCGCGCCCGGGCCGCTGGAATCCGCCATCGCCATCGGGATGCTGTGGGCGGTGAAGACGAGGTGAGCGCCGTCGCGTACGTCGGCAGGAAGCGTGGCGAGCGCCGCGACCGCATTCTCGGCGAACGGCTCGATGAAACCGGGGTGGTTGAAAAAGCGCCTGATCTTGTCGACCTCGGGAGCACCGGGGCCCACCTCGGCGCGGGCTCGCTCGATGTCGTCCAGGTACTGCCGGCAGCTCGAGTAGGAGCTGTACGCGGAGGTGACGAAGGCGATGGCCCGGTGCACGCCGTCATCGGCCATCGCCCGCAGCGTGTCGGCCAGGTAAGGTGACCAGTTCCGGTTACCCCAGTACAGGGGCAGCGAGAGGCCGCTGTACTCAAAGTCGGCCCGGACCGCGGCCAGCATGTCCCGGCACTGCTGGTTGATCGGACTCACCCCGCCGACCGCGTCGTAGTGCTCCGCCACGCGGGCGAGCCGCTCCGGCGGGATACCGCGCCCGCGGGTGACGTTCAGCAGAAACGGCATCACCTCGTCGGGGCCTTCCGGGCCACCGAACGAGACAAGCAGGAACGCGTCGTAGGCCGGCATGCTCCCATCCAACCAGCACCCGCGGGGGCCAGGTTCCCCCGGGGGGCGGAGCGCGGATCCCGCGGCGGAAAACTGATTGCCGCGGCCGATATCGTGGTGATCATGAGGCAACGCGGCCGATGACGGGTGGGGACGACACGAAACGGACCGTCAGCCGTTCTCCCGTCCCCCATCCGTCCCGCCTGTTGAGCCGTTCGCTGCAGCCGTACGCGGAGATCTTCCGGATTCCCGGCGCCTGGCGTTTTTCGGTCGCGGCCGTGATCGGCCGGATGCCGATGTCGATGTTCGGGCTCGGCACGGTCCTGCTCATCGCGGCGGGCACCGGCCGGTACGGCGTAGCGGGCACCGTGTCCGCGACCGGTTACCTCGGCTACGCGCTCTGCGCGCCGCGAATCGCGCGGCTGGCGGATTCACGCGGCCAGCGGCGGGTGCTGCTGCCGTTGCTTGCGGTGTTCGCCCTAGCCACCGCAGCGCTGATCACCGCCGTGCAGCTTCGGCTGCCGACCTGGGCGTTCTTTGTCCCGGGAGCGGTGGCGGGCTCGGCCATGCCGTCCCTGGGCACCATGGTCAGGACCCGGTGGAGCGTCCTGCTCGCGGGCACGCCCAAGCTGCATGCCGCCTTCAGTTTCGAGTCGGTCGCCGATGAGCTGTGCTTCGTGATCGGTCCCGCCGCCGTGACGCTACTGGCCACCGAGGTCTTTCCGGCGTCCGGCATCGGTGTCGCGGCGCTGCTGTGCGTCGCGGGGACGCTCTGGTTCGCCGCCCAGCGCGGCACCGAGCCGGCCATCGTCCCGGTGACCGCACGGGTCGCGGGGGCCCCACGAGGGCGCGGCGCACCCGCACCCGGGTTGGCGGTACTCGCCCCTGTGTACGTGCTGCTCGGCGCGATGTTCGTGTCCGTTGACCTCAGCACCATCGCGTTTGCCCAGCAATTCGGGCATAAACCGCTGGCCGGCTTCATCCTCGGCACGTACGCCTTCGGCAGCGCGACCGGCGGTCTATGGTACGGATCGCGGCAGTGGCGGGCACCCGCCGAGAAAAGATTCGGCCTCACGCTCACCCTGACCGTGATCGGCGTCGCGACCTTCTGGGCTCAGCCGAACCTGGTCACGCTGACCTGCGGGATCTACCTGTGCGGCCTCACCATCGCGCCTACGCTCATCGCAGGTTTCAGCCTGCTCGAGGCGCAGGCCCAGCCCGGGAGGCGCACTGAGGCCATGTCCTGGCTCAGCAGCGGCATCTCTGTCGGCGTAGCCGCAGGTGCGTCGGTGGTCGGCTTCGTCATCGACGCGCAAGGCCCGAGGGTCGGGTACGCGTTCGCCGCGCTGTGCGGCGGTGCCAGCGCCGCGACCTGCCTGATCGGCCGTCGCCGCCTTCGTACCGCCGTCTATCCCGAGGAACCCGCACCTGCGGCCGGGCCGCCGGGGCCCGATCAGGGCCAGCGTGCCCTGGCCTAGTGGTAATTCTGGGCGTATTCGCTGGCCAGAGCCAGTACCTCGTCGACGTACCAGGTCGCGTGGTTGTAGGCGAAGATCGCCCCGGAAAGCGTAGCGCTGTTGCCTGCGCCGGCGGCGCACAGCATGCGCGCGGCCGAGGGCACGGCGTCCAGCGGGTTCATGATGTCCGGCGTCCCGGTCTGGCCGAATGCGTCGATGCCCCATTCGGCCCAGGTCGACGGGATGAACTGCATCGGGCCGAGGGCTCCTGCGCTGGACGGCCCCTCGTTGGCGCCGTCACCGCTCTCGATCTCATTGATCGCGGCCAGCACGGTCCAGGACATGCCCGGGCAGTACTTCTCGGCGGACGCCTGGTACAGCGTCAGCAGGCTCGACGGCACGCCGGTGGTCGTTACGTTCGTGGCCACCGGCAGCTTGCTCGCCGTCACCACGGCGTACGCCACCAGGTTCCGCACCTGGCCGCCCGGGCCGACAACCGACCGGACCCGGGAGATCAGCGTGGCCAGGTCCGCACCAGGGGCATTGATCAGCACGGCGACGTTCTTGACCAGTCCGAGCTGTGCCGACCGGGTCTGATCCACGATCGCGTCCACACCGGGCACGCTCAGCGCGGTAGCGGCGCCGAACGGCACCCGTTCGGCGATCGCGGCTGACACCTGATAGGAGTGACCGGCGACGAGGTGGAGCTCGCTGGCCGCGGCGCTGGTGCTCACCAGTTGCCCCTGGCTAAGGTCAGCCCAGACCGAGTCTGCCGCCGCCGTCTCCGGAGGCGTCCAGGACCTGAACGCCTGCGGGGAGACACCGAGCACGTCGGCTCTGCCGCCGTTGACGGTGACCATGCCGCCGCTGATGGGCAGCAGCGCCCGCACCCCGGTCAGCTTGCCGATCTTCGCCAGCTGGGCCGCGGTGATACCGGCCGGGACCGCGGCGATAAGATCCGGCACGAAAAGTTGCCGCGGCGGGGCCCCGGCCGATCCGGGCGTGGTCAGCGACGCGGGGACAGCATCGGTCGAGGCACTGGCCTCGGCGGCGACTCCGACGGGCGGCGAGACGGTGAACGTAAGCGCGCTGGCCGGCAGGACGGCAGCCTCGCTGGCCGGGACCGCGAACCCCGTCAGGGTCGCGCAGGCCGCGATGGTGGCG
Source organism: Streptosporangiaceae bacterium (assembly GCA_050010815.1). Taxonomy (GTDB): domain Bacteria; phylum Actinomycetota; class Actinomycetes; order Streptosporangiales; family Streptosporangiaceae; genus Palsa-504. The sequence continues at coordinate 5,538 of JBEKKH010000038.1, read as the reverse complement.
ACGGCCATCAAGGCAACACGGTGCAAGGCTAGGATCGGCACAATATAAAGACGATATAAGGCCCGCGGCGCAACACAAACAGCGGAATCGATTTCTTAAAGAGACCTAAACCTTTTATCAGGCAATGTCAGCCCACGCCCACACCATGGAGAGCCTGTATGCCGAGCGGTTCGGAGCGGGTGCCGGTCATCGCGGTGGCCAGCGGCAAGGGCGGGGTCGGGAAGAGCACCGTCGCGGTGAACCTCGCCCTGGCCCTGACCGCGCGGGGGCAGCGGACGGGCCTGATCGATGCCGATCTCTACGGTCCTGACGTGCCCCGCATGATGGGCCTGCGGCGGCGGGCCGAGGCGTCGAGCGTGACGTTGTTCGCCCGGCCGGGCGCGCCAGATTCCCGCTTGCAGACCGTCACCCAGTACGGGGTTCAGCTCGCCTCGGCCGCGTTCCTGCTCGGCGAGAACCAGGCCCTGGCCATCGGCGGCGACATGGCGCAGCTGCTGATCCGCCGGCTGCTCGTCGACACGGACTGGCACAACCTTGACTACCTGGTGCTTGACCTCCCGCCGGGCACGGCGGACATCCAGCAGTACGTGTTCGCCCTGACCGGCCGTCCGATGTGCGTCCTGGTGGTGGTCACACCACAGGTCATCGCGCATCAGGACGCCCGCAGGCTGGTCGCTCACCTGAGACAGCACAGCGGTCGCCTCCAAGCGCAGGCCGTCGACGTCGCGGGGGTAGAGAACATGAGCGGGCAGGTATGCCCTAGCTGCGGCGAGACCACCCCGCTGTTTCCCTCGGCGCCGGCCGCCGAGAGCATCTGGGGCCTGATCCCGCGGCTAGCGAGCATCCCGTTCAGCCATCAGGCCGCCCGAGATGCTGACGAGGGACGGCCTGTCATGGTCACCGAGGCCGTTCCCGAGCAGGTCGCCGCCTATGAGGTTATCGCCGGGCGGATCGTCGAGCGGCTCCCCCGCTCGTGACGTCGTTAGCTCAGCGGGCCGAAACGAATGTCGTGTGACGCGAGGGGTGAGCAGAACGCGAGCACGCGCCAATGGTGCCGCGCATGAGCGCGATCCTGACCACGCTCCGGCTCGTGATCAAGGCGGCCAGGTCATCCGGGCAGAACCCGTCGAGCCGGGACTGCAGGCCGTAGTAGCAGGGCCCGGTTCATCTCCCGCAAGCTCAGGACCCGTGCTGCCGTCATCAGTAGCAGATGTTCGTGTGCAGGCGGGACGCCGGCAGCGGATGCGCCAGCGCCTGCGCGGTGCGCTGGTCCGCCGGACGGTGCAGCACGAGGTACCCGTCGTCGGCGAACACCAGCGAGTACCCGTGCGCCTGCAGGTACGCCAGTTCGGCCGCCTGCTGGCTGGGACTGCAGAACGGGAAGTCGAGCCCGATGGTGTCCCCGACCACCCACGGCGCCCACCTGGGTGTCCCGTCGAGCAGCAGCACGGTGTCACGGCCCGAGAGCCGCGGACCGAGGTTGTTGGACGCCTCGACCTCCACCCCGGCAGGCACGTGCGCGATGGCTGCCGCGGCCGCCCGCATCCGGGCGTTGGTCCCGTAAAACCCGGGATGCAACAGGGGCCCCAGCGGGGACGACGGGAAATACACGAGCGCCCCCGCGCAAATCGCCGCCGCCCACACCGTGCCCGCCCTCCGCAGCACCCGCCAGTCCTTCCGCGCCAGCACCCCTTCCAGCCGCGCGGCGCCGTCGACGGCGGCACAGCACAGCATCATCACGACGAAGGCGTCGTACTGGAACTTCGCCTGCCACCACAGCGGATAGCCGGATGCAAGCATCCTCTCGGCCAGCAGCGGCAGCACCGCGATCACCATCGGCGAGGCCAGCGGCAAGAAGCCGAACGTCGCAAGCAGCCCGATCATGGTCCGCGCCTTGACCCACGGGGTGACGAATACCCGCAGCACATGCAGCGGATGGGTGATCATGTTCGCCAGGGCGCTGCCGAGCGTGGGCCCGAACTGGCCGTAGGCCCAGTAGAAGGTGGCCGATCCGCCGAACGCGGGGATCAGCAGGTGGGTGGCCACCCAGGTGGCGGCCACGCCGCCGACCACGAAGGCCAGCCCGGTCCAGACCTCGCGCCGTCGCCTCAGCAGCAGGTAGCAGCCGAAACCCGCGACCAGCAGGCCCATGTCCTCCTTGACCAGCAGCATCGCTGCGGCGGCGAGCACCCCGTGCCAGCGCCGCCCGGCGTCGAAGCGCTCGACCAGCACCGCGGTCAGCACCGGGACGAACGCGACCTCGTGGAAGTCGAAGACCACCGCCGCCATGACCGGCAGCGACAAGGCGTAGGCGACGCACACGAAGTACGCCGCGGCTGGCCCGAGCCGACGCCGGGTATAGGCCCACAGCGGCGGGATGGCCAGCGCGAACAGGACCCCCTGCGCCACCAGCAAGGCGGCCGGACTGTCGATGATCCAGTACAACGGGGCGAGCAGGGCCAGGATCGGTGACCAGTGGTCAGCCAGCAGCAGGAAGTGCGGACCCTCCCCATCGGACACGCCCCTGGCGATCGAGACCGGCGCCGCCAGGTGCGCGTAGCCGCGGATGCCCTGATCGAAGATGACCAGGTCAAATGTGCTAGCCAGGAAGCGACGGTAAAGGATCAGCGAGTCCAGGCTGTACACGAAGGCAGCGGCCAGGGTAAGCGCGGCCACCCCGCCAGCCTCGCTGGAGGTGGTCGCTGCGCTCGCCGGCCGGGAACCGGCGGCCTGACTGCTCACCGCTGGAAGGGTAGCAGCGGCGGGCCTGCGGAGGCTGGCGGTGGCACCGCGTTGACGGAATGGCCGGCGGCAACGGTACGTGAGGCTACGCTCTTGCTATGAACCAGGAGGCAGGACCCGGCCCCGTCACCGCCGCGCCCCGGGTGGCCGGGCGGCCGCCGAGGAAGCAACTGGCCAGACCATCGCTCGGCGGCGGAGCCCCGGCCCAGGACCGTGAGCTGCGCGCGCAGGGTCGCGAGACCGTCCGCAGGCTGCTCGAGGCCGGCATGGTCGAGTTCGAGGATCGCGGTTTTCACGGCGTGCGCGTTGACGACGTGGTCCACCGCGCCGGTATCTCGCACGGCACGTTCTACCTGTACTTCTCCAACAAGGAGGATCTGTTCAAGGCGCTGCTGAAGGACGCGCTGCACGACATGGAGATCGTGGCCGGCGATTTCCCCGTCGTCACCAGCGACGAGGTGGGCCTGAAGGTGCTGCGCCAGTGGGTGCGGATGTTCTTCCGGGCCTACGCCGCGCACGCGACGGTGATCCGCATCCTCAGCCAGGCCGACCTGGTACCCGAGGAGGTCTTCGGCGACGGCCTGAAGCTGTTCTTCAGCATCGCCGAGGCGATGACGACCGGCATGACCGCGGCCGCCCAGGCGGCCGGGAAGCTTCAAGAGCACGCGCAGCTCACGGCGGTGGCCTGCCTGATGATGCTCGAGCGGGTCAACTACCTGATCAGCGCCGAGGTTCCGCTCCCCGCAGACGAGATGGCCGACCGGATCGCGGACATCATGTACGCCGCCTTCGGCCTCAACCTCCCGTGATCATGGTGTACGCAGCAGCCCGGTCACGGCGGTGAGGGCTTGGCGGGCAGCGCGCACGTCGTGCACGCGGAACACGCGAGCGCCCAGCCAGGCGCAGACCGCGAGAGCGGCGATCGTCCCCTCCGCGCGCTGGCCCACCGGCAGGCCGAGGGTCTCGCCGATGAAGTCCTTGTCCGCGACCGCGACGAGGACCGGCCAGCCCGTGTCCGCCAGCTCACCAAGTCGCCGCGTCACTTCCAGCGACTGCCAGGTGTTCTTGCCGAAGTCGTGAGCCGGGTCCACCAGGATCGAGCACGGCCTTACCCCTTGAGCCACGGCCCGTTCGGCACAATCGGTGACGTAGCCGGTCACCTCGGCCATGACATCGCCGTACGCGGGCCGGTGCGGCCTGGTGCGCGGCGGCAGGCCGCCGGCGTGCGAGCAGACCAGCCCGATCCGGTGGTGCGCGGCGACCGGGGCCAGGCGCGGGTCCACGCCGCCCCAGGCGTCATTGAGCAGGTCGGCACCGGCCTGGGCGACGACCTCGCCTACCTCGGCCCGCCAGGTGTCGACGCTGATCACCACGTCGGGGTGCCGTTCGCGCACCGCCGCGACCAGGCCCGCGACCCGATCGATCTCCGCCGCGGTGCTCACCTCGTCACCCGGTCCGGCCCTGACCCCGCCGATGTCCACGATGTCGGCTCCGTCGGCCACGGCCCGGCTGGCCGCATCGAGCGCGGCCCCGAACCCAGCGGTGGCACCACGGTCGTAGAACGAGTCAGGCGTCCGGTTGATCACCGCCATGATCCCGAACGAACCGTGGTTCCACTCCCGCAGGCCCAGCCGGAGCGGCCGGCGGGTTTGCGTCCGTGGGTCTGTCACCGGATGGAGGCTATAGCACCCGCATCGTTCGGGAAGAATCGCTAGCGTGCGATTCCTGAACGGGATAACTCCCGAGCAAGACCTGACCTACAGCGACGTCTTCATGGTGCCCGGCCGGTCGGCGGTCGGCTCGCGGCTGGACGTTGACCTGGGCACCGCCGACGGCAGCGGCGCCACCATCCCGATCGTGACCGCCAATATGACGGCCGTGTCCGGGCGGCGGATGGCGGAGACCGTCGCCCGGCGGGGCGGCGTCGCGATCGTCCCGCAGGACATCCCGGTCGACGTCGTCGCGGACGTGATCGCCTGGGTCAAGTCGCGGGACCTGGTGGTCGAGACGGCGTTGACCCTCGGCCCCGCGGACACCGCCGGGGACGCGCTGAGCCTGCTGCCCAAGCGGGCGCACGGCGCCGTGGTGGTGGTCGAAGACGGGCGCCCGGTGGGCGTCGCGACCGAGGCCGACTGCCTGGGGGTGGACCGGTTCACCCAGCTCAGCCACGTGATGTCCGCCGACCCGTTCACGCTTCCCGCCGGGACGCCGCCCGAGCGTGCGTTCTCGCTGCTGCACGACGGACGGCACCGGCTGGCCCCCGTGCTCGACACCGACGGCCGCTGCGTCGGCATCATGACGCGGACCGGCGCGCTGCGCGCCACCCTGTACGCCCCGGCCGTCGACGCCCAGCGCAGGCTGCGGGTCGGCGTCGCTCTCGGCGTCAACGGCGACGTGGCCAGCCGGGCCAAGCTGCTGCTCGAGGCGGGCGCGGATGTGCTCGTGGTGGACACCGCACACGGGCACCAGGAGAAGATGATCTGGGCGCTGCGGGCGGTGCGCGCCCTGGATCCGGCGGTTCCTGTGGTCGCGGGCAACGTCGTCACCGCGGCCGGTGTGGCCGACCTGGTCGCGGCGGGCGCGGACATCGTGAAGGTCGGCGTGGGTCCCGGCGCGATGTGCACGACCCGGATGATGACCGGGGTGGGGCGACCGCAGTTCTCCGCCGTGCTGGAGTGTGCCGCCGAGGCCAGCCGGCTCGGCGCGTCGGTCTGGGCCGACGGCGGGGTCAGGCACCCGCGCGACGTCGCCCTCGCGCTGGCCGCGGGCGCGTCGAACGTGATGATCGGGTCCTGG
>JBEKKH010000037.1:0-25030 GCA_050010815.1 Streptosporangiaceae bacterium | reverse complement strand
ACTTCGTGATCTTGTTCAGGATGTCACGCACGTGCGTCACCTCGGCTTGGATGTCTCATCGATTCCACGCTACGCGGCTCGTGCCTCGCCCGCTGCGACGTTAAGTTCCTGCTGCCGCCCGGCCGCCTGCACATGCCCTCGCGCCGTCAGTTCGTCGAGGCATTCGTTTTCAATTGTGGAACTTGATCATTGTACGGCGTTAATACCGGCAGGTGGGGCAGGTGGGGCAGGTGGGGCGAGCGGGGCGGGAGGGATCGCGGCCGGGGCGGTTTCGGGGGGAGGGGCGGGAGGGGCGGGCTAGGCGGGGCGGTTGCGGAGGGTGCGGACGGCCTTGCGGATCAGGTCGGGGATGTCGGCATGGGCGGGACGCTCGCCGTCGGCCTGTTCATCGGCGGCCAGTTCGTCGGCGGAAAGCCAGCCGTACTTGTCAGTGGTGGCCCGTTCCCATTCGTCCAGGCCCTCGAGGCTCACTTCGGTCGAGGTGACGGCGACCGCAAAGAACGTCTGGTCCTGAGCGATCCGGTGGCCCCCCCAGGCGAACTCGATCTCGTTCTGCGCGATCGGATCACCCAGGCGGTCAGGGTCGACGCGGATGCGGGTCTCCTCGTACAGTTCGCGGACCGCCGCGTCGCGCAGGGACTCTCCCTCGTTGGCCGCGCCGCCGACGGTGAACCAGAACGGATCCTCGGGATGATGCGGATCCCAGCCGTGCAGCAACAAGGCGCGGCCCTCGGGGTCGACCGGCAGCACCCGGGCGGTCTGCCGTCTGATGACCGGTTCGGTCCGGGACACCTTGTTTGGCTCGGGCACGGTCACGGTCACTCCACGATCTTGGAGATGGGAATCTCCAGTATGTCCTGCGCACCGGCCGCCTTCAGGGCCGGTATCAGCGTGTTGACGCCGCGCTTGGGCACCACGGTCTCCACCGCGTTCATGTTCCCGCGAGCGAGCGTGGTAATGGTGGGCGAGGACAGGGCGGGCAGCATCTCGGTGACGGCAGCGAGCCGGCCCGCGGGCACGTTCAGCTTCAGCAGGACGTTGCCGCGTGCCTGGATGGCACCGCGCAGCAGCAGGGCGATGTCCTCCATGGCCGCCCGCTTCTGCTCGTCCGCGAACGCCGGCGCAGCCGCGATCAGCTCGGTGTAACTGGTCAGCAGCGTGTCCAGGATCCGCAGCCCGTTCTTGCGCAGCGACGATCCCGTCTCGGTGAGGTCCACGATCGCGTCCACGATGTCGGGCACCTTGGCCTCGGTCGCGCCGTAGGACGGGACGACCATCGCCTTAACCCCGTGCGCATCGAGGAAGCGCCTGGTCAGGGACGGGAACTCGGTGGAGATCCGGACTCCCTCCGGCAGGTCAGAGACCGACTTCCAGGTCGCGCTCTCCGGCACCGCGAGCACGACCCGCACCGGCCGCGAGGTGGCCTTGGAATACTGCAGCTCGCCGAGCGAGACCACCTCGGCCTCGGTCTCCGCAATCCAGTCGCGCCCGGTGATGCCAAGGTCGAACAGCCCGCGCTCGAGGTAGGAAGGAATCTCCTGAGGGCGCAGGAAGCGCACCTTGTCGATCCGCGGGTCGTCGATCGAGGCGTGGTAGTCCCGCTCCGAGGACCGCCGGACCGTGAGGTCGGCCGCGTCGAACAAGTCGAGGGTGGCCCGCTCGAGCGAGCCCTTGGGCAGTACTAGCGAAAGCATGAGTTTTCCCTGTTTCTCCGGGCGATGACGCGTCCGGGCTTACGGATGCGCGAGCGCGGAGCGCTGAGCCTTAGCCTGCATGGAGGACTGTCCGTGGGCGTAGCGGATGGAGCGCAGCACGAGCGCGGTATCGAGCGCCGCCACCACGGCCTCCCATCCCTTGTCCTCGTGACTACCGGGCAGTCCGCACCGGTCACGGGCTGATTCTACCGTGTCACAGGTCAGCACGCCGTTGCCGACCGGAGTGCGAGCGTCAAGCGCGACCCTGGTCAGGCCCGCGGTGACCGATTCGCAGACGTACTCGAAGTGCGGCGTGCCGCCCCGGATCACCACGCCGAGACAGGCCACGGCGTCATGGTGCATGGCCAGCTCGGCCGCTATCACCGGCAGCTCGATCGCACCCGCGACCCGGACGACCAGCGGGTCGGGGACGCCGCACGCGAGCGCCGCCGCGGTCGCGCGAGCCAGCAGCGAGTCGCTCATCTCCTGATGCCACCGCGTCGCCACGATCGCCAGGCCCAGCCCCGATGCGTCGACCACTCCGCCATCGGGACGACCGGTCCCGCTCATGCCGATTCCGCCTCGCTGGGATGCGTAAGCGCAGGGAGGGCGGTCAGCCGGATGGGAGGTGAGACCAGAGTCCGTTCGGCCTCATTGAGATCTTGAATTTGATGACCGAGCCTGTCGCGCTTGGCGACGAGGTACCGCAGGTTGTACTGGGTGACGGCGGCCGGCACCGGGACGCGCGCGGTGATGTCGACGCCGCCGTCGGTCAGGCCGCTTACCTTGGCCGGGTTGTTGGTCAGCAGGCGTACCGAACGGACGCCTAGGTCGGCGAGCATCTGGGCGCCGGCCGAGTATTCACGGGCGTCAACGGGCAGGCCGAGCGCGGTGTTAGCGTCGACCGTGTCGGCGCCCGCGTCCTGCAGTTCGTAGGCCTGCAGCTTGCTGAGCAGGCCGACGCCGCGGCCCTCATGCCCGCGTAGGTACAGCACTACCCCCCGGCCTTCGGCCGAGATCGCCGCCATGGCCGCCTCAAGCTGCGCGCCGCAGTCGCAGCGCAGCGAACCGAATACGTCCCCGGTGAGGCACTCCGAATGCAGCCGGGTCAGCACGTCCGTGCCGTCCGTGACGTCGCCGAGCACGAGCGCGACGTATTCGGTGCCGTCGACCTCGTGCCGGTAGCCGAATGCCTGCCACTGACCGTAGACGTTCGGAATCATGGTCTGCGCCTGCCGGGTGAGCTGGCGCTCAGTGCGGCGGCGGTACCCGATGAGCTGCTCGATGGAGATCAGGGCCAGGTCGTGGGTGTCCGCGAACTCGCGCAGCTCGGGCAGCCTGGCCATCGTGCCGTCGTCGTTGACCACCTCGGAGAGCACGCCCGCCTCGGGTAGGCCGGCCAGCCGGGCCAGGTCGACCGCGGCCTCGGTGTGCCCGGCCCGGCGCAGGACGCCGCCCTCGGCGTAGCGAAGCGGGAACACGTGCCCGGGACGCACCAGATCCGTCGCCGTAGTGGCCGGGTCGGCGAGCTTGGAGATGGTCCTAGCGCGATCGGCGGCCGAGATGCCGGTGCTGATCCCGTCCCGCGCGTCCACGCTGAGAGTAAAGGCGGTGCGGTGATGTTCGGTGTTGTGCGAGGTCATCTGGGGCAGCTGAAGCCGGTCGAGCTCGGCTTCGCGCAGCGGAACGCAGATCACGCCGCTGGTGTAGCGAATCATGAAGGCGAGCAGCTCGGGCGTGGCCATGCTGGCCGCGAAGATGATGTCGCCCTCGTTCTCGCGGTCCTCGCTGTCCACGACCAGGACCGGCCGGCCTTCCGCGATGTCCTTGATCGCGCGGTCGATGTCGTCGAGCATCTTGCTCACTTGGAACCCTTCCCGTCGGTGAGGCCGAGCAGCCTTTCCACGTACTTGGCGATCACGTCGACCTCCAGGTTCACGGTGTCCCCCGGCTTCCTGGTGCCGAGCGTGGTGCGTTTCAGTGTCTCCGGGATCAGGCAGACCTCGAACCAGGCATCCGGTTCGGCGGAGGAGCTGAGAGCAGAGACCGTCAGGCTGATCCCGTCTACGGCGATCGAGCCTTTTTCCACGACATAGCGCGATATTCTGCCCGGCAGCTGAATCCGAACCTGTTCCCAGTGAGCGGTCGGCGTCCGGGACAAGATGGTGGCGGTGGCATCCACGTGACCTTGCACGAGATGACCGCCCATGCGGTCGGCGAGGCGGACCGAGCGCTCCAGGTTCACCGGTGCTCCCGGAATCAGCGCGCCCAAACCGGACCGGTCGAGGGTCTCCCCCATCACGTCTGCGGTGAAGGTCCCGTCCAGCATGTCGGCGACGGTCAGGCACACGCCGTTGACCGCGATCGACTCCCCGAGGGAGGTGCCCTGAGTAGAACCGCGGATGGTCAGGCGCGCCGCGTCGCCGCGATGCTCAATGCCGGCCACCTCGCCGAGTTCTTCCACGATTCCGGTGAACATCCGCGCTCTCCTCCTCGAAGCCCATACTGCCGCTCGGCTCCGGGGGTGGCGCAGGTACATGCGTACGCCGTTCGCGCGACCGGGGCTACCGGCCGCGTGCGTGCTGCCTCCCATCCGGACTTTCACCGTCGGTCCTGGAATTTCACCAGGTCAGCCGACCGCTGGCAGCGGACGGGTCGCGGACTTTTACCGCCGGCTCGGAGTTTCACCGACCCCGGAGCACGCTTACTCCTATAGCTAGTGTGCCATACGAAGTATTCCGGGCCCGACGGCGGATACCTACCGGATTATGACGGCAGGGGGCGGAACTGGTAGCCGACGCGGTACTCGGTGACCAGGCACTGGCCGTAGAACGGGCCGAGCTTCTGCCTGACCCGGCTGACATGCACGTCCACGGTCCGGCTGTCCCGCGCCACGGCCCGGGCGTCCCGCTCCGGGCCCCGGCTAGCTGGCCCGGGGTTAGGGCGCCAGACTTGCTCGACCAGTTCGGCGCGGCTGAATACCGTGCCCGGATGCGCGGTGAGGAAGGCCAGCAGCTCGAACTCCTGGAAGGTCAGGCCGATCTCACGGTCCCCGGCCCAGACCCGGCGTTGCGCATGGTCGAGGATCGGCCAGGAACCGGCCGGCCGGCCGGCCGGCGGCTTGTCGGGAAGCGGCGTGCGTTCTGCGGTGCCGTCGGTGGCGATGGCGTAGCCGACGATCGCGAGCGAGGTGCCCGTCCCCGGGATGGGAACCACCGCGAGCAACGTCGCATCCCGGCCTGGCGGCGGCACCCGCTCGTCCCACGGGTGGCCCGGGCCGGCTTCCGGGACCACGGCGGTGCCCAGGCGGCCGGATGGTTCGTCCGGCATATCGGACCGGCTGAGCAACTGGGTCTTCACGGCTACATATCCAGGGGACACGTACCTATAGTCGAGTAAAAAGGTCGATTTTGTCAAGAACGCACGCACCGCCACTGCGTAGGATTCTGGTGTGGCGATTAGGGCGGTCATCTTCGACTGGGGCGGGACACTGACCCCGTGGCACGGCATTGACCTGGGTGAACTCTGGCTGTCGGTGTGCGCTCGGCACTATCCGGCGGCCGAAGCGGCGGCGATAGCCAGCGCGGTCCGCGCCGCCGAGATGGAACTGTGGCAGCTAGGCGAACAATCACAGCAGAGCTGGACGCTGGACCATATCTTCGAGCGGGCCGGGGTTACCGCCTCCGTCGACTTCCTGGCCAGCTACTTCGAGGCCTGGGACCCGCACACGTTCACCGACCCGGATGCGGGCGAGCTGCTGCGCGAGTTGCGGCGGCGGGGCATCAAGGTGGGCGTGCTGTCCAACACGATGTGGCCGCGCAGCGCCCATGAGCAGATCTTCGTCCGGGACGAGGTCTTCGAGCTGATCGACGGCGCCGTTTACAGCAGCGAGATCGACTGGGTTAAGCCGCACCCTGAGGCCTTCCGTGCGGCCATGGCCGCCCTGGGCGAGACCGACCCCGCGACGTGCGTGTTCGTCGGCGACCGGCCGTACGACGACATTCACGGGGCCAAGAGCGCGGGCATGCGCGCGGTCCTCATCGCGAACTCCGATGTGCCCCCGTACGAAGCTGCCGCCCCCGACGCGGTCATCACCCGGCTTGGCGAGCTCATCGGGCATATCGATCGCTGGTCGTGAGCGCGGAAAATCCTGGAAAAGGCGTTGGCGGATGCCGCTGTCCTGACTCACACCGTCGGGGACGAACGAGGGGGCGTTCGGGACGCCGGGAGCTTGCCGCTGAGGGGGGATAAGCTCCCGGCGTTCCACCAGGCCGACACTCAGGTCAGGCCCTCAGGGCACCGGACCCGTGCGTTTCAGGGTGCGGATGATGGGCGCGGTCTCGACCGAGGTCACCCCGGGCAAGGCGGCCAGCGGGCCGGTAAGGTACTCGTAGAGGTGCTGGGTATCGCGGAGCGCAGCGGTGACGACCACATTGGTCGGGCCGGTGGTCGCGGCGGCGAACGGAACCTCCGGGTGCCCGGCCAGGGCCCGCCCCACCGCGTCGAGCTGGGACGGCTCCACCGTGAGCCAGAGCATGGCGTGCAGGTTCACGCCCAGCGTGTGGCTGTCCAGGTCCACCTCGAAGTGCAGCAGCCCGCTGCGGCGCAGCTCCTCGATCCGGCGCCTCACCGTGGACTCGTGCCAGTGGATCGCGGTGGCCAGTGCCGCGTGGCTGGCCCGTCCGTCCCGGCCCAGCTCGGCCAGCAGCGGGGCATCCTCGGGTTGCAGGCCGACCCCGTCGGTCGGCGTGGGGCCGTCGTCCGGGGCCGGCTGCGCGGTCCGGACCAGCTGGGTTAGCTGGGCAATCTGCCCGGCGGACAGCGCCTGCCTGACGCCATGCCATGCCCCGGGGGTGAAGTTGTGCAGGATCGAGTGCGCGGAGATCTGCACCACCCGGCGGCTGCCCGGCAGCCCGCGCAAGAACAGGGCGTCGCGCTGCTCCGGGGTACTCGCCTGAACGGTGCAGATGATCTCGGTCCCGCCCGACGCGAGGTTCACCCACCTGGTGTCGGCCCGGCGAGCCAGGGCCTCGGCGATCGCATCCGCGGCGCCGGGGGTGGCCTGCAGCCGGACGTACCAGTCGACCCAGCCCGCCCGGGGTCCGTTTACCACGCCAAGGACACGCAGCTCGGCCGACTCGCTGAGTTTGCGGTAGCGCCGCGCGGCGGTCTGGTCGGAGATCTGCGTCACCTCGGCGATGGTGCGGAAAGACGCCCTGGGCTCGATGGTCAAGATGTGGATGATCTGACGATCGACAGCATCCAGCAAGATGTTTTCCACGCTATCGAGGCTATATGAAGTCGAGATCAGGCACAATCAGCCGCCATCGCGGATTCTACGTATTCCTGCTGCAGCATAGTGATCGGCGCCCGTCACGGGCGGTTGTTGAGGGAGGGAACGATGGATAAGAAGTGGTGGACGCTGCTGGCTGTCTGCACGGGCACCTTCATGCTGCTGCTCGACGTCACGATCGTGATCGTGGCCCAGCCCGCCATCCAGGGCGGGCTGCACGCCTCGTTCAGCGATCTGCAGTGGGTCCTTGACGCCTACGCCCTGACCCTCGCCTCGCTGCTGCTGACCTCGGGCGTCCTCGCTGACCGGTACGGCAGGAAACGGCTGTTCCAGATCGGCCTGGTTATCTTCACGCTGGGATCGCTGCTGTGCGGCGTGGCCCAGGACCCGCTGATGCTGGTCCTGTCGCGGAGCGGCCAGGGCGTCGGCGGCGCGATCATGTTCGCCACGTCGCTGGCGCTACTCGGGCACAGCTTCCGCGGCAAGGACCGCGGCGTGGCGTTCGGCGTGTGGGGTGCGATCACCGGCGTGGCCACGGCGCTGGGCCCGGTGCTTGGCGGTGTGATCACCACCGACTGGAGCTGGCGGGGAATCTTCCTGGTCAACGTGCCCATCGGTGTCCTCGGCGTGGCGATAACGGCCTGGCGGGTGCAGGAGTCCAAGTCGCCGCACCCGACGCCGCCGGACTGGGCCGGGTTCGTGCTGCTGACCAGCGGGCTGGTGAGCCTGATCTACGGCCTGATCCGGGCGGGCGAGAACAGCTGGTCAGACACGGGCGTCATCATCTGCCTGGTGCTTGCCGTGGTCGCGCTATCTGGCTTCATCGTGGCCGAGAAGCGCATCGCGCATCCGATGTTCGACCTGTCGCTGCTGCGTGTGCCAACCTTCGCGGGCGGCTCGATCGCCGCCTTCGCGATGAACGGGTCGCTCTACGCCGTGCTGCTCTACCTGGTCATCTACCTGCAGGACATCCAGGGTTTCTCGGCGCAGGACGCCGGCCTGAGACTGGCCATCATCAGCGGTGCCCAGTTCGTCACGGCCACGATCGCCGGCCGGTTCAGCGAGCATGTGCCCGCCCGCTGGCTCATCGGCCCCGGGCTGCTCCTCGTCGGCGTCGGGCTGATCATCATGGCCGGCCTGACCGGCGGCAGCAACTGGACGCACCTGATCCCCGGCTTCATCGTGTCCGGTCTGGGCGGCGGCATGGTCAACCCGCCGCTCGCCTCGACCGCGATCGGCGTGGTCCCGCCGCAGAAGGCCGGGATGGCCTCGGGTGTCAGTTCGACGTTCCGGCAGATCGGCATAGCCGCGGGTATCGCGGCCCTCGGCTCGATCTTCACTTCCGCCTTGGAGCACAACCTGACGCATGCGTCGCCGGTGGCGTCGTCGGCCCCGCGTATCGTCGCCATGGTGCGGCAGGGCCAGGTCAGCCAGCTGATTGCCAGCTTGCCTCCGGCCCGCCGCGGCGAGGTCGCGGTGGCTCTCAAGGCCGCGTTCGCGGCCGGCCTCAACGACCTGCTGTACGTGACCGGGGCGCTCGCGCTCGTCGGCGCGGTGTGCTCGCTGCTGCTCATCCGCAGCAAGGACTTCGTGCAGCGCACCGAGCCGCAGGCGCCATCCGGGACGGGCGGGCAAGCTAGCCCGGATAGCGCGAGCCCGGTTGGTTCGGCCTGACCGCTGAGGCGCTGAGCCGCTGAGGCGCTGAGCCTCTGAGGCGATGAGCCGATCAGGACCGCCAGGCCGCGTGGGCGGTGGCGCGCTCGGCCTGGGCGCGCAGACCCTGAACGGCGCGGGCCGGGTCGTCTGCGCCGTAGACGGCCGACCCGGCCACGAACACGTCCGCGCCTGCGTCTGCGCACCGCTCGATGGTCTCCTCGTGGACACCGCCGTCGACCTGGATCCAGATCGCGGTGTCCCGGCCGCCGATCAGCGAGCGGGCGCGGCGCAGCTTAGGCAGCACCATGTCGAGGAAGTGCTGGCCGCCGAAGCCCGGCTCTACCGTCATGAGCAGCAGCATGTCGATCTCGGGCAGCAGATCGGTGTACGGTTCCACCGCGGTGCCCGGGTTGACGGCAAGTCCGGCGCGCGCGCCCGCGGCCCGGATGGCGCGCAGCGTCCCCACCGGGGCGTGGACCGCCTCGGCGTGGATCGTCACGTTGCCCGCTCCGGCCTCGGCGTACTGCGGGGCCCACCGGTCCGGATCCTCGATCATCAGGTGGCAGTCGAGCGGCAGGGTGGTGTGCTTGAGCAGTGCCTGGACCACGGGGAGTCCGATGGTGAGGTTCGGCACGAAGTGGTTGTCCATGACGTCCACGTGCAGCCAGTCGGCGGCTCCGGCCACTGCGGCGGCCTCATCGGCGAGCCGGGCAAAGTCGGCGGACAAGATGCTCGGCGAGATCTGAACGGCCATAGTTACCCGAGTGTAGAGTGCCGGGATGCGAGCCCGATCCCCAGTGTGAGGATAAGGACCTCCCGCCAGCCGGATGGAGACCGGCCGGAGGGAACGCGATGGCGAAAATGTCGTACCGCGAGACTACAGTTCGATAGTAGGTTCGATAGGTACCGACTGGAGGTTGCTTATGCGTTCGGAACCGTCAAGTGCCCTGCTTGACCGAGTACGCAAGCTGCTGGCGAAGGCGGAGGCGGAGGGTGTGACTCCGCCGGAGGCCGAGGCGCTCACCGCGAAGGCCGCGGAGCTGATGGCCCGCTACGGCATCGACCGGGCCCGGCTGGCCGCGACCCGGCCGGACACCGACCGGCCGGGCAGCCGGATCATCGACATCGACAACCCGTGGGCGCAGGTCCGGGCCCACATGCTGGCCGGGCTGGCCGGCGCCATGCGATGCCAGTGCGTGTTGCTGACCACCAGCCGGCCTGGCGCCCGCATCCATATCTTCGGCTTCGCCTCCGACCTGGAGCGCGTCGACATCCTCTACACCTCGCTGCTGCTCCAGATGGCCCACGGCCTGACCACGACCGTGGTTCCCGTCGGGGTCCGCAGCTCGCGGGCCTGGCGCCGCAGCTGGCTGCTCGGCTTCGTCACCGCCGTCATCACCCGGGTGAGGTCGGCGGAGGACCGCGCGGCCGCGGACGCGGACGGGGAAACTCGCCCCGGGCCGAGCACCGCGCTCGTGCTCGCCGACCGGGCCGTCGTCATCCGCCGTCAGCTGGAGGAGGCGTATCCGGTGACCCGCCGGACCCGCGTCACCTACAGCGGCCGGGGCTACAGCGACGGCTACGCCCAGGGTCAGCGGGCCGACATCGGAAACCGCAGGGTGGGGACGGCGAAGGCGCTCACCCGGACTTAGTCCGGCCAGGGAAGGCCGGGATCAGCCGCGGCGCAGCAGGGCGAGGAAGATGGCGTCGGTGCCGTGGCGATGGGGCCAGAACTGGGCGAACCGGCGACAGCGCGGGTCGGAGGAGCGTCTGGGTTCGGGGCAGCGCAGGCCGGGGACCTCAGGGAGGACGGCCGGGGCGTCCAAGACGGTGACATCGTCCCGGCCGTCGGCGATGGCGGTGACCACGTCCCTGGTCTCGGCGATGTGCGGGGTACAGGTCACGTAGGCGATCACGCCGCCGGGCCGGGCCGAATCGATGGCCGCGTTGAGCAGCTCGCGCTGCAGCGCAGCGAGTTCCTTCACGTCCGCCGGCGTCTTGCGCCACCTGGCTTCGGGGCGGCGGCGCAGCGATCCGAGCCCGGAGCACGGCACATCGGCCAGCACTCGGTCGAACGTTCCCGGTGGCCAGGGCACCCGGCGGCCATCGGCGGCCACGACGGCGTCGGTATGCACGGCGGGGACCTGCTCGGCAGGGGCTTGCTCGGCAGGGGCTTGCTCGGCGCGGCGGAGGGCTTGAAGGACCAGGCGCGCGCGGCGCGGGCGCACGTCGGAGGCGACCAGGCGCGCGCCCCGGGCGGCGGCCAGCCCGCTCAGCAGCCGCGCCTTACCGCCAGGGCCCGCGCATAGATCGAGCCAGAGTTCGTCGGGACCGGTGAGCCCGACGCGGGACAAGGCCAGCGCGGCCAGCTGGCTTGCCTCGTCCTGGACAGCGACCTGGCCGGAGGCGGTCAGCGGGGCCGGGTCGCCACCGGCCAGCCGCAGGCCGTACGGCGACCAGCGGGTAGGCTCCGCGAGCTCGCCCGCTGGTCCCGCCGCGATCGCCGACCGGTCCACGCCGGGCATGACCGCGAGCACGACCTCCGGCCGGAGGTTGCCCGCCGCGAGAGCGTCATCGACCTCGGCGGCGCCGGCCGGTCCGTCGAGCGCGTCCCGGAAGGCGTCGACGATCCAGCGGGGATAGCTATACCGGACGGCCAGGTAGCCGGACGTGTCCCGCGATCGGTCCGGCGCGACGATCGCGATCCAGGCGTCCAGATCGCGGGTGGACACCCGGCGCAGCACCGCGTTGACGAAGCCCGAGGGACGCGGCCCGCACACCTCCTTGGCCAGGTCGACCGAGGTCGCCACGGCGGCGTGACTGCCGACCCGGGTGGCCAGGAGCTGGTGGACGCCGAGCCGGAGCACGTCACGGACCGGCGGATCGAGCTGGTCGCGGTCGCTGCACGCGGCCAGGATCGCGTCGTAGGTGCCGAGACCGCGCAGCGTGCCGTAGGTCAGTTCGGTGGCGAAGGCGGCATCCCGGCCGGTCAGGCGACGTTCGGTCAGCACGGAGGGAAGCAGCAGGTTAGCGTAGGAGTCTCGCTCATCGACCGCGCGCAAGACGTCGTAGGCGGCCCGGCGGGCCGGATCCGTACGCGGCCGGCTCGCACCGGCCCGGGGTTGGCCGGACCGTGGGCGGCCGGGCCGGGCCGTGCCCGAGGGCTTGCGAGGCTGCTCGGCGGGACCCGTCACGTCAGCCGAACCGCACCGGGGCGCCGGCGTGCAGGCCGCGGACCCAGTCTGAGGCAGCCATGCGGCGCTTGCCAGGCGCCTGGACCTCACCGAGGCGCACCGCGCGGGAGCCGGTGCCGACGAACACCTCATGCCGGGCGGCCAGCAGTTCGCCGGGGCCGAGGTCCGGCGCGTCCTCGGGGATACGAGTTCCGGGGTTACGGGCCCCGGAGCCGTGGCCCGGTTCGTTCAGCGAGACGGGGCCGAGCTTGATGCGGGTGCCATCGAGCTCCGTCCAGGCTCCCGGGTCGGGCGTACACGCGCGGATCAGCCGGTCAACGACGTGCGCCGGTAGTTTCCAGTCCACCCGCGCGTCGGCCGGGTTGATCTTCGGCGCGAAGCTCACGCCCTCGGCCGGCTGCGGAACGGCGTGGACCGTGCCGTCCTCGATCCCGTCGAGCGTGGCGACGAGCAGGTCCGCGCCCGAGTGCGACAGCCGGTCAAGCAGCTGGCCGGTCGTATCGTCGGACCGCACCGGCTCGGTCAGCACCCCGTACACCGGGCCCGCGTCAAGCTCGGCCACGAGGTCGAACGTGCTCGCGCCGGTGACGTCGTCGCCGTGCAGGATGGCGTGGTGCACCGGTGCCGCCCCCCGCCACGCAGGCAGCAGAGAAAAGTGCAGGTTAACCCATCCGCGGGCCGGAATGTCCAGGGCGGCTTGCGGCAGCAGCGCGCCGTAGGCGACCACCGGGCAGCAGTCTGGGGCGATCTCCCGCATCCGGTCGAGGAACTGCGGGTCCCGGGGTCGGGCCGGAGTGAGCACCTCGAGGCCCGCCGCCTCGGCCCGCCGGGCCACCGGGCTCGGCTCAACCTTGCGTCCCCGGCCCGCCGGGGCGTCGGGTCTGGTCACGACCGCGACAACCTCGTGACGGGAGGCGAGCAGCGCGTCAAGCGCCGGGACCGCCGTCTGGGGGGTACCCGCGAACACGAGGCGCATGCTACAGGGCCTGGCCCAGCGTCTGGTGCGGAGACACCCGTACCTGCGGGATGGGATCGCCCCACCACTCGGCCTCGCGGATCGCCTTCATCGCCGCCTTGCGCTGAGCGGGATCCATCCGGTCGATGAACAAGATGCCGTCTAGGTGGTCGGTCTCGTGCTGGATGCAGCGGGCCAGCAGTTCGGTGCCCTCGATGGTGACCGGGTCCCCGTGCATGTTGAACCCCTTAGCCACCACGCCCCACGCCCGCGTGACCGGGTAGGCCAGGCCGGGGAACGACAGGCAGCCCTCGTCGTCCTCGTCGGTGTCACTGGACAGGTCGAGCGAGGGGTTGATCAGGTGCCCCGGCTCGTTGTCGTCCACGTGATAGGTGAAAACCCGCAGGCCCACCCCGATCTGCGGGGCGGCCAGCCCGGCCCCGGGCGCGTCCAGCATGGTCTCGGTAAGGTCCTTGACGAGCCTGCGCAGCTCGGCGTCGAAGTCGCGGACCGGCTCGGCCGGCGTGCGCAGCACCGGGTCACCGAACAGACGGATCGGCTTGACGCTCACAAAAACCCTCCTGGACAACCGATAGCGAGCGCCCCTCCTCCCGCGGCGCCGGCCTCACCTAGTCTAGTCGTCATGCGACCTCGGCCGGGTCGAGCTGTACCCGGACGCTGGCACCGTCCTTGCGCGCGCTCCGGGTCGCCTGCGCCGCGTGCAGCGCACGGGCGAGCGTGCGGCCATCTCCCCGGCTGATCCTGATCAGGGCGCGTTCTTGCGGTTCCGAATGGCTGCCGGGAGCCCGGCCCGTGCCGGGCTCGGCGGGCACCGGCCCGAGCACTTCAGCCTGGGCGGGCAGCTCGGCCGAGCCGACAAACTCGGCCACCGCGGCGGAGGTTCCGGTAACCGAGGCCATCCGCACCGCGGGCGGGAAACCAAGCTCGGTCCGTTCCGCCAGCTCCCGTTCGGAAAAATTGACCGGATCCCAGCGGACCAGAGCCTGCACGGCCGGAAGCGACGCCTCGGCCAGCGCCACCACCGGCCCGGCGGGCCGGACCAGGGCGGCGGCGTTCATCCACCGCCGCAGGGCCTCCTCGGCCGCGCGCAGGCTGGGCCGGCCGAGCAGCGCCCAGCCGTCCAGGAGCAGCGCAGCGGCGTAGCCGTCGGCGGCCACCGGCTCGGCTCCGGGCGTGGCGATGACCAGCGCGGGCTGGGCCGGCACCGTCGCCAGCACATGCTGGCCTCCGGAGGTGCGCACGGGCACTCCGGGAAAGGCCCGGCCCAGTTCCTCGGCGGTCCGCGCCGCGCCGGTGACCAGCGCGCGCAGCCGACCCGACCCGCACCGAGCGCAGCTCCAGTCCGCGGCCAGGGCGCCGCACCACCGGCAGTCGGGGACCTCGTTTGAGCCGCCGACCTCTAGCGGCCCGGCGCAGGTAGCGCACCTGGCCTGGGCCCGGCACCGGTCGCAGGCAATCGCGGCGAGATAGCCCCGCCGCGGCACCTGCACCAGGACAGGGCCGTCCGGCAGGGCCAGACGAGCCGTGCGCAGCGCCAGGCTCGGCAGCCGCGCGGTCATCGCGGCCGCATCGCGGGCCAGCTCGGCCTCGTCGGGAGCGGGCCGGACTACGGGCGCCACCCGGCGCAGGATATCCGGCTGGCCGGTCAGCGGCTTGGCCCACCCGGCCGCGACCAGCTGCGTGAGCTCAGCGGTGCGGGCGAAGCCGCCGATCAGGGCGGCCGCGCCGGTCCGGTGGGCACGCAGGGCAAGCACCTCACGAGCGTTCGGGTAGGGGGCGTGCGGCTCGGCGTGCAGGTCGTCGCCGTCGTCCCAGAGCACCACCAGGCCGAGGTCAGCAACCGGGGCAAACATCGCGGCCCGGGTACCCGCCACCACCCGGACCAGGCCGCGGCGCACCGCCAGCCAGCGGCGGTAGCGTTCGGCGGGGCCCAGATCAGCACTCAGGCAGACATGGCCAACGCCGGCACCGGCCAGCGCCGCGCCGACGCGTTCCAGGTCACGGGCGTCCGGCAGCACGATGACCACGCCGCGTCCGGCCGTGGCGGTGGTCGCGGCGGCGATCGCGATCTCGGCCGGCCAGTGCGGACCGGGCAGGGCCGACCAGGCGGCCCGGACCGGCCGGCCGGCCGCGAGCCCGGTCAAGAATGCGGCCCCGGCCGGGTAGCGCACCCACGAGCCAGGCTCGGGCTGCCGCGCCGGTCCCGTGTCGGGCTGGGGCTGGTCGGGCTGGGGCTGGTCGGGCTGGGGCGGGGTCTCGCGTTCGGCGGTCGCGTGCCGCGGGGGGATGGCCAGCCTGAGCACGTCGGCCAGCGTGCCGGCGTACCGGTCAGCCACCGCGCGGGACAGGTCGAAGATCTCCGGGGTGAGCACCGGCTCAGGCGAGATGACCCGCTCCAGCCGGGCCAGCCGACCCTGGTGTTCGCTGGTCTGGGTGCGCTCCAGGAGATAACCGTCGACCAGCTGGCCGGCGAACCTCACCCGCAGCCGGCAGCCGGGCACGGCTGTATCGTCCATGCTGGCCGGGACGAGGTAGTCGAAGGGACGGTCGAGGTGAGCGAGGGAGATATCCACCGCGACCCGGGCCACGGGCAACCGCGCGCTGACCGCCTGATCCTTCGACCCCTTCGTCCCCTGTCCCACGGTTCCGTCCTACCAGAACCGGACGGGCGGTCGGGCCACTTAGGACGCCGGGCGCCGCCGGGCGCTCAGAAGTCCACGGCGCTGCGGAGCTGGTCCGCCCGGTCGGTCCGCTCCCAGGAGAAGTCGGGCTCGGACCGGCCGAAGTGCCCGTAGGCGGCAGTCTGCACGTAGATGGGACGCAGCAGGTCCAGCGCGTAGATGATGGCCCGCGGCCGCAAGTCGAAGACCTCGAGCACGGCATCCTGGATCCGCTCCACGGACACCTTCTCTGTGCCGAAGCACTCGATGAACAACCCCACCGGCGTCGCCTTGCCGATCGCGTAGGCGACCTGAGCCTCGCACCGGTCCGCCAGCCCCGCCGCGACCACGTTCTTGGCTACCCACCGCATCGCGTAGGCGGCACTGCGGTCGACCTTGGACGGATCCTTGCCGGAGAAGGCTCCTCCCCCGTGCCTGGACATGCCGCCGTAGGTGTCGATGATGATCTTCCGCCCGGTCAGCCCGGCGTCACCCATGGGGCCGCCGATCTCGAATCGCCCGGTCGGGTTGACCAGCAGGCGGAAGCCGTCGCTGTCGATGCCCGCGTCGGCCAGGACCGGGTCGACCACGTAATCCTTGATGTCGGGGGCGAGCAGTTCCTTGAGGTTGATATCGGGCGCGTGCTGGGTGGAGACCACGACCGTGTCCAGCCGCACCGGGGTGTCCCCGGAGTACTCGATCGTTACCTGGGTCTTGCCGTCCGGGCGCAGGTAGGGCACCTGACCCGAGCGCCGGACCGCGGACAGCTGCCGGGCGAGCTTGTGCGCGAGCATGATCGGCAACGGCATGAGCTCCGGGGTCTCGCGGCAGGCGTAGCCGAACATCAGCCCCTGATCGCCGGCCCCCTGACGGTCAAGCTCGTCGGTCCCCTCGCCCTCGCGGTACTCGAACGCGTCGTTGACACCCTGGGCGATATCCGGCGACTGGGACCCGATGGAGACCGACACGCCGCACGACGCCCCGTCGTAGCCCTTAGCCGAGGAGTCATAGCCGATCTCGAGGATCTTTTCCCTGATGATGCCGGGTATGTCAACATAGGTCTTGGTGGTGACCTCGCCGGCCACATGGACCTGCCCGGTCGTGATCAGCGTTTCCACCGCCACGCGGCTGCCGGGGTCATCCTTGATCATGGCGTCTAGGATGACGTCGCTGATCTGGTCGGCCATCTTGTCAGGATGACCTTCGGTAACCGACTCAGAAGTGAACAGGCGGCGCGCCACGTCGTTTCTCCTCGCTCCAGGGACTGCGGTGAGTTTATCCGGGTTCAGCAGTTCATCCGGTCTATCCGGTCCATCCGGTCAGTCAGTTGAGCCGGATGGCTTACCCAAGCCGGGCGGACACCAGGTCCCATACCACGTCGGCGAGGGCTTCCTTGGGTCCGCGCGGGATCTGGGTGACGGTCCCGTCGGCACCGTAGACGACAGCTTCATTGTCGACGGCGCCAAAGCCGAGCCCGTTCCCTACGGGGTTGACGACGAGCAGGTCACACCCCTTGCGGGACAGCTTAGCCTGAGCGGCGTCAGCCGCGGTATCTGTCTCGGCCGCGAAGCCGACCAGAATTTTGCGCCCCGGCTCGTGCGCACGACGGGCGGCCAGTCCGGACAGGATGTCCGGGTTCTCGGTCAGCGCCAGTGGCTCGGGCGGCTGTCCGTCCTTTTTCAGCTTGGCCGCGTTCCGTACGGCGGGCCGGTAGTCCGCCACCGCGGCGGCCATCACCACCGCGTCGGCTCCACCCCCCTGGGCCGCGGCGGCGGTAACGGCATCGGCCATGTCACGGGCCGAGATCACCCGGACGACCTTGACCCCGGCCGGATCCGGCAGCGCGACGTTGGCCGCGACCACGACCACCTCGGCTCCCCGGGCCACGGCCGCGCGGGCGAGCGCGTAACCCTGCGTTCCGCTCGACCAGTTGCCGATGAACCGCACCGGATCGATTTCCTCACGGGTGCCGCCGGCCGACACCACCACGCGCCGGCCGGCCAGATCCAGCCAGAACGGGCGGCCCGGGCCCTGGTGACTGCGGCGCGCCAGCACCCGACTCGCGACGGCAAAAATCTCAGCCGGCTCCGGGAGCCGCCCGGGGCCGCTGTCCGCGCCGGTCAAGCGGCCGGACGCAGGCTCGAGGACGATGGCACCACGATCGCGCAACAGCGACACGTTCGCCGCGGTAGCGGGATGTTCCCACATCTCGGTGTGCATGGCCGGCGCGTAGATGACCGGACACCTGGCGGTCAGCACGGTGGCGGTCAGCAGGTCTCCGGCCATC
Organism: Streptosporangiaceae bacterium; assembly: GCA_050010815.1. Classification (GTDB taxonomy): domain Bacteria; phylum Actinomycetota; class Actinomycetes; order Streptosporangiales; family Streptosporangiaceae; genus Palsa-504. The sequence continues at coordinate 7,270 of JBEKKH010000037.1, read as the reverse complement.
CCGGCCGCGGCCCGGGCCATCAGGTCCGCGGTCGCCGGGACGATCAGGACCAAGTCGGCCGACTGCCCGAGCCGGACATGGGGCACCTCGGCCACTGAAGTCCACACGTCGGTGGTCACCGGCTCACCGGACAGGGCCGCCCACGTGGCCTCACCGACAAACCGGAGAGCGTCGGGGGTGGGAATCACCCGGACGCTATGCCCGGACTCCGTCAGGAGCCTGAGCAGCTCGCACGACTTGTAAGCCGCGATACCCGCACCGACACCGAGAACGACCCGTCCCGGCATGGACTCATCAGCCCCGGTCAGCCCTCGAGGATCTCGACGCTGAGCAGCCGTTCCCTGATCTCCCGAAGCGAGATGGACAGCGGCTTCTCCTGGATGCGTGTCTCCACCAGCGGCCCGACGTACTCAAGCAGGCCCTCACCGAGCTGCGAGTAATAGGCGTTGATCTGCCGTGCGCGCTTCGCGGCCATGATGACAAGCCGGTACTTGCTGTCCACGACTTCGAGTAGCTCGTCGATCGGCGGGTTAATGATGCCTTCGGCGACCTGAGTCCCTGCCACGTTTTGCCTTCCGTAGGTCACTGCTCCATCAAGGCTACCAGCTGGTGGCAGACGTCCTTGACCGATGTGTTCACCAGCGTGACATCGAATTCCCCGGCTGCAGTGAGCTCCTCCTGCGCCGCCGCCAGCCTGCGGGCCAGCACCTCCGGCGGCTCGGTGCCCCGCCCGGTCAGCCTGCGCACCAGCTCCTCCCATGACGGCGGGGCCAGGAACACCAGCCGGGCATCGGGGGCGGCGCGCCGCACTTGCCGCGCCCCAGCCACGTCTATCTCGAGCAGACAGCAAACACCGGCTTCAAGCTTTTCGAAAAGCGGCTTACGCGGCGTGCCGTACCGGTTGCCAGCGAACCGTGCCCACTCAAGCAACGCTCCGCTGGCCACCAGTCGGTCAAACTCGCCGTCATCGACAAAGTGATATTCGCGCCCGTTCACTTCTCCGGGACGCGGCTTCCGTGTCGTCACCGACACGGAAATCCAGATCTGCGGACAAGACCTGTTGAGTTCGGCGACGACCGTGCTCTTCCCGACCCCAGAGGGCCCGGAGAGCACGGTCAGCCGCGAATGCACCGGGGTCGCGACCGCGGCACTACCAGGACTCGGTTCCCGCCTGCCGCGCGGTTCAGATATCGGCACCGAACTCTTGCTGAAGCGCGGAGCGCTGGTTGGTGCCGAGTCCGCGAACTCGGCGCGATTCCGCGATACCAAGCCTTTCCATGATCTGCTTTGCCCTGACCTTGCCCACGCCGGGCAGGGACTCAAGGAGAGCCGAGACCTTCATCTTGCCAATCACGTCATCAGTTCCGCCCTCCTTGATGACTTCAGACAAGCTGGTGGCTCCGCGCTTGAGGCGGTTCTTCACCTCGGCGCGTTCTTTGCGTGCTCTGGCAGCCTTCTCAAGTGCTGCGGCACGTTCTTCGGGAGTGAGGGGAGGAAGAGCCACTCGGGGTCACCTCGGGTTTCGTCGGAAAAAGGTTTGTCGGGAGGGGAAACTAGCCAATCACGTACCCTTTAGGCAACGCAAACCCTCGTTTACGTCATTACAAATTGAAATATATTACTTACCGTGTTCAGGTTATTACTTAGAGTTATCATTGCGCGTCCGGCCGGCCGGTCAAAGCCTCTGAGAAGTGCCTTCTCGCCGCCATCGCCACAGGACGCCAGCGTATGCCATCGGCGTCCGGCGAGACTGACGCCGGCTCGGCGCGTCACGGATTCGGCAAACATGTCTTGCTCATCTCACTACGACACCAGGGTAACTCGAAGGGTAATAAGCCACGCGAGTCTCAACTGTGACGGTGGTAATCACCCGCCTCACCGAGACCGTACGCGCACGGGATGCCATCATACTTGTTGGGTGAAGAATACGTCACCCCGAGTCACCATATTGGCGGGCCGGATGATTGCCGAGCCGCAGAGCCGGGCCGCGACCGCGTCCGGTCACCCCAGGCGGGCCCCGCCGAGCCGGCGCAGGGACGCGGCGATGGCCGCGGCGGCGGCACCGGGATCCGAGGCACGGGTGATGGGCCGGCCGATCACCAGCAGGTCGGCCCCGGCTCGCATGGCCTCCTCGGGGGTAGCGAACCGGGCCTGGTCATTCGCCGCACTTCCGGCCGGGCGAACGCCTGGGGTGATAAGCGTCACATCGGGACCCACCTCAGCGCGGACCGCGGAGACCTCGTGCGGGGAGCAGACCAGGCCCTGTGCGCCTGCCGCCACCGAGAGGGTGGCCAACCGCAGGACGGCCGCGGGCACCGGGCCGGCCAGGCCGATCCGGGCGAGATCGCCGTCACCGAGCGAGGTCAAGATGGTGACCGCCGCCACCATCGTGTCCGGCGCCGACTCGACGGCGGCGCGGACCATGTCGGTGCCGCCGGCCGCGTGCACCGTGAGCACATCGGGCCGCAGCCGCGCGACCGCCCGGGCGGCCCCGGCGACGGTGGCCGGGATGTCGTGCAGCTTCAGATCCAGGAATACCGACACCCGGCTGGCACCCCGGACGGTGGCCACCACCTGCGGACCATAGCGCAGGTAGAGCTCGAGCCCGACCTTCACCGTGCTCACGTGTGGGGTCACCATCGCCGCCCATCGCGCTGCCGTCTCCAGGTCAGGCGCGTCGAGCGCAACCGCCACCGGCGCCGGGTTGCTCACGGCCACTCCTTTGATTGATCGTTCAAGATGTGACATGTCTCCATCCCGTGAACTCTTATCACTAGGTCCGTCCCGCCACGCCGCGCGGAAACCGGCCGTGAGCCTGGGCCACGACATCGGCGCCCCGGTCCACGCCCATCGCCGCCAGTTCCTCCTCCAGCTCCCTGAGGACGCGCGAGCACGCCGAAGGGTCATGGATGATCTCGGTTCCTACGGCGACCATCGAGGCGCCCGCCAGCAGGAGCTCAAGCGCGTCCCGGCCGGTACGCACACCGCCCATCCCGATGATCGGCACGCCGGGAAACGCCTCCCGTACTTGCCAGACGCACCGGACCGCGACCGGCCTGATCGCGGGGCCGGACAGTCCGCCGTACGTGCCGGACAGCGCCGGGCGCATGGTGACGGGATCGATGGCCATGCCCAGCAGCGGATTGATCAGCGACAGCCCATCGGCGCCGGCCGTGACGCAGGCGCCGGCCACCGCCACAAGGTCGGTGACGTCCGGCGACAGCTTGGCGAACACGGGTATGTCATACCTAGCGGTACCCCGAACCGCCGTGATCAGGCTGCCGGCCCGCTGCGGGTCGAAGGCGAACGGCCGGCCCGTGTCCTGCGCATCGGGACAGGCGAGGTTGACTTCGACGGCGGTGACGCCGGCCGTGTCGGACAGCCTGGCGGCCAGCTCGGCGTACTCGCGGATGGTCTGGCCCGCGATCGAGACCACGACCCGGGCGCCCCGTGACAGCAGCCAGGGCAGATCACGCTGCAAGAACGCATCAATGCCCGGCCCCTGCCAGCCCACGGAACTGAGCATCCCGCTCGGCGTCTCGGCCAGCCGCGGCGCCGGATTGCCGGTCCTGGGCTCCAACATGATCGATTTGCTGATCAGCGCGCCGACCCGGGCCACGTCAATGAACTGGGCCAGCTCGCGGCCGGCGCCCGCACAGCCCGACGCGGTAAGCACCAGGTTGGGCAGCTCGACCTGACCGATCCTGGCCCGCATGTCAACTGGCATTGAGATGCTGTCCTTCCGGGCTGGCACCCGACCAGCCGGGGGCGCCTAGGGCGTCGAAGGGGATGGTCCCCATGTCGTCCCAGCGAACCAGGTCGCCGCGGAATACCGGCCCGTCCACGCACGAGCGCACGATCCGGGTGACTCCATCGTTTCCCGTGACCGGCAGCACGCACCCCATGCACACGCCGGTGCCGCAGGCCATCGGCACGTCCACCGAGGCCTGCACCGGGATCGCGTACCGGCCCGCGATGGCCGTCACCTCCCGCAGCACGGGCACCGGCGCGGAAGCATAGATCACGTCGGTGCGGGCCTCGCGGATGACCTGCTCGAGCAGCGCAGTGACGTGACCGCGGGCGCCGAACGAGCCGTCGGCGGTGGCCACCGCCGCGGAACGCCCGCTACGCCGGGCGGACAGGGCGCCGAAGACGCGGTCCGCGCTCTGGCCGCCGAGCAGGTAGTCAACACTGCAGCCGCGTTCGGCCAGCCGCGCGGCGAGCGCGAACAGCGGCGCGCTGCCGTAGCCCACTCCGAGCAGCAGGCAACTCGACGGGTCCTTGGGCAGCGGGAACGGCCGGCCAAGCGGCCCCACCGTATCGAGCGAGTCCCGGGCCCGCAGCCCCGCCAGCCACTGCGTGCCCGGTCCGCTGGCATCGAAGACGATCTCCACCGTGCCGCCATGATCGGCACGCACGTCGTGCACGGCGAAAGCCCGCCGTCCGAGCATCGAGGTGTGCGGACCGCCGACGGCGATCGTGACGAACTGGCCCGGCTTGAACTTGGCCGCGATCGCCGGCGCGACCAGCGTCAGGGCGTGATAAGCGTCGACACGCCGCACGGTCAGCACGGTACTGCGAATCTGCACGGGCGCCACGGGCCTCACCCACGAGAGGGGCGGCCGAGCAGCGCGGCGTGTTCTTGCAGTGACCGCACCCCCACCTCACCGCGGATAGTGGCCTCGATCCCGTGGACGGCAGCGGCCAGGCCTGCGGCCGTGGTGACACAAGGAATACCGCGACGCACCGCGGCGGTGCGGATCTCATAACCGTCCAGGCGCGGGCCGGACTGTCCGGGGCTGCCGAACGGCGTATTCACGATCAGGTCCACCTCGCCCGCGAGGATCCGCGTTACCACGGTCGGCTCACCGGCAGGGCCGGGACCGTCGCCGTGCTTTCGCACGATCTTGGCACGAACCCCGTTGCGGCGCAGCACCTCCGCCGTTCCCTCCGTGGCCCAGATCTCGAAGCCCAGGTCGGCCAGGCGCTTAACCGGAAATATCATCGATCGCTTGTCCCGGTTCGCCACCGACACGAACGCTCTTCCCTTCACCGGCAGCGACCCGTAGACCGCGGCCTGAGCTTTCGCATACGCCGTGCCGAACACCGCGTCGATCCCCATGACCTCGCCGGTCGAGCGCATCTCCGGGCCGAGCACGGTGTCCACGCCCTGGCCGGTCAGATCGCGGAACCGGCCGAACGGCAGCACAGCTTCCTTCACCGCCACCGGCGCGTCCAGGGGCAGGCGGCCCCCGTCGACCTGCGCGAGCATGCCCTCGGCGCGGAGCTCGGCGATGGTGGCGCCCAGCATGATCCGGGCTGCGGCTTTGGCCAGCGGTACCGCCGTGGCCTTGGAGACGAACGGTACCGTGCGCGAGGCCCGGGGATTGGCTTCAAGGACGTACAGCACTCCCCCGGCCAGCGCGTACTGCACGTTCAGCAGCCCTAGGACGCCCACTCCGGCGGCGATCGCCTCGGTGGCCGCGCGGATCTGCTCGATGTCACTGCGTCCGATCGTGATCGGCGGCAGCGCGCAGGCCGAGTCGCCGGAATGGATGCCGGCTTCCTCGATGTGCTCCATGACGCCGCCGAGGTAGAGCTCGGACCCGTCGTAAAGCGCGTCGACGTCGACCTCGATCGCGTCGTCGAGAAATCTGTCGATCAGCACCGGATGGCCGGGACCCGCCTCCGCAGCCCGGGCCACGTACGACCGCAGCGTCTCGTCGTCGTAGACGATCTCCATGCCGCGGCCGCCCAGCACGTACGAGGGCCGTACCAGCACCGGGTAGCCGATCTCGCGGGCGATCTGGACCGCCTCTTCCGCCGACATCGCGGTCCCGTACCTCGGCGCGGTCAGTCCGGCCTTTTCCAGCACCTGGGCGAAGGCGGCGCGGTCCTCGGCCAGGTGGATCGCATCGGGAGAGGTGCCCACCACCGGAACGCGCGCGGCCTCAAGGGCCCGCGCCAGCCCAAGCGGCGTCTGCCCGCCGAGCTGGACGATTACCCCTGCCACCGGGCCGGTCGCCTGTTCCGCGCGGACCACCTCGAGCACGTCCTCAAGGGTGAGCGGCTCGAAGTACAGCCGACCCGACGTGTCGTAGTCGGTCGATACGGTCTCGGGGTTGCAGTTCACCATCACGGTCTCGTAGCCCGCCTCCGTGAGCGCGAACGAGGCGTGCACGCAGGCGTAGTCGAACTCGATCCCCTGGCCGATGCGGTTCGGCCCGCTGCCCAAGATGATCACCTTCGGTGTGGTGCCTTCCGGCACCTCGTTCCCGTCGTCATAGGTCGAGTACAGGTACGGGGTGCGGGCCGCGAACTCCGCCGCGCAGGTATCGACCGCGTGATACACCGGCCGCACGCCCAGCCCCCAGCGGATCTCCCGGACCACGGCTTCCAGGCTCCCGCGCAGTTCGGCGATCTGAGCGTCTGAGAATCCGTTCTGCTTCGCCAGCCGCAACAGCTGCGCGTCCAGGGCGGGCGCCGCGGCGACCTGGTCCGCCACCTGCTGGATGTGCTGGATCTGCTCGATGAACCAGGGATCGATGCCGGTTACCCGGACTACGTCAGCCCGGCTGGCACCCGCCCGCAGAGCCTGCTGGATGGTGGCCAGCCTGCCATCGTGCGGAATTTCGCAGGCACGCAGCAGGCTCGCCCTGTCTCCTGGGGGATTTTTCCAGCCGAACGAACTGTGGTTACTCTCCAGCGAACGGAGCGCCTTTTGCAGCGACTCGGCGAAGTTACGGCCGATGGCCATCGCCTCCCCCACGCTCTTCATGTGGGTGGTGAGCGCGGGATCAGCCCCTGGGAACTTCTCGAACGCGAACCTCGGCACCTTGACCACCACGTAGTCCAGCGCGGGCTCGAAGCAAGCCGGAGTCTGTCCGGTGATGTCGTTCGGAATCTCATCGAGCGTGTAGCCGATGGCCAGACGCGCGGCGATCTTGGCGATCGGGAAGCCGGTGGCCTTGGAGGCCAGTGCGGACGACCGCGACACCCGGGGGTTCATCTCGATCACGACCAGGCGGCCGGTTTGCGGCTCGACGGCGAACTGGATGTTGCAGCCGCCGGTGTCCACGCCCACCGCCCGCATGATGGCGATCGCGGTGTCCCGCATCCGCTGGTACTCGCGATCGGTCAGCGTCATGGCCGGGGCGACGGTGACCGAGTCGCCGGTGTGCACGCCCATCGGGTCGATGTTCTCGATCGAGCAGACGACGACCACGTTGTCACGGGAATCGCGCATCAGCTCGAGCTCAAACTCCTTCCA